>NZ_JBNCLY010000017.1:0-106890 GCF_049844915.1 Gordonia sp. DT30 | reverse complement strand
CGGCATCCGTGGCTGATCCCACCCGCCACGGTCGATCCCCGACGACGACCGCTGCCGGCCTACAACCGGCGCACCCTACGCCTCGACAGCGCTGCCTGAAACCGGCCGCCTGACACCAGCCGCCTGAACTCAGCTGCTTGAAACTGCCCTACCCACAACGCCTTTCTGACCCTGCACCCGGCTTGCCGGGACCGCGACCGTTCGTTGAGAACTTCATAGGGCTTCGGCCCACGCCCCGTGTATGGCGACACGTGAAAAGATGGCGACACGTGAACGCGGCTACGCAGGCTCTTCGGTCTCGATGCGTACGGCGTCGGGGTAGAACGCGAGATGGTCGGCGATCGGCGCGACGGCCTGGTACGGATCGGCGTAGAACCAGGCCTTGTCTGCGGCCGCGGTGCCGTCGGCGGCTCGCAGCCCGTGATATCCGGCCTCACCCTTGTACGGGCAATAGGTGGAATGTGCACTGTCGGTGAGTACCTGCGCATCGACGTCGGCACGTGGAATGTATTGCACTGGTGGGTATGTCGCCTCGCGCAGAGTCAGCGCATGCGTGGTGTCGGCGATCAGTTGATCGCCGAACCATATCCGCACCCGACCCGGTGTGGGATCGACGGTGATCGGATGGGTGGCGTCCGGGATGAGAGTGGGACGGTCGGTCATGATGCCTCCTGGTGGTGGATGTTGCTACTGCGGGCGCCAAGCGCCCGCGCGTCGAGGATGCTTGCGGCCTTGTGTAAATCGCCACGCACCGCCGCGGGCGCGAGCGACCGCACCAAGTACAGCGCCGGTGCGGCGAGGACGGGCACGGTCAGGTGCGCACGGGCCCGGACCTTCGTCGACTGCGCCCTGGTCGATTGCACGCAGGTCGATTGCGCGCTGTGGTCGGCGAATTCCAGGCTGAGCGCGGCATCGACCGGCCCCCACCGCCCGATCTCCCGCCAGCGTCGCCCAGCGGTGCTCTCGACGACCTCCATCGCCGAGCTGACGAACGGGACGGCCGTGACGTCGGTCCAACTCGAGCCGACGCCGCCCGGCGTACCGAGATCCATGACGCCGTCGACGCGGCGCAAACTCGCCTGCCACAGTGGGCGGTGACGCGGATCGGTCAGATAGCGGTAGACGTCATCGCGATCGGCGGCGAAATCCACCGTCACATCGGCCACCAACATCCGCATCGTCGGTCCCATGGTTCACGATCCTGCTCTGATCATGACCCGGCTCCCAGCCGGGGCCACGATTCCGGGCCGGAACTGCCGGCCGGATATTCCTCCAGCGGCACCTTGCCCGCGTTCCACGCGTCTATCACGGGTTGCACGATCCGCCAGCACTGTTCGGCCGCGTCGCCCCGAACGGCCAGGGTGGCGTCGCCGTCGAGAATCCCCGAGAGCACCTCCGCGTATGCCCGCAACGACCCATGGCCGAGGTCGGCGTCGAACCCGATCGCCTTGATCTCGAATGGGTTGGCGCCGTCGTGGATGTTGAGTTCCACGCGCATGACATCCGGACTGAACCTCAGCCGCAACACATTCGGTGCCACGGTGCTGCCGAACTGCTCGGGCAGATGGCGCACCGGGCGGAAGGTCAGGGCGATCTCCTTGGTCGCGGGTTCGAGTGCTTTTCCCGAGCGCAGCGTGAACGGCACGCCCTGCCACCGGGCGGTGCGCACCTCGAAGGTCGCCTCCGCCAGGGTCTCGATGTTGCGTGACGGATCCACTCCGTCTTCGTCGACGTAGGACGGTAGATGTTTGCCTCCGGCCTCACCGGCGGTATAGCGGGCCCGACGGGAGTGGGCGACCGGGTCGTCATCCCAGATCTGGACCGCACGCAGGGCCGCGCCGGTCGCATCCCGCAGATCGCGTTCACCCAGCGACGCGGGCGAATCCATCGCGACCACCGACAACAGTTGCAACAGATGGCTTTGCACCATGTCGCGCAGCGCACCGGTCTTCTCGTAGAAGTCGGCGCGGCCCTCGAGACCGAGATCCTCGTCGTATCGGATGACCACGGACTCGATGTGATCGGCGGACCACACCGGCTCGAACATGCGATTGGCAAAACGGACACTGAGCAGGTCGAGCAGCACCGATTGCCCGAGGAAGTGGTCGACGCGGAAAACCTGGCGCTCGGGGACGAGTTCGGTGAGCAACTTGTTGAGCGCGTGCGCGCCGGCTTCGTCGGTACCGAACGGCTTCTCCGACACGAGAATCGTGCCGTCCGGAATGTTCACATCCCGCAACGCTTCACAAGAGCGCTGCGTGATGGCGGCCGGCACCGCGAAATACAGCACTGGCCGACCCTTTGCCTCACCGAGAAGCCGGATGAGATCCGCCGACTTGGTGAGATCCCCTTGGCGGTAGACGGTTTCGCCGGCGAGCGCGCTGGCGGCGGGGCCGGCATCGCTGCCGAAGGCCTCCCGCACCTCCGAACGCCAGTCGTCGTTCGCCCGCTCCGACCGACCGACCCCGACCAGATGCACCTGCCGATCCGGCTCACCGTCCAGCAATTGCCCCAAGGCGGGTAACAGCAGCCGCTTGGTCAGATCTCCGGTGGCACCGAAGATGATCAAGGTGGTCTCGGACATGCTTCTCCTCTGATCGACGCCGATCGACGCGCCGGTGCGGCACCTGTTCGAAGCCTACGCATTCTTCGGCGCGCGCGTCCCGGGTGCAGAGATCGCGGGTGTAGATATCGCGGCGGCGGGTAACCGCTCTGGAAAGAACTCCCACGAGCTCGACGGTGAGGAAACGTAAATGAATCGTGACGACCCCAGTGACAGTGACACCGACCGCCGCACCCAGGACCCAACGAGCGAGGTCAACCCGGACCCATCGCAGACGCCCGGCCTCGAACCGGGCGGTTCGGTGCGCCCGGGCGACACCCCGCCCGAATCGCCGCAGACGTCGGGCCTCTCCCATCAGGAAGCACCGATGGCCCAGCGGTTTCCCTACACGGGGAGACTCGCGCTGGTCGCGGTGGCGCTGATCGTGATCGTGTTCATCCTGGTCGCCATCTTCGTCGTGTGGTGAGTTCCCGGAGAACGTGAATCCTTCACGCCGTCGGGACGATGTCGCAGCGGGCGCGCAGTTCGCGATACTCCGGCCAGTCGGTGAGGATCGCGGCGGCGTCCGCGCGGTCCAGCGCGGCCGCGGCGGTCGGCAACACGTCCACCCCCTCGACGTCCACCACCTCGACGTCCACCACCTCGCCCACCCGACTCGGTGGCGAGATGGTGGGATCGTGACCGACCACCGCCACACGCGCGTCCATCAGGTGCCCCGCGATTCGCAGCGCGGGTGACGCAGCGAGGTCGGCGGTGCCGGCCTTGAAAGTGAGTCCGAGGATGGCCACCGTCGGCCGCTCGGGGTTGCGCCGCCGGGCGAGTTCGGCCAACCGCTGGGCGATCCGGCGCCCGCGGTCGTCATTGGCGTCGACGGCCGCACTGATCGTGGTGAGGCCGATTCCGGTCTCCGACGCGGAGGCCAGCAGCGCCTGACTGTCCTTGGGCAGACACGAGCCACCCCAGCCGGGGCCGGGCGTCAGATGCGCGGGCCCGATGCGCGGATCGAGTCCCATGATCTCGGTGGTGACGCCGATGTCGGCGCCCACCGCGTGCGCCAGGTCGGACAGTTCGTTGACGTAGGAGAGTTTGAGCGCGAGATAGCCGTTGCACGCATACTTCGCCAGCTCCGCCGAGCGGCTGTCGGTGCGGATGAGCGGCGCGTCGAGCCCGTCGTACAGTGCGGCCACCTCGTTCACCGCGTCCGGTGAGGCGCCGCCGACGACGATGCGGTCGGGTTCGAGGAAGTCGTGCAGCGCCCGGCCCTCGCGAAGGAACTCGGGATTGGACACGACCTCGATCTGCCGGTGCGCCAATCGCTTTCGAATGGTGTCGGCGGTACCGACGGGCACCGTCGACTTCACCACGATGACCGAGTCGGCGGCGAGGTGGACGACGACGTCGTCGATCACCGAGTCGGCGACGGAGGTGTCGGCGCTGCCGTCGGGGCGACCGGGCGTGGGCACGCAGACGAAGACCACCGTGGCCGGGGCGAGACGCGACAGCTCGGTGCCGAACAGGAGCCGATCCTCGCTGCGCCCGGCGGCGAATGCGTCATCCAATCCGGGCTCGGCGAGTGGACAGTGCCCCTGCTGCAGTCGGCGCACCTTGTCGGCGTCGTTGTCGATCACCACGACGCGGCAGCCGAGGCGGATCATCGCGGCGGCGGTGGTCGCACCCACGTATCCGGCGCCGATCACCCCGACGGTCCGCGCCTGCCCCGTCTGCGCCTGCCCTGTTTGCGCCTGCCCAGTCTGCGGTTCACCGAATTCGTCACGCATGCAGTACCTCTCTGTTCAGGTCGTCGACGGCAGCGAGCACCTGCTCCGGACGGATCGCGGCCAGGCCGGGAAAGGTCGTGTCGCCGTGAGGGTCTCCGGTGGTGCCGGACCACAGCACGCGATGACGCGGCGAACTCGGTGGGCCCCACAGCGAAGGCGGGGTGGGCCCGAACAGCACCACCGAACTGGTCTGATAGGCGGTGGCGAGGTGCGCGACCCCGGTGTCGCCGCAGATCACCAGGCGCGCGGACGCGATCAGCCCGACGAGCTCGGTCAGATCCTGCCGGCCGGCGAGGACCTGCTCGTCGGGGAGTCCGGCGGCGTTGGCGACCGCGAGCGCGCTGGGCCGCTCGGCCTCGTTGCCGGTCAGCACCACCTCGGCCGAGCAGGCCAGGTTTGCGACGACCTCGGCGAAACCCGACTCGGGCCATCGCCGTGCTGCCGCCGCCGCACCGACGTGCACGACGATCACGCCATCGTGACGCCCGGATGTGTGCGGCCGGTTCAGATGCAGATCCGTCGGGTCGGCGGGCATGTCTGCCCACTCGAGCAGCCGCGTCCACTTACGGGTTTCGTGTAGATCCGCCTGCCACTCCGGACCCGCCACGCCCGGAAGGTCCGGATGGGCGTGCGTGATCAGTTCGCGCGGACGGGTATCGGCAAGCAGCCGGGTGCTCTGCGGCCCGGCACCGTGCAGATTGACCGCGATGTCCACCCGGTCGCACCGCGGTATGCGGGCGTCGAGTCCATTCACGGGCAGCAACCGATCCACGCTGCCGATCTGCTCCACCAGCGGACGCAGGTGGTCCGGGGTGGCCAGGGTGATGTGCGCGTCGGGGTATCCGCGGCGCAATCCCCGCAGGGCCGGGACCGCGGTCAACAGATCGCCGAGTCCCAGCGCCCGCAGCACCAGGATGTTCACAGTCATCTCGGTCTCCGGTCGGCGACCCGGTCAGGGCCAGGACGATTCGGTGGATTCGCACACCACCAGTTCGCGGATCTCGCAACCCGACGGCTGCGACAGGGCGAAGAGCACCGTCTGGGCGACGTCGGCCGGATCGTTGAGGCGCACATCGGCCGGTGGCTTGTACTGGTCGGGCCGACCGTCGAAGAACGCGGTGGACATCCCGCCCGGCACCAGCGTGGTCACGCCCACCTCACCGGCGAGTTCGGCGGCGAGCGCCCGCGAGAATCCGACGACACCGAATTTGGACGCGCAGTATGCGGTGGCGTCCGGCAGCGCCCGCAGCCCCAGCGTGGACGCGCAGGTCACGATGCGGCCGTGCGTCTGGCGCAGATGCGGGATCGCCGCGCGGGCCACCGCCGCGGTGCCGAGCAGGTTCACCGAGATGACCTGTTCCCAAAGCCCGCGGTCCACGTCCTCGAGCCGGCCGCACGCATCCGTACCGGCCGCGGTCAACACGCCGTCGAGGCGGCCGGTGGTCGCGGCCACCAGATCATCGATCGCCTCCCCGACCGCGGCGGTATCCGCGAGGTCGATGCGCCGATGCTCCACGCCCGGTGCGGGTTCGGCCCGGTCGAGGACCAGCGGTGTGCCGCCGGCCTTGCGTACCGCGTCGACGGTCGCCGCGCCGAGACCCGACGCGCCCCCGGTGATCAACACCGTCCCGGGGCTGGTATCTGCTGCAAGTGTCATGTCGGCTCCTGTTCTGTCGGAATGGATCACGATGCTGGTCTGGTCACGATGCCGGTCTGGTCACGATGCTGGTCTGGTCACGATGCTGGTCTGGTCACGATGCTGTGGCCGCGCGGGCGAGGCGGGTGGTGGAGTGACCGGGCACCCGGCCGAGCACGACGACCCGCCCGCCGTGCGCCCGCACCACCGGTGTCTCCGGCATGGCGTCGGGGTCGTAGTCGTCGCCCTTCACCCACACGTCAGGGCGAAGCGATGCCAGCACACGTTCGGGGGTGTCGTCGTCGAAAATGATGACGTCGTCGACACATTCGAGCGCACGCAACACCCGCGCCCGGTCCTGCGCGGGAACCAGCGGGCGGCCCGGCCCCTTGTTGCGGCGGATGGACTCGTCGGAGTTCAGGCACACGACGAGACGGTCGCCGAGCTCACGCGCCCGCCGCAGGAGCGAGATGTGCCCCACGTGCAGCAGGTCGAAACATCCGCCGGTGGCCACCAGCGTGCCGTCGCGACGCGACGTCGCCTCACGGGCCGGACGCAGCAGCAGATCGACCACCGAATCCTCGTCGACGGCCCGGTGCGCCCACTGCTTCGGACCGCCGCCCTGCACCAGTGCCGAGGCGACCCCGACGGCGTCGGCGACGGCCTGCCGGACGTCGCGTCCACCGGCCAGGGCGACGGCGGCCGCGGCGGCGAAAGCATCACCGGCGCCGCAGGTATCGAGCGGCATCGTCGCGAGCTCGGCCGGGATCACCGGAGGCGCCGACGCACTCGTCGCCTCCTCGGCGATCAGGACGGCTCCATCGGCGCCGCAGGTCACCACGATCGACGACGCACCCGACCAACACCGTGGTGTATCGGCAGGCGCACTGCGCCAATCGAATCCGAGTCGCGCCGCCTCGTCGGCGTTGGGGGTGATCAACGTCGTGCCCCAGACCGGGTCGTGGCCCCGCGGATGCGGATCCCAGACCACCGGCGTACCGCGCAGCGCGGCCTCGGCGACACGATCGCGCAACCAGCCGATCGCGGTGACGCCCCGGCCGTAGTCGGACACCAATACAGTCTCGGCGGATCCGATCGCGTCGCAGGCCTTGTCGATCGGCACGTCAGCACGTGCGACGCCGTGGCCGGTGTCGACCCGGGTGACCAGCGCGCCGTCGGCGATGATCCTTGTCTTGCAGACGGTTTCGCCGTCGAGCGGCAACGCCACGACGTCGACGTGCTCGGCGAGCGCGGCCTCGAGCCGCTCGCCCGCGGCGTCATCGGCCAGTGCGGTCACCAGGGTCACCTCGGCACCCCGGCGCGCCGCGAGAATCGCGGTCAAGCCTGCGCCACCGGGGCTCTCGCGGCATTCGTCGGCGTCGACGACCGGCGCCGTCGGCGCTTCCGGCGACGTCCGGGTCGACGTGCCGACGATGTCGCGGTCCAGCAGGGTGTCACCGATGACGACGACTCGCGGCGCACTCATACGCGCACCCCCAGTTCGCTGTCGAGGCCCAGGCACAGGGCGTGGATCAGCATCAGGTGGATCTCTTGTACGGTCGCCACCGTGTCCGCTTCGACCGCGATGTTCTCGTCGCTGCTCCCGGCGAGCGAATTGGGTGCAGGCCCGGTGATCGACCACGTCCGCAGCCCCATCTCCTGTGCCGCTTTCGCGGCCGCGAGGATGTTGCGACTCTCGCCGCTGGTCGAGAGCAGGAATACGACGTCTCCGGGCCGGCCGTGCGCGCGGACCTGCCGCGCAAACCCGCTTTCTTCGCCGTAGTCGTTGCAGATGGCGGTGAGCGCGGTGCCGTCGGAGTGCAGCGCGATCGCCGAGAGCGGATGCCGGTCGTAGCGGAAGCGGCCGACCAGTTCACCGGTGAGATGCTGCGCCTCGGCGGCACTCCCACCGTTGCCGCACACCAGGAGTCGCCCGTCGTGGGCGTACATGTCGGCGAGTCGAGTGGCCCACGACCGGATCACCGGAGCCGCGGACGTGGCGGCCTGCGCCGCTCGGGACAACGCGGCGAAGTGCTGTTCGATCATGTCGGTCTCCCAACCGTCGTCGGTGGCGATTCCGGAGCGATCCGGAGAGTCGTTGTGCGTCAAAGGATTCTGGTGCCACAGCGAATCCACCGCAGCGACGACCGCATCGGGTGCGATGGAGTCCAGGCACGGATGTCCGGCTACCGGGCAGGTGCGTGCCCGCGTCATCCGGCACGGTGCCTGCTGATCGCCGAGGACCACTCGCGGGACGCCGTGGGGCGCCCAACGCGCCGCCGGCACGACGGGCGCGAACAAGGAGACCACCGGGGTGCCGACGGCGGCGGCGAGGTGGGCCGGCCCGGTGTTAGGTGCCACCACGACCCGCGCGCCGGCGAGCACCACAGCCAGGTGCCCGAGGGTGGGCGTGGCCGCCGGCTCGGCGTCGGAATACTGTGCCACCGTTGCAGCCCAATCGGATTCACCGGGCCCGTGCGTCACCACCACACGGCGGCCTGCGTGACGCAGCGCTGCGGCGATCTGCGCGGTGTGGGCGGGCGTGGGCATTCGCGCGGGCACTGCGGCGCCGGGATGGATGGCCACATAGTCGCCCTCGAATGGTGCTTGCATCTCCGGGAGCAACACTCGCAGCCGCGAGCCGTCCGCATCGGCGGGTGCACCGGCAGCCTCGGCCAACTCGAGCATGCGTTGTGCCTCGGACACCTCGCCCGGCGGCGGCAGCCGCAGATCCAGCAACGAGCCCGGATAGTCCTCGCTCACCGCTCCGATCCACCCGACACCGGCCATCCGCAGCAGTAAGGCCAACGGCAGCGATGACTGATGAAACGACGTGAAGATGAGGGCGGCGTCGTGTCCGTGCAGACGCCGGCACAGCGCGGCGATCTCGGCGGCGCCGACCGGCGGCGACTCGACCCCGCTCCACGGCGCGTCGTACACCACGACGTCGTCGATTCCGGGGAGCAGGCGGGCGGCCGGCTCTCCTGCCGGACCGACCAGCAGAGTCAGCGAGCGCGCCTGCTGCGCAACCGCTCTCAAGGCCGGGCCGGCGAGAAGCACATCGCCGGCCGAGTCCAGACGGGCGCACAACACGCGTCGCCCGGTGAGCGGACCGGTCGATTCCGCGGTCATCGGTTCGCACCCATGATCAGGTCCACGGCATGGACCAGCGAGGAGGCGACTCGGGCGTGCTCGCGCGCCGCCGATACCTCCTCGGGCCGGGTTCGGTTGGTGGGCACCAGGATCGCGTCGGCTCCGGCCGCTCGTGCGGCCTCGACGTCGGCGCCGATGTCGCCGACGACCACGCACTCGGATGCGGGCACACCCAGCTCTTCGGCGGCCCGGCGGACCATGCCCGGCAGCGGCTTACGGCAGGAACAGCCGGCGTCGGGGGCGTGCGGACACACCTGCCAGGTGTTGAAGGGACCGAGCAACTCGCTCACCCGCGCGTTGACCCGCGCCAACGCATCGGTGCTGATGAGTCCGCGGCCCACGCCGGATTGGTTGCTGATGATTCCTGTGCGTATTCCGTTGCGGCGCAATGCGCTCAGTGCTTCGACGGCGTCCGGGACGAGGTCCACCCCATCCGGATCGTCGAGGTAGGGCACGTCCACGATCAAGGTGTCGTCGCGATCGAACAGCACCGCGGCGGGACGGCGCGGGCCGCGTGATCGGCGGATCTGCCATTCACCGCGCAGCCGATGCGTGATCGCCGCGAACGGGATCAGGGCACTGGTCAGCAGCATCGAGGCCACTTCGCGTGGCGTGCGCGGTCCGGGCGCGATCCGTCGCAGGGCGAACTCGAGAAATGCGGCGCCCCAAACGGTCACCGACACCGCAGCCGGGCGCCGACGGTGAGACATAGCTCCGGCAACGGCACCGACCGCGGCCAGCACCGTCAGTAGGTGCCGACCCGGGCGCCCGGGCCCGGCCCCGGTCGCGGCGCGCCAATTCCGTCCGTGTTTGTGGCGCATCAGGGCGTCGTCGGCGTTGCCGGCCTGGACCTTCACACTGCGCAGGAACCCGCCCGGGGCGATCGGATGGTCGACGACGCGCTCCCCCGAACGGATCTCGTGGCCGGCGCGGGACACCCGCAGGCCGAGGTCGGAGTCCTCGCGGTAGGCGCGCGGGAATCGAGGATCGAAGCCGCCGACCTCCAGCAGCACGCTGCGCCGGTAGGCCATCTCGGCGGTGATCCATTGCGCCCCGGCCAATCCGAGCGTGCGCCGCTGGTCGTCGGTGGGCCGCCCCGACGGCGCGGGAACGTGCACCCGGGCCTGGCTGGCGACGATACTGCGATCGAGTACTCGCAAATCGTCGGCCACCTGCCGGGTCCAGTCCGCGGGCAACTGCACGTCGTCGTCGACGAAGACCACCCATTCGGCCGACACCGACTGCCAGCCACGGTTACGCGCCGCCGCCGGACCGTGGCCGTCGCTGGCGACCACCCGCGTGGGGCAGGCCTCCGTGGACGGCATCCGCAAGGCCGGATCGGGATCGCGCCGATCGTCGACGACGACGATCTCCTCGGGCAGCGGTGCCGGGCCCGCCAGGATGCCCCCCACCAGATCGGTGAGGGCGTCTCGACCGATCGTGGGAATGACCACCGCATAGGTGAGTTGGTCAGTCATGCCGCCGCACCAGGAACGGACCGAGTGCCATCGCGTCGACGGGCGCCGACCCGAACAGCTCGAGGGCGTCGAGCACGCTGTCGACCATCGGGCGGCCGGCCGTGTTCAGGCTCGTGTTGACGATCACCGGCACCCCGGTCTTCTCCGCGACGCACTCGAGAAGGTGCGCGGTCTGCGGATCCGACTCACGGTCGACCGTCTGGATGCGCGCCGTCCCGTCGACGTGGGTGACCGCGGGCAACCGGACACGCCAGTCGGGGTGGACATCGTGGACGAAGAGCATGTAAGGACTGGGAATCGGGCCGCGGGAGAAGATCTCGGCGGCGCGATCGGCGAGCACCATCGGGGCGATGGGCCGGAACTGTTCGCGGCCCTTCACGTCGTTGATCCGCTCGAGGTTTCGTTCGTTGGATGGGTTGGCCAGCAACGACCGATGCCCTAGTGCCCGCGGCCCGAACTCGGACCGGCCCTGAAACCACGCGAGGATGCCGTCGTCGGCGAGGATCTGTGCGCAGGCCGCGCCGATGTCGTCGGGCCGCTCGAAGGGCACGCGGGCGGCGGTCAGTTGTGCGGCGATGTCCCTATCGTCGAATTCGCGGCCGAGGTCGGCGCCGGGGAATGGTGCGATGGTGTCGCCCGCGTCAGCCGAAACCGCCAGCGCCGCACCGAGTGCGGTGCCCGAGTCGCCGGCGGCGGGTTGTACCCACACCGACTCGAAGGGGCCCTCGTGGTGAATGCGGGTGTTCGCAACACAATTGAGCGCGGTGCCGCCTGCCATGGCGAGGTGCGCGGCGCCGGTGGCCCGGTGCAGCCACGTGGTGAGCTCGAGCAGCACCTCTTCGGTCACCATCTGCACGCTGCACGCCAGGTCGGCGTGTTGCGGATCGAAGGGCCCGGTCGGTTCGCGTCGTGGGACGAAGCCGTCCCAGTCGATCGGTTCGGTGACGAAATGTCCGCCCGAGGTCGCGTGGACCCGCTCGCGCAGGTCTGCGGCGAACCGTGGCTGCCCATAGGAAGCCAGCGCCATGACCTTGTATTCGTCGCTGGAGCGCGCAAACCCGAGATGTTCGGTCAGGTCCTCGTAGAACAGTCCCAGCGAATGCGGCAGTTGTTGTTCGGCGAGGATCTTCAGCTGCCCGTCGAGGTAGTGCCCGGCCAGCATCGACGTGTTCTCCCCACGCCCGTCACAGGTCAGGACGGCACAATCTCCCCGCGGATGCAGGAGACCGGCCGACGCCGCATGCGCCACGTGATGGCGGACGAACACGAAGCCGCCCAGGTCGACCCTGGGGAGCAGTGTGCGCAGGAAAAGCGGTGCGCGCCGGGCGAAGTCGGTGCGGATCGGCTCGGATCCGGGATCCAGGCCCGGACCATGGTCGGCGGCCAGATCGGGATCGTAGGAGTACGCCACCGCATCCAGATCGGCGCCGGTGAGGCCGGCTCGCGACAACACCCAGCGGATCGCGTTCTCCGGGAGTTCCCACGCGGAGAACGGCACCGGCCGTTTGCCGTGCTTGCGTCTGCTGAAACGTTCCTCTTCGGCGGCAGCCACCACCTGCCCGTCGACCACCAGCGCTGCCGCCGAGTCGTGAAAGACGGCATTGATACCCAGGACCCGCACTCTGTCCTCCCCGAGTCTCGTTCGGTTGATGACGGGCGGTTACCCGTCGCCACCGACTCGAAACCACCTATAGGGAATTCGCCGGTCACGGGCCTGCACGCCGCGTCCGGCTCGGCCTCGATGCTCGACGTTTGGCCCGGTCACCGGCCGGGTAGACGGCGTGCCATGGACTCCGACAAAGCGCTGGGCCCCGAAGACAGACGCGGGGGCGATGGGCCGGCGATCACCGTGGTGATCATCACCCACAACCGCTGCGCCGAACTCGACCGGACGCTGGCCGAACTCGACCGTGGCGGGATGCCGCCGACGATCGTGGTCGACAACGCCGGCACCGATGCGACCGCCGATGTGGTGGGCCGCCACGCGGCGGCGCATCCGATGGTGCGCTATGTCCGTTTACCGCAGAACATCGGTGCGCTCGGACGCAATCACGGGGTTACGTTGGCCGACACTCCCTACGTCGCCTTCTGCGACGACGACTCCTGGTGGGCGCCAGGCAGTCTCGATGCCGCGGTCGAGGTACTCGACGCGCACCCCGAGGTCGGGGCGCTCACCGGCCGGACGTTGGTGAATGCGGAGAACCGGCCCGACCCGATCAACGCCGAACTCGCCGCGAGCACGCTGCCGGGGCCGGCCTCGCTACCGGGTCCGCGGGTACTCGGCTTCCTCGCCTGTGCGACGGTCGTACGGGTCGACGCCTTCCGCAGTGTCGGCGGATTCTCGCCCGTTCTGGGATTCGTGGGTGAAGAGGCGCTGCTCGCAATGGATCTCGCCGCCGACGGCTGGTACGCGTGCTACGTCGAGGAGCTGGTCGTCCATCACCACCCGTCACCGATGCGGTCACCGTCGGACCGGCGCGGCCGCGAACTGACCAACTCCGTGCTGACCGATGCGATGCGTCGGCCGTTACCTCGTGCCGCACGTTCGGGCGCCACGCTGCTCGGTGCGCTGCTGCGGCGCGAGGTCCCGCCCGGCCATCTGGGCCGGGCACTGTCGGCGTTGCCGGGCGCCCTACGGCACCGGGTTCGACTACCCCCTGAGGTCGAGCGGGATCTGGTGGCCCTGGAGGCCGGCCGATGACCGAATTCGCGACGACGGCCTCGCGGGTGACCGTCGTGATGATCACCCATAATCGCCGGGACCAACTGGACCAGACGCTGACCCGGCTGGAGCCCACGGTGGGTGACGTACGGGTCATCGTGGTGGACAACGGGTCCGACGACGGCACCGTCGAGATGGTGCAGACCCGGCATCCGGGTGTCGAGGTGATCGGGCTGCCCGACAACGCCGGCGCGGTGGGCCGCAACATCGCGATCGAGCGGGTGCACACCCCGTATGTGGCGTTCTGCGACGACGACACGGTGTGGCAACCCGGGTCGCTCGAGCGCGGCGTCGCGCTGCTCGACGCCCACCCCGGGCTGGCGACGGTGACCGGGAAGTGTCTCGTCGAGCCGGAACTCGCCGAGGACCCCATCACCCCGGAGATGCGCGGGTCACCGCTTCGGCGGCCCGAGTGGATGCCCGGCCCCGCACTGCTGGGAATCATGGCCGGGCTGACCATGATTCGCACCGACGCGTTCCGTCAGGCCGGCGGCTTCTGCGAGCGCTACTGGCTCGGTGGCGAGGAGGAGTTGCTCGCACTCGATCTCGCGGCCGCGGGCTGGCACATGGTCTGGGATGAGCAGATGGTCATCCACCATCGACCGTCGGTGCGCCGCGACCCGACCCGCCGACGCCAGTTGGGCATCCGAAACACCCTGTGGACGTTGTGGTTACGGCGCCCGGCGATCCACGCGCTGCAACGTTCGTGGCGCATCGTCGCCTCCGCTCCACGCGACCGTGTCACGCTCGGTGCCGTCGCCGAGGCGGCTCGGTCCGCCGGCTGGGTGCTGCGCCATCGCAAGGTGGTGCCCGATCACGTCGAGGCCGGACTGCGGACGCTCGAACACAGTCAGGACCATTCGGTCGCAAGGCAATACGTCGGTTGACGGGCCGATCGACATGAATACCGCGGTCACCGCCACACCCACCGGTATCCGGGTGATGTTTGGCACCTGCGCCGACGGGTATTCCGGCCTGCAACGGCAAGTGCCCGCGCCAACCAGAATGCCCAGATGACCTGAATGCCCAGAAGACCAGAAGAGCAGAAGACCAAGGAGAGTACCGGTGACCAGATCCGTTGATCGCATCGATCCGCCGCGGTCCGTCGACGTTTTGGCACGGGGCCCGGCCGAGCTCTCGCCCGGGCTGACGGTGCTCGCCTGGCATGTACACGGATCCTGGATAAGTGCCTTCGTGCGCGGCGGCCACCGATATCTGATCCCCACCACGGGCGACGCCGACGATCCCGACGGTCGCGGCCGTGCCGGCCGGGACTGGCCGGCCGGGGCGATCGAGATCTCCCCGGGCGAATTACGATCCGCCGACCTCGATCTGGTGGTGTTGCAGCGGCCCGAGGAGATCGAACTCACCGAACGATGGACCGGGCGGCGCCCCGGCCGCGATCTCCCGGCCGTCTACGTCGAGCACAACACGCCGCGGGAGCACGCGGCGACGAGTCGGCACCCCCTCGCCGATCAGGACGCCATCCCGATCGTGCACGTGACCGACTTCAACCGGCTGATGTGGGATTGCGGCCGGGCCCGGACGGCCACCATCGACCACGGCATCGTCGATCCGGGATACCTCTACACCGGCACCGTCGACCGCGCCGCGACCATGATCAACGAGCCCGACCGGCGCTGGCGGATCACCGGCACCGATCTCCTCGCCCCACTGTCGCGATGGAGCGGGATCGATGTATACGGCATCGGTACAACAGGTCTCGAGTCGCGGCATCCCGGTCTCGGTGACATCCGCGGCAGCGGTGATCTCGATCAGACACAGTTGCACGCCGAGGTGGCCGCCCACCGCGTCTTCGTCCACACCGCGCGCTGGACGTCGCTCGGTCTCTCCCTGATCGAGGCGATGCACCTCGGGATGCCGGTGGTGGCGGTCGGCACCACCGAGGCCCCCGCCGCCGTTCCCGAAGGGGCCGGCGTCGTCTCCAACGACGTCGACACCCTCGGCGCGGCGCTGGCCGAGTTCGTCGCGGAGCCGACCGCCGCGCGGCTCGCGGGTAAACGCGCGCGCGAATGGGCCCTGGAGCGGTTCGGTTTGACGCGTTTTCTCGAACGTTGGGATCAGCAGATGTACGCGGTCTGTGAACTCAGTTCACCCGCACCGGGACGAAAGGCCGAAGTGAAATGAAGATCGCCATGGTGTCCGAACATGCCAGCCCACTGGCCGACTTCGGCGGGCCGGACGCGGGTGGGCAGAACGTACACGTCGCCGAGCTCGCCGCTGCACTCACCCGCGACGGCCACGACGTCACCGTCTACACCCGCCGCGACCGCCGGCGGACCCCCGTCGTGGTGACCGCCGACGCCGGCTACCGGGTACACCACATCAATGCCGGCCCGCCGCAGTCGATCCCGAAGGACGACATCTTTCCGCACCTCGGGGCGTTCGCCGATGAACTCGGCGAAGCACTGATCGCCGACCGTCCGCACGTGATCCACGCGCACTTCTGGATGTCGGGTCTCGCAGCGATCCTGGCCGGCAAGCCCCTCGGTCTCCCGGTGGTCGTCACCTATCACGCCCTCGGTGCCGAGAAGCGCCGCTTCCAGGGCAGCGAGGACACCAGCCCGCCGTCGCGGATCGCGATGGAAACCGTCATCGCCCGCCACGCCGACATGATCGCGGCGACGTGCACCGAGGAGGTGTTCGCGCTCTCGCGGATGGGTGCACCCACCGACCGGGTGACGGTCGTACCGTGCGGAGTGGACCTCGATGCCTTCGCCGCACCCGCCGATCCGCCCGCCGTGCTGACGCCGCGCCGGACGAATCACCGGGTGGTGAGTGTGGGACGGCTGGTGCCGCGCAAGGGTTTCGAGGTTGCCATCGAGGCACTGGCCGAGGTACCCGATACTGAACTCGTGATCGTCGGCGGGCCCGCCGACGGCGATGTCCTCGACGACCCGGAGGGTGCGCGCCTGTGGTCTCGCGCGCAGGAACTCGGCGTCGCCGACCGTGTGCTGCTCACCGGTCGCATGGACCGCGACATGATGCCCGCGATCCTGCAGTGTGGCGATCTCGTCCTCTGCACACCCTGGTACGAACCGTTCGGCATGGTGCCCCTCGAGGCGATGTCGGCCGGTACCCCGGTGGTCGCTGCCGCCGTCGGCGGCCTGCGTGACACGGTCGCGTCCGGGGTCTGCGGCGAGCTGGTGCCGCCACGCGATCCGCACGCACTCGCCGAAACGCTCAATGCCCTTCTCGCCGATCGCAATCGGATCGACGGCTACTCCGCAGCGGGTCTCGAACGGGTGCGTACCCGGTATACGTGGGCGCGGGTGGCGTCGGAGACCGCGCGTATCTACCGACGGGTGGTCGCCGCCCGCGGCAACACCCCGGCCGAATCCGAGACGAGGGACCGGTCCCATGCGTGAGCGCCAGCGTGTCCTGGTCACCGGTGGTGCCGGCCTCATCGGGCACCGGCTGTGCACGCGTCTGCTCGCCCGTGGCGCACAGGTGGTGTGCGTCGACGACCTGTCGACCGGTTCGGAGGCAAATCTGACCGACCTGTGCGATGACGACGGTTTCACGCTCATCCGGCACGACGTCGTCGACCCGCTGCCCGCGCTCGGCGCCGTCGACCTCGTCTTCCACCTGGCCTGTCCACCGTCGCCGGAGTATTACCTGGGACGGCCGGTGCACACGATCCGCTGCGCGTCGGAGGGGACGCGGAACACCCTCGAGGTGGCCCGACGCTCCGGCGCGCGCTACGTACTGGCATCGACCAGCGAGGTATACGGCGACCCCGCACAACATCCGCAAGTCGAAAGTTATTGGGGCAACGTCAATTCCGTCGGGCCGCGCTCGGTGTACGACGAAGGCAAGCGTTACGCCGAGGCGCTCACCATGGCCTATGCCCGCGAGTATGGGACCGACACGTCGATCGCCCGCATCTTCAACACCTACGGACCGGGGATGCGCGTCGACGACGGTCGCGTGGTGCCGGCGTTCATCGATGCGGCCCTCGACGGCCGGCCGCTCACGGTATTCGGCGACGGCACCCAGACCCGGTCACTGTGCTACGTCGACGACACCGTCGACGGACTCATGGCACTCGGCGACTCGTCGTGGCGCGACCCGGTCAACATCGGGAATCCGCACGAGATGACGGTTCTCGATCTCGCGGAGATCATCGTCGACGCGACCGGCGGATCCAGGTCCGTCGAGCATCACCCGGCCCGCGTCGACGATCCGGTCCGCCGTTGCCCGGACATCGGCGTGGCGCGCCGCGAACTGAAGTGGACGCCTCGGGTGTCAGCGGAGGAAGGCCTGCGCCGCACCGTCTCCTGGTTCGTCGGAAACCGCCGTCACCCGGTGGCGGCGGCCCGGGCGGTCGCCGATCATGCGGTGTGACGGTCACGATCCCGGCAATCCCGCTCATCATCGGTGGGCCGACACCCGATGAGTGAGCAGAGCGACCTCTGCGCCACGCTGTCGCGCCTGGCCGGGGAAGGCGAGGAGAACACGATCATCGCGGTCGCCGAATCCCTCACCGGCGGCAGCATCGCCGCGGCACTGAGCCGGGCCGAGAGTTCTGGAGACTGGTTCGCCGGTGGCGTCGTCGCCTACCGGCCCGAGGTCAAGCACGGACTGCTCGGTGTCCCCGACGGCCCGATCGTCTCGGCCGCGGCGGCGTCGGCGATGGCCGAGTCGACGGCTCGACTGCTGGGCGCCGATCTGGTGGTCGCGGTCACCGGCGAGGGCGGCCCCCAACCCCAGGAGGACGCCCCCGGGACCGTCTGGTTCGGCGTGTGCGCCCACGGGCGCACCGAGACGAGCAAGCACCGATTCGACGGCGAGCCGTCGCAGATCGTCGAGGCCACCACCCTTCACGCGCTCGAACTGCTGGTTGACGGATTGTCCTGAGCGCGCGTGGGCAAAGACGGCAGAATCGTCTCGTGACCACCCGCATCGAAGACTACGCACTCATCAGCAACTGCCGGACCGGGGCGTTGATCTCCCGGTCCGGTTCGGTGGACTGGCTCTGTGTGCCGCGATTCGACTCCTCGTCGATCTTCGCGGCCCTGCTCGGGTCGCATCACCACGGGAACTGGGCCCTGAGGCCGACCGGTGAATCCACACCCGCCGGCCGGCGCTACGACGGCGACACCATGATCCTGGTGACCCGATGGGAGACCGAGACCGGGATCGCCGAGGTCCACGAGTTCATGCCGATCGACGGCGCACGCGTCGACGTGGTGCGGCGCATCGTCGGGATCAGCGGCACCGTCGAGTTCACCACCGAGTTGCGGATGCGATTCGACTACGCACGCTCGGTGCCATGGGTGCAGCAGACCGGCGACGAGCAGCCCGAGCTGCTCGCGATCGCCGGACCGGACGCGGTACTGGTGCGCGGGGTGGCCTTACACGCGGAAGATCACGTGCACCACGCGACGGTGTCGGTGGGCGCCGGCGACCACCACGATCTGGTGCTCACCTGGTTCCACTCGTACCGCCCGCATCCCGAGCCGCTCGACGTCGACGCCGCCCTGGCGGCGACCCGCGACTGGTGGATCGAGTGGTCCGGGCACATCGAACACGAGGGCCCCTACCGCGACCAGGTCGTCCGGTCCCTGGTCACCTTGCGTGCACTGTCGAATCCGGACACCGGCGGGATCGTCGCCGCGGCCACCACGTCGTTGCCGGAAATGCCTGGCGGCGAACGTAATTGGGACTACCGATATGTGTGGCTGCGCGACGCCGCCCTCACCCTGATCGTGTTGATCTCCCATGGCTTCCTGCACGTCGCCGATTTCTGGCGAATCTGGCTGATGCGGGCGATCGCCGGCGACCCCAAGCAGGTGCAGATCCTGTACGGCGTTGCCGGAGAACGGGATCTGCCCGAGCGGGAGCTGCCGTTGCCGGGCTACGACGACTCGACGCCGGTGCGGGTCGGCAACGCCGCGGTCGGGCAATTCCAGGCCGACACCCTCGGGGAGGTGCTCGTCGCACTACACGTGGCACGCACCGCGGGGCTAGCCGAGACGGACTTCTCGTGGCCCTTGCAGCGCCATCTGATCAAGCGGGTCGAGGCCTACCTCGACCGCCCCGATCAGGGCATCTGGGAGATGCGGGGCGAACCGAAGTTCTTCACCCATTCACGGGTGATGGAGTGGGCCGCATTCGACCGCGGGGTGCGGGCGATCGAGGACTTCGATTTGACCGGCCCGCTCGAGAAATGGAAGCAGTTGCGCGACAAGCTCCGCACCGAGATCGAGAGTCAGATGGTCGATCCCGACGACGGCAACTTCGTCCAGTACTCGGGCACCCGTGAGGTCGATGCCGCACTGCTGCAACTGCCGCAGGTCGAATTCTGCGACCCCGACGATCCGCGCATGCTCGCCACCGTCGACAAGATCGAGCGCACCCTGATGCGCAACGGGCTGGTCCACCGCTACCGGTCGGAGACGGGCGTCGACGGCGTGTCCGGTACCGAATATCCGTTCCTGGCGTGCACGTTCTGGCTCGTCGAGCAATACGCGCGCAGCGGCCGGCACCACGACGCCCGAAAACTGATGCGGCGGGCCACCGCTACCGCGAGCGATCTCGGCCAGTTCTCCGAGGAGTACGACCCGGTCCACCAGCGGCAGGTCGGCAACGTGCCGCAAGCGCTGTCGCATCTGGCGTTCGTCCGTGCCGCCGACGCACTCGTCGGCACGGTCGACGGCTGAATCCCGACCCCTCGGCTCACGAGGTGGGTTCGCGGTCGCCGACCTCCTCGGCGGCGACGATCTGTACGGCCACCTCGGCGACCGGGATGTTGGACTCCTGGGACAGTTGCCGGATGATCTCGAAGGCGCGCACCGCGTCGACCCGATAGCGCTCCATGATCATGCCCTTCGCCTGGCCGATGATGTCGCGGCTGGCCAGGGCGCTGCGGAACTGCTGCCCGCGGCGGGCAGAGCTCAGGGCGATCGCCGCATGGGTCGCCAGGACCCTGGCGAGGTCCCGGTTCTTCTGGTCGAAGGCATTCGGTGACGCCGCGAACAGATTGAGTGCACCGAGTTCGCGATCACCCACATACAGCTGGATGGACAGGGTCGACCGAATCGGGGTGCGTTCCCGCACGGCGTGCATCAGTTCCGGCCACCGCACCTCGGTCTCGACGTCGGCGATGCCCACGGTGCGCTCCTGCCAGATCGCCTCGAAGCAGGGCCCGTCGCCGTATTCGTGCTGCAAGTCGTCGAACTGCCGGGCGATCGGGCCGGTCTCGGCGGTGGACGCCAGCTCGGGCCTGCCATTGCGGTCGCTGCGGGTCACCAGGGTGACGCCGGCGTAGTCGACGCCGGGCAGAATCTCCACCGCCGACTCGGTCATCCGCCGAAGCACCTGATCCGGACCGAACTCGGCCTCCGGGGCGCCGTGAACGGTGCGCGCCAACTCGGCGATCCGCGCGTAGGTCGGCGGTTCCACCGCACTCATCCTCCTCGAACTTGCGCCGATGCGCGGCACGAACATTTCGGCGCTGCCGCGCCCGGACCCTTGCAGTGTGCACCCGAACGGCGTCGACCGCGCCTGTTCGGCGGGACCAAGGCCACTACGCAGCACGGACGGGGTGTGAGTAAAGTGATCGTGCCCGAGACCGCCGGCACCGCTGCTGCATGTTGTTGTGGAGGTTGGAACAGTGCTCGATGATGTGGGAAACAACGCTGGTCTCGGTGACGCTGATTTCGAGGGCGCTGATTTCGATGATTCCGCGGATGCCGACAAGGTCGGAAGTTTCCGGTTCTTCTTCGACACCCAGTCCTGGGAATGGTCCGACGAGGTGGCGCGGCTGCACGGATACGCGCCCGGCGAGGTCGAGCCGACCACCGAACTGCTGGCCGGGCACAAGCATCCCGACGACCGCAACGACTTCGAGCACCTGGTCGAGGAGATGGCGACCAACCACAGTGTCTTCTCCAGTCGCCACCGCATCATCGACACCCGCGGCGAGGTGCACCACATCATGGTGATCGGCCAGCCGATCGTCGACGAGTCCGGCACCCCGATCGGCACCGAAGGCTTCTACCTCGACATGGACGGACTCGACTCCCGGATCGTGAAGGCCCAGATCGATCATCACGTCAACCGGTTCCGGAAGAGCCAGGGCGTGATCGAGCAGACCAAGGGCATGATCATGTTCACCTACCGGGTCAGCGCCGACCAGGCCTTCGAGGTGCTGAAGTGGCGTTCCCAGGTGACGAACGTCAAGGTCAGCATCCTGTGCCGCAACATCATCGCGGGCAGCCAGGCCATCTCGATTCCCGACAGCGCCCGGCACTCCTTCGACCATCTGCTGCTCACCGCACATCAGGACACCGATACCGCGGCGCCTCCCACCGACGACGAGTGACCGGCGCGCCCCGGCCGGCCGCGCGAGTTTGAGTCGACACCCTGCTGGGCACGCTGACTCCAAAGGCCGGCCGATCAGGAGAGCAGGATGCGAGCAGTCACGTGGCAGGGTAAACGCAAGGTGTCGGTGGACAAGGTGCCCGATCCGCGGATCGAGAAGCCGTCCGATGCCATCGTGAAGGTCACCTCGACCAACATCTGCGGATCGGATCTGCATCTGTACGAGGTGCTCGGGGCCTTCATGAATCCCGGGGACATCCTGGGTCATGAGCCGATGGGAGTCGTCGAGGAGGTCGGTGCCGACGCCGGCGATCTGCACGTCGGCGACCGGGTGGTGATCCCGTTCCAGATCTCGTGCGGCACCTGTCATATGTGCGACGAGCAGCTCTACACCCAGTGCGAGACAACGCAAGTCCGCGATCAGGGCATGGGCGCAGCGCTGTTCGGATATTCGAAGCTCTACGGCTCGGTGCCCGGCGGGCAAGCCGAATACCTCCGCGTCCCGCAGGCCCAGTTCACCCACATCAAGGTGCCCGACGACGCACCCGACTCACGGTACGTCTACCTCTCCGATGTGCTGCCTACCGCCTGGCAGGCCGTCGAATACGCGAACATCCCCGACAACGGCACGGTTACCGTCCTGGGCCTCGGCCCGATCGGCGACATGGCCACCCGCGTCGCCGCGTACCGCGGGGCCCGCGTGATCGCCGTCGACCGGGTTCCCGAACGGCTCGCACGCGCCGAGGACCGCGGTACCACGACGATCGACCTCGACTCGGTCGATGACGTCGCCGAAGCCGTTCGTGAACGGACCGACGGCCGGGGCAGCGATGCGGTGATCGACGCGGTGGGCATGGAGGCCCACGGCTCACCGGTCAATCAGCTCGCCCAGCGCCTCGTGGGCATGCTCCCCGATGCGGTGGCCGACCCGCTCATGCGCAACGCCGGGGTCGACCGGATGGCCGCGTTCTACACCGCCATCGACACGGTGCGCCGCGGCGGCACCATCTCGCTCATCGGGGTGTACGGCGGAACCGCCGACCCGCTGCCGATGCTCACCCTCTTCGACAAGCAGATCCAGTTGCGGATGGGCCAGGCGAACGTGAAGCGTTGGGTGCCCGAGATCCTGCCACTACTCACCGATGACGACCCGCTGGGCGTGGATACCTTTGCCACGCACGAACTCTCACTCGACCAGGCGCCACACGCCTACGACATCTTCCAAAACAAGCGCGACGGCGCGGTGAAGATCATCCTCAAGCCCTGAGCCGGTTCACCGCACGACCTTGATGGTATCGAGCTCGGAGTCCGCGGCATCGGGCAGATTCATCCCGGCGGCCTTGCCCGTGCGCAGGTACTCCAGCACCTCGTCGTCGAGCACCTCGCCGGGCACCACCACCGGGATACCCGGTGGGTACGGCGTGATCTGTTCTGCGGCCACACGTCCGGCCGCCCGATCGAGCGGGACGGCCTCGGTGTCGCCGAAGAAGGCGTCGCGCGGCAGGATGCGGGTCTCGAGTTCGAGCCCGGTGGGACCGGGTTGGTGAATCGGCGGCGGTGTCTCGAATCCCGGTGCGGCCGAGGCGAGATCACGCAGGGCCGCCAACAGCCGGTCGGCGCTGCGCTGGTCATCGGCCATCGACATGGTCGCGAGGATCCGGCGGTGGTCGCTGAGCCCGACGTCGAGCTGTCGCCTGTCGCGTAGCCAATCGGCACATTGGTAGCCACTGACCTCCATTTCGCTGACGTCGATGAGGACCTGGAGTTCGTCGAGGTCGTGGCTGGCCTGCTCACGCAGCAACTCGTCCTCCATGACCCGAAGGCCGTCGATGGCGTTGATCTCGCCACGGACGGCTCGTGCCAAACTCAGTGCGCGGCCCAGCAATTCCGTTCCCGACTCGATCATGTGCCGCCGCCAGCCGTCGAGTGCGGCATACACCAGCACGCTGGGACTCGTGGTCATCAGCAGGTCGGCACATTGCATGAGCCGAGAGCGGTCGACGAGGTCGCCCTGCACGTGGAAGACCGAGCCCTGCTCGAATCCGGCGCCCATCTTGTGCACGCTGACCACGCAGACGTCGGCGCCGGCGTTCATCGCCCAGGTGGGTAACTCGTCGTGGAACGGCAGGTGGGCGCCCCACGCCTCGTCGACGATCAGCGGCTTGCCGCGCTCATGGCAGATATCGGCGATGGCGCCGATGTCGGCGCAGGTGCCATAGGGAGTGGGGCTGACGATCAGCAGTCCGGCGGCCTCCGGCCGTTGCTCCCATGCCTCGCGAACCGCCTGCGGCGAGGGCGGATGAGTCAGATGCAGGGTCGTGTCCCAGCGGGGACGTACCCAGCGTGGTTGCAGGCCGGAGAAGATGAGGCCCGCGACGATCGACTTGTGGGCGTCGCGGGTGACGAGGAGCTCGCCGCGACTGCCGCCGGCCACGGCGAGCATGGCCGCCTTGACCGACAGCGAACTTCCGCATGTGGAGAAGAAGGCGATGTCGGCACCGACGGCATCGGCCATCAGCGTCTCGGCGGATGCGAGGTAACCGTTCGACGTCCGCCGGTCGTCGAGGCCGCCCGAGGCCAACAGATCCGAGCCGAATGCCTCGGCACCGATGGCCTCGAGAGTGCGTTCGTCGACACCACGGCCCTGGCGATGCCCGGGCGGGGTGAAACCGTAGCGACCCTGGCTCCGGTATGACACAAGTGCTTCCAACAATGGTGCGCGCGAGTGGTCCACGCGCCCGATACTAACCAGGTGCGTACGCCACGGGGATAGGCCGCGGCCCGCCGGCCGTCATCCGGCCGAGGCGTCGGGGGCGTCGGTGTCGGGCTCGGCGAGCTCCTCCCGCAACGCCCGCAGCGTGCGGGCAAGCAGCCGCGAGACGTGCATCTGCGAAATCCCCACCTGTGCGGCGATCTCGCTCTGCGACATGGCGTGAAAGAAGCGCAGCGACAAGATGGTTCGTTCGCGTTCCGGGAGCCGGGCCATCGCCGGGGCGAGTGTCACGTAGTCGTCGACCTGGGCCAGGTGCTCGTCCTCGTCACCGAGTGTCTCGCCGATCGAGCGTCGCTCGTCGTCGACCTCGGCATCGATAGAACTCGCGTTGTACGCCGAACGGGCCATCAGGCCGTCGATGACCTCGTCGACCGGTAGATCCAGATATTCCGCGAGCTCACTGGGGCGCGGCGATCGCCCGAGCCGTTGCACCAGCTCGTCGCCGGCCCGCCCGATCCGCAGCGACACCTCCTTGGTGCGCCGCGGCACGCGCATGCTCCAGGTGCCGTCCCGGAAGTGGCGCCGGACCTCCCCCATCACGGTGGGCACCGCGAACGACAGGAAACTTGCCCCGCGCTCGACGTCGAATCGGTCGATCGCGTTCACCAGCCCGATTCGTGCCACCTGCACCAGATCGTCGAAGGCCTCGCCACGGTCGGAGAAGCGGCGGGCGATGTGGTCGGCGAGGGGCAGACAGCGCTCGATGATCTGATCGCGCCTGGCCGCGTGCCGCGTCGCGTCGTCCTCGGCTCGCAGATCCGCGAGCAGACCGACCACGTCCGCGTACTCGTCGTCGCGTTCCCGTGGTGCCTTCCCAGCACTCTGCGCGCCGTCCGCCCCGGACGGCGTGCGAGCGAGTTCCTGGCGTTGCTCCCGGACCGACGACAAACATTTCCTCCGATCGACTCGATGCCCTCGCGCGGGCGGCTGACCGGCGACGATGGGCGTACCTCCCACGGTACCCAGTCACGGAAGATCCGAAACCACCTTGAAGGTCGGGCGCAGTCGCCGTACGGTAAACATCAGCGGTTCAGTCAAGTAGCTGCATACGGCCAAGACTGCGCACACCGGGGTCTTGACGTTCTTGATTGTCATCGACCGAGACGGAGTCCGTCCAATGAACCAGCTCGATACGCAAATCTCGTACCATCCATTGCCGGAGGCGAGAAATCCTCTGGCGCAGCGGTATTCAACCGAATCGTCGATGGGCGTCGGCCGATCTTTTTGTGTCCAGCAGCTCTCCGGTGCGATCGACATGCAGACCACAGCGGACTTCGCGGCGGCACTCGACCGTGTTCTCGGGCGTGCGCCCGAGGCCGTCGTCCTCGACATGTCTCAGGTCGAGTTCGTCAGCGCATCCGGGCTGGGGATACTCGTAAATTT
The DNA here is from genome assembly GCF_049844915.1 of Gordonia sp. DT30. NCBI lineage: Bacteria > Bacillati > Actinomycetota > Actinomycetes > Mycobacteriales > Gordoniaceae > Gordonia > Gordonia sp. DT30. The sequence continues at coordinate 81,055 of NZ_JBNCLY010000017.1, read as the reverse complement.
CTGCGATGAGGCTGCGCGGCTGTCGGTCCCGGTTGCCGTCGTGTGCAGCCGGGCGATCGACCGGCCGGTCCGCGCCTGCCCGGTGGACATCCCGATCGACATTCACGGCTCGGTGGAGTCGGCAGGGTGGGCGGTGATCACCTCCGCCGTGTCGCACTGACGTGTCGCACTGACGTCCTGCCATACTGACGCGGGTCTTCTGCTTCATACGAATAGCGGCCGTGGCCTTGAAGGCCACGGCCGTTACTCGTTTCGTCATCTATTGTCTCGCGTCATCTATTGTCTTGCGCTGCTGCACTTTCCGATCGTGACGACGATGTCGCGCCGGTCGGGATGGTCGGTGTAGTCGATGGCCTGGGCATCGGTCACCGTGGTCACCACGCGCCAGCCGAACCCGTCGGTGTCGATATCGAATCCGCGCACCACCGTGCCGCTGACCCGGGCGAGCGCACCGGTCGGGCCGATCCGGAGGGAGACCTGCAGTCGTCCGTCGGACACGGTCGCCGAAATGATCTGGGAACTGATCTCGTCCACGGCGATCTTCACGTCGGCTACATCGTCGACCGTCCAGTCATCGAGGAAGAGTGCCCGTTCGATCACTGACCGGACGATCGAGAGCCGGTCGGATTCCGCGACGACCGCAAGCTCGACGGGCGCACCCGACGCGTGCAGCAGGTCGCCGATCACCACCTGCGCGTCTGTGGTCCCTCTGTATCCCACTAACCTCTCCTCACGAGCGTTGACTTCGTTTCCTTTTTACCCGCTCAACGCACAAGCAAAACCATTTGAGTCGATTGTCATTCGCTTCCGTGTCGCGCACGATCGGCCCAGAGACGACCTCCTCACTGCTCACGACGGTCTTCTCGAGTACGCCGGCGCATCCGCTCCCGGTATCCGTAGGTGGCCCGCAGCACATCATCGCGGCTGTCGGCACTCGATCCGATCGCTCCGGCGAACATCCCCAGGGAGGTCGCCAGCCAGGCCAGGCAGACGTAGTTGGCGGGGCCGACCGGACCGCCCAGCGTGCGCGCCAGGTACCCGGAGTCGATCACGACCGCCGCGGCGAGCAGGGTTGCGGTGAACAACGCCAGGTAGAGCACGGCGGCGCTGAACGCGACGGTGACGACCGTTGCCGTGTTGTAGAGACGGGCGCGGCGCCGCGAGGAATTGCGCGGGTTCTCCCACAAGCGGTTGTTGACCACCAGCCACACCGTCGCGAGCAGCAGCGACAGCAGCGAGATCGCGAGCAGACGCCACACACTCAAGGAGTTGGCCATCGACCAGATCGACGCGTAGAAGACGCCGAACGATGCAGCTGCGGCCGCCGCCGCCATCATCCCCGTCAGTGTGGGGATCAGACGCCACGGCCGGTTGTCGCGAACCATCCCCAACGCCAGGCGCAGCCGGCCCAGTGGGCGCTCGTCGATCAGCCGGTCGGTGCCGTCCCGGCAATCCTGTACCCACTGCCTCCCCGCGCTCGTCGCCGCATCCCGCTCCCCGCGAATCCGGCGCGCCGCGGTGCCGATCCCCGAGATCAGCCGCCGGTGCGGAAACGGCCCCAGCGCCGGGGTGGAGATGACTGCGGACTGCCGCGTCGGATCCACCTCGATCACCACCACACAGGGCTTGTCGGAGCGGTTCTTGTCGGGCCGCAGCCGGTCGGGGTGCAGTTTGTCGGGCCGGAGCCCGTCCGGCTGCTGCGCGTCGCCGAAGCGGGGGATCTCCGTCACGAACACCACCGCGTCCGGACCGATGGGCTCGTGGGAGCGGATCGCGTCGAGGCTCAGCTTCGGTTCCATCTCCAATGACGACTCGGTCGCGATGGTCAGACCGCGATAGCGCAGCGAATTCGATTCCAGGACTTCGCGGATCCGATCCTCTGACCTCTCGAGAATCGCTGCGGGCAAGCCGTGTTCGGCGATGATGCGCAATCCGTCGGCCGCGACGACTTCGGGGGGTGGCATGTGACTGCGGATACCCAGGAGGCGTGCGGGCCAACCACCCGCGTGTGCTGATGGCAGCGAGTTTGACCTTCCCGGGGGTCGGGTAACCCCAACACATCAGTAGGACCGTCGGAGAAGGAGACCATGATGGCCATCTGCGACATGTGCGGCAACGACTATGCGAGAGCCATGACGATCACCATCGGCGGTGAGAAGAACTCCGGAGGCGTGTTCGACAGCTTCGAATGCGCGATCGCCGCGCTGGCCCCGCGGTGCGGACACTGCCGATGCCGGATCATCGGACACGGGGTGGAGTCCGGGTGCAACATCTTCTGTTGCGCCCATTGCGCTCGCGAGGCCGGTCACGACGGACTCGTCGACCAGGCCGGCCATACCGACGGCGGCTCCGGACAATGGAAGGTCTTCGACGACAGCCGGGAAGGAGTCGTCGAATGAGTGCCGATCACCGATCCGACCGCAGCACACGTGGCGGCGGGACCGAAGGGCATCCCGGCCATCGGTCGGCATCGCGGGCACGTGCCATCAAGAGCACCGGGCTCCTCGGCTTCGTCGTGCTGGCTATCGCCATCGTGCTACTGGTGCTGGCCATCGGCGCCACCGCCGGGCATCATGCCGCGGGCGGATGGCTCTGGCTGGCCACCGTGATCGTCGGGATCGTCGGCCTCGCGATGGTCGCCACCGGCCGGGTTCTCGCGACGTCGACGCCCGCACATGAGCGGCCCCAAGAGGATCCGCTGCAGCCCGAGGTGACCGCCGAGGACGAGGAGAACTACCGGCAGCTCTATCGCCGCGGGCGAGGCCGGCGGCGATAGAGTCTGACGACAACTTCTTGGGCCGCTACGCCTTTCGCTGCATCGACGAGCGGGCCGGATTGTGCTGCGCCTGCTTCTTCGGGTCCGGCTCGTCGGCCTTCTCCGTGACGCCCTTCTTGATCCGCGCACCGACGTCGGGATCGATCCGGTGCCAGTACTCGAAGGCTCGTGCCAGCACCGGCTCGGACACACCGTTGAGCAGATGGCCGACGACGTTGTCCACCAGTCGTTCCCGGGCGGCGTCGTCGAGCACTTCGCGCACCAGCGTGCCCGGCTGCCCCCAGTCGTCGTCCTCGGGATGATCCGTGTACGCGCTGCGGACGATCTCGCCGTCGGCGGCCCATTGCGGTTCCGGCTGACCGGAGAACGTCGCCGCCGGCCCGCCCTTGGAGTTGGGCGCGTAGACCGGGTCGGTCACCGGATTGATGCGCATCACACCGTCTTTGGAGTACGAGTGCACCTCGTTGCGCGGTGCGTTGACCGGAATCTGCCGGTAGTTCGCACCCAGGCGGTACCGATGCGCGTCGGAGTAGGAGAAGACCCGGCCGAGCAGCATGCGGTCGGGGCTGAAACCGATGCCGGGGACGACGTTGTTCGGCTCGAAGGCGGCCTGCTCGATCTGGGTGTGGTTGTCGGTGGGGTTGGTGTGCAACGTCATCCGGCCCACCTCGTGCAGCGGGTAGTCGCTGTGCGGCCACACCTTGGTGAGATCGAACGGGTTGAACCGGTAGGACGTCGCGTCGTCGTAGGGCATGATCTGCACCTTGAGCGTCCAGCTCGGATAATTGCCCGCCGCAATGGATTCGAACAGATCGCGGGTGTGGAAGTCGGTATCTGCCGACGCCATCTGATCGCCCTCGTCCTGGGTGAAGTACTCGACTCCCTGATCGGAGATGAAGTGGTATTTCACCCACGACTTCACACCCTGCGCGTTGACCCACATGTACGTGTGTGAGCTGTAACCGTTCATGTGGCGCCACGTCTTCGGGATGCCGCGATCGCCCATCAGCCAGGTCACCTGATGCGCCGTTTCCGGCGACAACGTCCAGAAGTCCCACTGCATGTCGTGATCGCGAAGATTGTTGTCGGCGCGGCGTTTCTGTGACCGGATGAAGTGCTGGAACTTGAGCGGATCCTTGACGAAGAAGACCGGCGTGTTGTTGCCGACCATGTCGTAGTTGCCCTCGTCGGTGTAGAACTTGAGCGCGAATCCGCGCGGGTCGCGCCAGGTGTCGGGGCTGCCCCGTTCCCCGGCGACGGTGGAGAATCTCGCCACCATCTCCGTCTTCACGCCCGGCTGGAACAATCCCGCGCAGGTGTGGTCGGTGACGTCGGCGGTGGTCTCGAAGGTGCCGAACGCACCACTGCCCTTGGCGTGCGGCTGCCGCTCGGGAATGCGTTCCCGGTTGAACTGCGCCATCTGTTCGATGAGGTAGTGATCATGCAGGACGATGGGCCCACCGGCGCCGACGGTCAGGGAATGTTCGTCACTGCCTGCCGGAGCGCCCGAATCGCTGGTCGTGTAGAAATCGTTGTTCTCGGACATATCGCCTCCCACGGCGGTGGCCCGGACAGAACCGGCCGGACCCGATTGTCAGTTGCCTCCGGCACCGGGGCGCGGCGCCGGACCGCTTCCCGAAGAACGGGCGCGGGGTGCCCCATTACTCGAGCACCTCGATTCCGAGGGTAGCCGCACCGGCCACGGTGTGCGGGCGGGTTGTCCGATCGTGTTCGCCGGGTCGATGGACTACGTTGATCTGCAGGGCCCGCACCGGCCCGTCTTCGCCACTGCCGTCGAAGCGTTCGACACCATCGCCGACGCGAAGAGGAATTCCCGTGACCTACCGTCAGACCCTGCGCGGGCACACCCATCGGTTCGCCGATCTCACCGAGGTGCTGGCCAAGGCCACCCCGGCGCGCTCGGGTGACGAACTCGCCGGATGCGCCGCCGAATCCGACGCCGAACGTGCGGCCGCGTCGTGGGTGCTCGCCGATCTGCCGTTGACGGTGTTCCTCGAGCAGCTGGTGGTGCCCTACGAGTCCGACGAGGTCACGCGGCTGATCATCGACACACACGACGCGGACGCCTTCGCGCCGGTGTCGCATCTGACCGTCGGCGGACTGCGCGACTGGCTCCTCGAGCAGGCCGGCGACGAGTCCGGCGGCCGACGACTGCGGTCGGTGACGCGCGGCCTCACCCCGGAAATGGTTGCGGCCGTGAGCAAGCTGATGCGCAACCAGGACCTGATCGCGGTGGCCAGGCGCATCGAGGTGACCTCGGCATTCCGCACCACCATCGGCTTGCCCGGGCGACTGTCCACCCGGCTGCAGCCCAACCATCCGACCGACGATCCGCGCGGCATCGCAGCAGCTCTGCTCGACGGACTGCTGCTCGGCTGTGGCGACGCGGTGGTCGGCATCAATCCGGCCACCGACTCCCCACACGCGACCGCGACCCTGCTGCGGTTGCTCGACGACGTCCGCACCCGGTTCGCCATCCCGATGCAGTCGTGCGTCCTCGCCCACGTCACCACCACCATCGGCCTCATCGAGCAAGGAGCCCCCGTCGACCTGGTCTTCCAGTCGGTCGCGGGCACCGAGGCGGCCAATCGCGGTTTCGGTGTCGACCTCGCCATGCTGACCGAGGCCAACGAGGCGGGAAAATCACTGGGCCGCGGCACGGTCGGCGAGAACGTGATGTACCTGGAGACCGGCCAGGGGTCGGCGTTGTCGGCGGGCGCGCACCTGGGCACCGGCGGGCGGCCGGTCGATCAGCAGACGTTGGAGGCTCGCGCCTACGCCGTCGCGCGGGCCCTGGACCCGTTGCTGGTGAACACCGTCGTCGGATTCATCGGCCCGGAGTATCTGTTCGACGGCAAGCAGATCATCCGCGCCGGCCTCGAGGATCACTTCTGCGGAAAGCTGCTCGGACTGCCGATGGGTGTGGACGTCTGCTACACCAATCATGCCGAGGCCGACCAGAACGACATGGACACCTTGCTGAGTCTGCTCGGGCTGGCCGGGGTCTCCTTCGTGATCACGGTCCCCGGCGCCGACGACGTCATGCTCGGCTATCAGAGCCTGTCCTTCCACGACGCGCTCTACCTGCGCGAGGTGCTGGGGCTGCGTGCCGCACCCGAATTCGAGGCCTGGATGCAGAGCATCGGGATGGCCGACGAGGGCGGCCGGGTGATCCCCCTCGATCCACACATGTCCCCACTGCGCGGGCTGGCCTCATGACCGCCGACGATCCGTTGCCGGTCGCCGACCCGTGGGAGCCGCTGCGTCGGACGACTCAGGCCCGAATCGGTCTGCATCGCAGCGGCTTCGGTGTTTCCACCAACGACGTCCTACACTTTGCCGCCGATCATGCTGCGGCGCGCGACGCGGTACACAGCCCCATGGACACCGGTGCGGTCGGCAAAGGTCTGCAGGAGTTGGGTTTCGGTGGTCCCGTGGTGGTGCGCAGCCAGGCGGGTTCGCGCGCCGAATACCTGCGGCGCCCCGACCTCGGCCGGCTACCTGCGGATCTGTCGTCGGTGCAGCCGACGGGTGCCGACATCGGGATCGTCGTCGCCGACGGGTTGTCGGCGGCCGCCGTCGATGCGCACGCCGTCGCGCTGGTGGATTCACTCACATCGGCTCTCGCACCACACTTCTCGATCGCCGCCCCGGTGATCGCGACCGGGGCCCGGGTGGCACTCGGCGATCACATCGGCGCGGCGCTCGGTGTCGAGATGGTGATCGTCATCATCGGCGAGCGACCGGGATTGTCGGTCGCCGACAGCCTCGGCATCTATCTGACCTACGCACCGAAGCCGGGACGTGTTGACTCGCAACGCAATTGCATCTCCAACATCCATCCGCCCGACGGTCTCGGCTATGGTGATGCGGCGCGGATCGTCGCCGCCCTCGCCACCGGCGCGCGCCGGCTGGGCGCCTCGGGCGTGACCCTCAAGGACACCTCGGCAGCGCTCACCCCGCCCGCCGGACAGTTCGAGCTGCCCTGACCGGGCGGTACCCCCGGAACACTGCCTCGATGATCGCGATGTGACGGCACCGGTGATAATGAATCGCACATCGACAGGGGACACGCATGCAGATCACTCCGATGGGGCCGGGCATGGTCGACGGGCTGCCCGCGCTACCGATCCGCAAGGCCGCGGTGGCCTGCGGGTACGCGGCACAGGGACTCGGCTATGCCGCGGTCATGACCGCCTTGCCGTCGTTCCAGGACACCTGGGGTATCGACGATATGGGGATCTCGGTGATCCTGCTCGGTACCTGCGTCATGGCCGGCATCGGATCTGTCGCCGCCGACCTGGTCGCGGTTCGCCGGGGCAGCCGGGTCGCGGTGTGCACCGCCCTGGCCGTGCAGGCGGTGGCCGTCGCGACGATGGCGTTCGCCCCGGCCTTCGGTGTGTTCATCGCAGCGGTGGTGGTGTACGGAATCGGGCTGGGCACCATGGATGCCGCGGCGAACATGCAGGGCACGATGCTCGAGGCGCGTACCGCAACACCACATCTGGGCAGGTTCTACGCCGCCTATACCGCCGCCGCCGCGCTGGGCGCGGTGGCCATGAGCGCCTTTCTGTCCACCGCGGGCGGCGCCGTCGGGGCGCTGTTGACCGCTGCGGTGGTCCAGGTCGGCGTGGCGGTCTTCGGCATCGTCGGACTCGATCCGTCTCGGGAACTGGCACACGAGCAGACCGCCTCCCGGCCGACCGACGCCGCTGACGACTCCCCGCGAGCGCGGACTCCGTTGCCGCGTAGGGCAATCTGGCTGGTCGGTAGCACGTTGATGGCGATCTACATGCTCGATTCGGCGGTCTCGACGTGGAGCACCGTCTACCTCACCAACGCCTTCGACAACCTGGCGAACCTCGCCCCGCTCGGCTATGCGATGTATCAGGTGACCACGTTGCTGTCGCGGCTGGTGACCGACCGCCTCGAGATGCGGGTCGGCGTCGTACGGCTCGCGCTGAGTGCGGTGGGCATCGGTGTCGTCGGGTGCGTGGTGATCGCGGCCGTCCCGGCCTTCCCCGGCGCGATCGTGGGGCTGGCCATCGCGGGCGTCGGCGGTGGCATCCTCATCCCGGTGACCTTTGCCGCCGCCGGACGCATCCTGCCCGCGCGCCGCGACGAGGTCATCGCGCGCGTGAACCTGTTCAACTACGCCGGCGTGATCCTGGGTGCGGTGATCATCGGCGCCATCGCGTCGGGCTCGGGGATCGGCGTAGCTTTCCTCATCCCTGCGGCGGGCCTCATCGCGGTGATCCCCTTGGCGCGACGGATCGACACCACACGCCGGCAACCGGCGCAGAGCCCCTCTTAGAGTTGGCAATTCGATGAGCACCAGCCAGCCCGGCGAACGCGGCGTCCGCGGACGCAGCCGGCAACGACGCCAAAAGCTACTCGACGCGACCATCGAGATCATGGCCGCACAGGGGACGGCGGCGGTCACGCATCGGGCGGTGGCCGCGGCGGCCGGGTTGCCGCCGTCGTCGACGAGCTACTTCTTCGAATCGATCGACGAGCTGATGGGCGAGGCGGTGACCGAGGCGATGGACCGCGAGGTCGCTCGTCTCGGCGAACTCGAGGGTGCGGTCGCCGACGAGGCGACCTCGGCCGGACGACTGATCGCCAACTTCGCGGACTTCATCCGTCACGAACACGATCCACACACCGTCGCACAATTCGAGATCTATCTGTATGCGTCCCGGAAACCAGATCTGCGCGGCCGCGTCGTCGCGATCATCGAGGCCACGCGCAAGGTGGCGAGGCGCGCGCTGCGCGCCGGTGGTGTCGCCAATCCACTGGCGGCCGACGCGATGCTCGCGATGATCGACGGATTCTCCTTGCATCGCATCGCCAATCCCGATGGCGCCGAGGTGGAAAGCCTACTGCTCGGCCTACGGGCACTGCTCATCGGCTTGTCGGCGCTGGAGGTCGTCGGCGACACCACCTGGGACGCTCGTCAACCGCCGGAGATCAGTACTGATCCAGATACGCCCGGATCATGATCTCGAGCTCGGCCAGCAGGGCACCGTCGGGCTCAGGTGATCCGTCGTCACCAGTGCCGTCGAAAGCCTCGCGCATCACCGCGTCGGCCGCGGCGAAGACGGTGCGGGCGACGGTGATATCGCAGCCCGTCAGGCCGCAGGCATGCATCAGCTCGCAGACCTTGACGGCCATCCGCGCCTTGTGCGCCCGGCCGGGGTCGCCGGGCAGCCGTGCGATCGACCCCACGATGCGCACGATGCGCTCGTCGGCGTAGATGCTCGCGATGTGGTCGATCACCGCGGCGACCGGGTCGGCGATCCGCTCGACCTCGATCTGGTCGATCACATCGTCCATCAGGCTCTCGATGCGCTCGTGGTAGCGGGCCACCAACGCCACCGCGATGGCGTCACGGTCGGGCAGATACTGGTGCAGGGCACCGACCGACAGACCGGCCTCCTCGGCCACCCGGGTCAGAGTGAGTGCGTCGACGCCTTCACTGACGGCGATCCGGTCGGCAGCGGCGAGCGCGCGGCTGACCTTGTCCCGCGACCGCGACTGGGTGGGCGTGCGCTTGAGCGGCACTGACGAGAGGTCATCGGCCTCAGACTCGTCCGACGTCGGGTCGTCTGGGGCGAATTGCACCGACTCACCTTACCGTCGGCACCAGGCCGAATATATTTTCGTACGCCGCTGGGGCCGGTGGCCCCGATGGTCAGCAGTTCGACGCGAGCTGGGCGCAAGCCGCCATGCGGAACCGGTGTGGGGAATATGCCCTGCAGGGCGTTCATTGGAACGCACATGCGTACACAGGAGATCACTCTCGAGAACTTCCCTGCGACCGTGGAGCAGGAGGGCATCGTTCTGCTCGACTTCTGGGCCGGCTGGTGCGGACCGTGCCGTCAGTTCGCACCTGTCTTCGAGGCGGCGGCCGACAACCACCCCGACATCACCTTCGGCAAGATCGATACCGAGGCGCAGGATCAACTCGCCGGCAGCCTCGGCATCCGCTCGATCCCGACGCTGATGGCCTTCCGTGATGGCGTCCTCGTCTTCAATCAGGCCGGTGCCCTGCCCGCCGCACAGGTGGAGCAGCTGATCGAGGCCGTCGAGGGTCTCGACATGGCAGCGGTCCGCGCCGAGATCGCCGAGGCAGACGACGGCACGGTCCAGTCCTGACGTCGATCTGCCGAGGTCGGCACCACAGCGAAATGCCCCGATCACCAGGCGTGTCGGGGCATTTCCGCAGAGCGAACTACTTTACGCCACTGAAAATGAATTGCAGTGTGGTGAGCAGTGTTTCGTTCGACTGAATTGCGTTCCACAAGAAATTGTCGATCATGGTGATCCTCCCTTTTCACTGATGCAAGCCGACCATACATGCTGACTCCCAGATTTTCTTCAGAGTCCGACGACCGATCCATCTACCGGCGGTCAGCCCTCGGAGTCGCCGAGCCGTCGGTGGGTAGGGCCGGCCGATACCGGCCGTAACCCGGTCGGCGGCGGTTGCCATCGGCGACGACTGCGGGCCGCTCATGTTCGCGGGGCCGGTTTCACCGAGGCCACGACCGCCTCATAGAAGTCGTTGACGAGGTTGGTCATCGCATGGACAAACCCTTTGTCCGTGGATCGCTTCGATCCCATCGCCACTTCCATCGTCATGGTGAATTCACGGATGTCCTTGCCTGCTGGGGGAAGGATCGCCGCCACGTCGTCTCGAAGTCCGCCGAGTAGCGCCGAAGCCGACTCCGTGCGGCTACCCAATTGATGCCCCGTAACGCGCAGGGCCGGTGGGGCCTCGTCGAGCTGCCGGATCAACCAGTTGACCTTGGTGACCGGCCGACCCGATCGTGGAGCCGGCATCGTCATCGAACAGCTGATTCGCTCGCGGGCCAGGTTCGCGTGATAGACGACGAGCGAGACAGTGCCCGGAATCCGCAATGTCCCGAACAACTCACCCGAATCCGCGAGCTGCTTCGCACGACTTACCGCGTCGACGTGCGCGCTGGCGCCCCGGGCGGTGACTTGCTGCCCGGTCAGGGCACTGAGTTGAAGAGCAAGGTGCATGCCGAGTTGATCGAACCGGCGGCAGATCTCTGCCGTGGCGACCTCACCCGGCGACAACGTGCTGTCCTTGACGCCGCTTCTGACCTTGACCCAGTGCTTCCCCATGTCGTCGAAGCTGCACATGCCAGATCTCGAGTCGCACCCATATCGCAGGAACTCGGCCAGAACGCCTGCTCGTGTTCGGTCATCGACTCCGCCGTGTGCGCTGACCAGTGCGGCCGCAGCAAGTATTTCCTCCCATGAAATATGTTGCAACGCAACAGATCGAGTGTGACGCGCATCGACAGCCACGGGAAGTTCGTCGGGCGCAGGCATGATGTCGCAACTGACGGTGACCACGGCGTCGAAGCTCTTGACCCGGGCGAGCTTCAGGTAGGCATCGATCTGCTCGGCCTTCATAACACCCTTGCCCGTCTTGACCTCGACCAAAGCCGTCCATTGCTTGTCACCTCGAGTGACCCGTATCAAGCCATCCGGTCTGAGGTCTTGGTCTGCGTGGGTGAACCGGACCTCGGTGTAACACTCGATTTTTCCGCGTGGCCCACCGACCAGCCCGACGATCTGCTTGCCCAGTTCCGGCACGATCGCCATGACCGCGAGTGCGACCGACGCCGCACGCATTTCCTGCTCGGTGGTCGTCGACGACCGCACTGCGGGGAACAGTCGAGCACGCGTCCAGCCATCCGCATTCTCCGGCGAGACGAGGTATGGCGAATGCCGGGTACGCCAGTCTGCGGCGATGCGCGCCACTCGCTTCCGCCGACGAATACTCACCCGATTCTCGTCGGTGACGCTCGTATCCTCACCGGTCCCTCCCGACTCGTCGACGACCGACGCCTCCCGCGAATCGACTGCTTCCGGCTGCAACGAATCACCCCGGGTCGTCGACTTCTACGCCAAAGTCGGTGACAAGGGCCGCCAACCCGCCCGCGTATCCCTGCCCCACCGCCCGAAACTTCCAGCCGCTCTCGTGCCGGTACAGTTCGGCCACGATCAGCGCGCGTTCATCGGTGAACCCGTCCAGTTCGCTGCGGAGGTACGCAGATTCATCGGACTCGCCGCTGCCAAGACTCACAGTCATTTCCAGCGATTTCACCAGTCCGAAATCCTCACCCGACTCGGAATCCGCACTCGCGGCGACGATCAGGCGGTCGATCGGGTCCGGGAGCCGCGCCACGTCGATCTGCAGCCTGCCGCCGAGATCGTCGCTCCCATCCTCGTTGTCCCCAGTACCGTCGTCACCCACCAGACGCACTGCACCATCCAGTGCGTTCGGCTGGTTGTAGAAAACGAGGTCATCCGCAGATTGAACGTTTCCACCGGAACCCAGGACGAGCACGCTCGCATCGACGGCTCGGAGGCTTTCGCCAGGCGTCGCGCTGATACGTATATCCAGTTGTGGGGCGGGGTCACCGAAGATCTCGGCGACGCGCACATTCGCGCCCTTCGCGAGAGCATGTGTCGGCATTGCGTCAATGTAGCCGTCCGCGTCCTGCGTCGCCCGTGGTTCGATTCCACCTGAAGTCTTCAGGCCGGCGTCACAGGTCGAAATGCACGCCCGTGAGCTTTTCTGCGGTCTCCCACAGCTGTTGTCCGAGAACGGGATCAGTGGCCTTCTCGGCCAGCGACGACTGGACGGGCGGACCACTCAAGCCCATCGGGCCCCGCGGGCCGTAGTACTGGCCTCCCAGCACGGCCGGATCGGTCGCGGCGCGTACGGTGATCAGCGCTCCGCCGGCAGCCTCCATGATGAAGGTGCGCCGAATCCATCGCAGCGATGGTGTGGTGAACAGCCAGCGCAAGACTGCCTGCTGATCCCGCATGACGCCGGATTGCGTCGCACCGGGATGAGCCGCCACCGACATCGGAGCCGGGCCGGCGCGCCGTGCCAGCCGACGTTGTAATTGCACCGCGTACACCAGTTGAGCAAGCTTGGCGCGGGCGTAGGCGCGCGCGGGGGTGAATCCGCGCTCCATGGTCAGGTCCTCGAAATCGATGATGCCGGCGCGGTACACCGTCGATCCGACGGTGACGAATCGGCCACCGGCAGCGGCCGATACCGCACCGAGCAGCAGACCGTTGAGCGCGAAGTGACCTAGGAAGTTGGTGGCGAAGTCCATCTCGAAGCCGTCGCGGGTCAATTCGCGACGCTGGCGCATCACGCCGGCGTTGTTGACGACGAGGTCGATGACCGGATGGTCGGCACACAACCTGTCGGCGCAGTCTTGCACCGACGAGAGGTCGCTCAGGTCCAGGCGCGCAATGTCGAGGTCGGCGCCGGGCACACTCGCAGCGATGTCCTCGCGGGCCGCGGCCGCCAGGTCAGGGTTACGGCACGCCAACACCACGCGTGCGCCGAGTCGGGCCAATTGGCGCGCTGTTTCGAGCCCGATGCCCGTGTTGGCGCCGGTCACCACGGCCAACCGTCCGCGCTGCGTGGGCGCGTCCGCCAGACCCCAGCCCCTACCTCGCATCGATGTCCTCCTGAATTGTGATGACCTTGTGGGTACCACATGACGGACTTCTCGCCCTCCGATGGGCGCCGTGACCGGGTTTCACGCCACAATGATCAGGTGCACATCGAGCGAGCCTGCGGCCCGCGATCCCGAGTCGCGCGTTCGTGGTCGCGGGCTGCGTACGCGCTCGTCGTCGCGAGCATGGTGATCGGACTGACGGCATGCGCGGGCGGGCAGCGTGCGAGCGCTCCGGCCGCCGTTCCCGCCCCACCCCAGGGCGTCGAGGTTGCGCGTATCGATTACCCGGTGCCCGCAGGTAAGGCCGATCCCACCCAGAACTGGATGGATCTGTATCTGCCCACCCACCGCCCGGGTCGTCTTCCGCTCGTCGTGCTCATCCACGGCGGGGCGTGGCGCAACCGCATCAGCGCGGCCAGCTTCGCGGTGTTCGCGGCCACCGTTGCCGACCGCGGGGTGGCAGTTCTCAACGTCGAATACCGACGAGTGGGCAGCGGCGGCGGCTGGTCTACGACCTTCTCCGACGTGGCCGCCGCGATCAACGACATCCCCGCCGTCGCGAACCGCTATCCGGTCATCGACGCCCAACGGTCCGTGGTGGTCGGCCACTCGGCCGGGGCACAGCTGGCCGTGTGGAGCGCCACCCGCGATCACCGCACTGCCGACGCCATCGGCGTGCCTGTGCGGTACCGGCCGGCACTCGCCTTCTCGATTTCGGGCCCCCTCGACATGCGGCGCGCCGCCGCGCTCGGTGATCGCAACGTGGTGCAGGTGCTCGGCGGGAGCCCGGGGCAGGTGCCCCGACGGTATGCGGCGGTCGACCCGTTCCAGAATCTCGACCCGCAGGTGCCGGTGATCGCGGTGATCGGCAGTCGCGACACCACGGTCCCGGCGATCCTCACACAGGACTATGTGGCCGCCGACAACGCCGCCGGCGGTCATGCACGCCTGATGGTCTTTGCCGGACAGACACATTCATCGATCGTCTCGCCGACCTCGACGACCTTTCCCCGACTGGTCGACGAGATCGTCAAGGCGGTGCGCGGGCTCCGGGGGCACAATGCCGATCAGTGATCATAAGTGGTCGGATCACGCCACGGCGGAATGCGACGCAGTGCGATAGCGCAGTGTGACGACGACCAGACGTGGGTCAATTGTCCGATTCGAGCGTTTCGGGCGTGCCCACCCACCAAGGGACAGCTATCCAGATACGTCTCAGCGAGTCACAAGGTTGCGCTGATAGTGTGACGCTTGATCACGGATAGATCACGGCCATTTCGGGCGCGGAGCCGCGCCCCAACCATCGCCGGGGCGCCCGCGGACCATCAGAAGGCCGTCGAGGAACCGTCCTGAGCAGCCGTTCGAGAGTTGAGGTATGACGACAGCACTCACGCGCGCGACCACATCCGGCGTGCAGCACACGACGCAGACACCGGCTCCCGCTCGTGGTCAGCGTCCCCGGCGGGCATACCTCCACCACGTTGATCTCATCCGCGCGACGACGTTCTCACTGGTCATCTTCGTCCACTGCCTGACCCAGACCACCGACGAGTTCACCAGCCTGCCGGTCAACACCACCTCGCTGGCGTTGCACTTCACCCGTAACACCTTCTTCGCTCTCACCGGATTCGTTCTGATGTATCAGAACTTCGACAAGGCGGACTTCTCGACCTTCGCCTTCTGGCGCCGGCGCATCAAGCTCGTCATCTTCCCGTACCTGATCTGGTCGTTCATCTACTGGCTCGTCGAGGACATGTGGGTCCATGGACGCCTCGCCGATGTGCCGACACATATGGGCGAGTTCGGCAAACTCGTGATGTGGGGTCTGTCGGGATTCCAGATGTACTTCTTGTTCGTGATGCTGCAGGTCTATCTGTTGTTCCCACTGGTGCTGTGGCTCGTGCGAGCGACTGTCGGCAAGCATTGGTGGCTTCTTGGGGGCAGTCTCGCCGTGCAGGTCGCGATCACCGTGACCATCACCTACTGGGAGCCGCCCGCGGCATTCGCCCCCTACTGGTGGCACAACTACGCGACGTTCGTGCCGTATCAGTTCTTCATCCTCTACGGCGCGGTCGCGGCCGTGCACCGCGAAGAGGTCGCTCGTTGGCTCGCCGGCAAAGGATGGTGGCTGTTCGGGGCGCTGCTCGCGACCGGTGGCCTTGCCCTGGGCACCTACCTGTACGGCGTCTGGTATGACGGAAAACCGGTCCACGACAACAACTCTGCGTTCTATCCGACGCTGGTGCCCTTCCTCATCGTCGCCATGACCTGCCTCTACGCGGCCGCCGCACACTGGGGCGAACACTGGCGCGACTTCACCCCGCGATTCGCGCGGGCGGTGTCATTCGCGTCGAACCGGTCGTTCAGTGTGTTCCTCTGTCACGTGCTGGTGCTGTTCTTCATCCTGTACCCGCAGCTCAACGACCGGCCGGCGATACTGGTTCGCGTCGGCGAACCGTGGAGCACCCTCGTCGTCTACCTGCTGACGCTGGCCGGCTCGTTGCTCCTCGTCGAGATCCTGCGGCGCCTGCCCGGCTCGGCCTATCTCACCGGACGTCCACGGCTGCCGCTCACCTTCGGCCGGCGGACCGACCGCGGCTGAGCGTCACCGCGTCGCCGACTCGAAGGTCATCGCTGCTGCCGATCAGCCCGCCGCGTGGTGGGCAGCACGGCTGATCGTTTCGAGCACCACCGGAAAGGCCGACGAGGTGGGGTCGACGATCAACCCGTGGTCGGTCTTGGGCAGTAAGACGAACACCGCACGGCCGCCGGCCGCGTGGTCGGCGGCCACATACGTCTCGGACAGGATCGGCGGAACCACCCGGTCCTCGGCGCCGGCCATCGCGATGGTGGGCGTGGCCGGATCGATGTTCTGGATCGGGTCGACCGATGCGTATCGATCGGGGACCTGGGACGGCTGCCCACCGAGCGCACGGACCACGCGGTCGTCGCCGAGTGCGACCGCCTTGCGCATATCGAGTGGGCCGGCCAGCGAAACCACGCTGGTGGGACGGAACTTCGGGTCGGCGCCGACTTCTCCGGTACCGAGCTTGTGTCGGGTACCGGCCCACATGGCCAGTTGCCCACCAGCCGAGTGACCGACGACGACAGCGTTGCGGGTGTCGATCTGCGGAATCGCCTTCTGGATCGCCGGGACGAAGTCCAGGGCCGCGGCCACGTCCTGAAATGTCGTGGGCCAGCCGCCACCGGAGCCGACCCGCCGGTACTCGACGTTATAGACAGCCAGCCCGCGTTCGGCCAACCGACGCGAGAACGTAACGAAGCTATCGGCACCGACCGTCGACAGCCACGAGCCACCGTGGATCAGAACCACCAGCGGCACACTGCCATCGGGATGGTTGCCGCGGGGCAGGAAGACGTCGGCCCAGTTCTGGGTATCGTCACGGGTGCCGGTCGTCGTCGGATAGAGATACCGGCGCGCATCCACATTCGACGAGGCGATCACCTTGGCCAGATCGCCCGCGGCCGGACCGGCGCCGACGGGCGTGACCGTCTGCGACGGCCGACCCTCCTGCTGCGGCGATGACGAACATCCGGCGGCCAGCAATGCGCTGACCACGATCAGCGGCAACAGCACCGCGGAACAACGGCGCGTGGGCAATTCGATCACGATGACGTCGCTCCGTTGATCTGCGAAGCGGTGACCAGCCCGGAATCGAGTCCCCACTTGTGGGCGATGGCCCGCATCGTCCCGGTGTCGATGAGCTTCTGCAGCGCTGCCTGAAGCGGCTTGGCCAGTTCTGAGCCCTTGCGGATCGCCAACGCATACGGTTCGGTGTCGAACGGTGCACCAGCTGTCGCCAGGGCGTTCGCCGACTGGGCGACCGCATAGGAGACGGCGAGCGAGTCGGACGAGACCGCCTGTACGCGACGGTCTTTGAGTGCCGCCAGCGCGTCGTCCAGCGTGCCGAATCCCGTCGCGGTGATCGGTGGGTCGCCGGTCACCGTGCAGGACTGGGATTTCGCGGGGATCTCCGTGGTGGCCTGGACGGTTCCATTCTCGACGCCGACCTTTTTGCCGCATGCGTCGTTGGGATCCACGCCGTCGTCGGCGCGGCGGACCCACTGGGTTCCCCCGCTGAAGTACGTCACCATGTCTACTTGCTTCTCGCGGTCTTTCGTATCGAAGATCGAGCGCATTCCGAGGTCGTAGGTTCCGGCGGCCACCCCTGGGATGATCGATGCAAAGTCGGTGTTGACGTAACCCGGCGTCAGACCGAGGATCTTGCCGACGGCATCGACGACCTCCACCTCGAAGCCCGTCGGCTTTCCGTCGGCACCGAGGAACACGCTCGGCCGATACGGGATGGCGGTGCCCACGATCAGCTTTCCGCGGGCGCGGATATCGGCCGGAACCTTCGCGGCCAGGGCCGCGTCCCGGTCAACCGATGTCGGGGAGGCCGAACTCGTCGGCGTCGTAGAATCCTCAGTCGCACAACCCGCCAGCAGCAACGGAATCGCGGCGACCACGAGAGCGGCACGCCATCGTCGTAACAGTCGCACCTCGATTCGACCCTTTCGCTCGTGAACAGTCCTGGGCTAGTAGGTACGGTCAACCTACCGTGCATGACTTTCGCAGAGCCTCGTCCACACGCCCGCGGAGTCAAACAAAAACGGCAGTTGTCGATTCACAGGTTTCTCTTGTTCACCACCGTCCAAGGTTGCTGACATTGTAATGTCAATTTGCGTTCCATCATTCCAGTAACATTCCGGATAGCTCTGCATAGAAGGTGTGATGACCAGAATCAATCGATCGGTGTTCGTGACGGGCGCGTTCGCCCTGATGCTCGTGGCCGGAGCGTGTAGCAGCGGCGGAACCGACTCGGGCACCAGTTCGAGCTCTTCGAGCGCGCCGTCGTCCTCGTCGGCCTCGGTATCGAGTTCGTCGGCCTCAGCGGCCCCGCCCATGACGACGACTCACCATCAGCAGGCCCCGGCCCCCGGCCCGCAGACCACCACCCCCGCCGGCGGCGGCAATCGCAGCGGCCAGCCCTGCACCGACCAGGACGGCGCCCCCGGCCACTACATCAATGCCAACGGCCAATGGATCTGCCAAATCACCGGAGACGCACCGCAAGTCAATACCACGACACCCAGCCAGCGCGACGACGACCCGGGCGGCCAGCCCTGCACCGATCAAAACGGCGCCCCCGGCCACTACATCGACGCCAACGGCCAATGGATCTGCCAAATCACCGGTGACGCACCACGGTGATATCGGGTTCATCACCGGGCCGGCCGTGGTGGCCCCGTCGATTGTCGGTGCCCGTTGGGGCCCGCATCGTCGTCGCCATCGCGGCCGCCTGCCTCGGTGCCGGTTGCGGCGTGCCGGCGACCACGACGGTCACGAACTCGTCGACGGTGTCGTCGACAATCGTCCACCCGAGTAACGCACCCACCAAGAAGTATGTTGCCCTTGGGAGTTCATACGCGGCCGGCCCGGGCGGGATTCGGCTCACCGACATGCGGTGCGCCCGTTCGGAAGGAAATTATCCGAGCCTGGTGGCGCAGAGTCTCGGTCTGCAACTCA
Source organism: Gordonia sp. DT30 (assembly GCF_049844915.1). NCBI lineage: Bacteria > Bacillati > Actinomycetota > Actinomycetes > Mycobacteriales > Gordoniaceae > Gordonia > Gordonia sp. DT30. The sequence goes on along the minus strand of NZ_JBNCLY010000017.1, from coordinate 62,187 downwards.
CCGACGTGAGCTGCTCGGGCGCCACCACCGCCGACATCGTCGACCGTGCCCAGCCCGGTGTCGCGGACCGGCCACAGATCGATGCCGTCACCGCGGACACGTCGCTGGTCACGCTGACGGTCGGCGGCAACAACATTCACTACGTCGGCCGCCTGATGGCGTTGAGTTGCCGGGCCGTCGGGCCGATCGTCGGCGCCCGCGCCGAGCACTGCAACTCGAGCCCGCCACCGCCGCCGGCCGCCGCGGACTTCGCCCACCTCAGCACCACGCTGCACCGGGTCCTGCAGGCCATCCGCGATCGTGCGCCGCAGGCGACCATCGTCTTCGTCGACTACCTGCCCCTGACCACCGGCGATGCCACATGTGACGTGTTGCCGCTGAGCCCCGAACAGCGAGCCGAGACCCTCACGGTCTACGCCGGACTGACCAAAGCCATTGCCACCGCGGCCAATTCGGTCGGCGCCGAGGTGGTCCGCATGTCGACGGCCGGGCACGATCACGGCGTCTGCTCCGCCGACCCGTGGCTGTACGGGTACGAGAGTCCGGCGCCCTACCACGAGACCCCGTCGGGCAAGGCCGCGATCGCCGCCACGGTTGCGAAGGTCGTCGGCGCATCGGCGTGAACGACGCGCCTCACCAACCGGTGACAGCAGTCAGCAGTGCCCGAGGACGCGCCAGCATCGTCTCCCGGACAATGTTGCGCGCCAGCGAGATCGCCGAACAGTCGCATCCCGCGTCCACCCCGCTCGCATCGACCCCGAGACTGCGGCACAGCGCTATCGCCCGCGGTGCATGGAAGTCCTGCGTGAGGAGCACCGGCCGGTCGACTCGGTAGACGTCACGCAGCCGCCGGCAGGTGTCGGCGGTGTCGAAGCCCGCGGGGTCGTCGACGATCTTCTCCGGCGGCACGCCACGCGCCTCCAGATAGGCACGCATCACCGCGGGCTCATCGCCCGCGTCGGGAGACCCGTTGCCCGAGTTGATGATCCGCTGTACCGCACCAGACCGGTACAGCGCCAACGCGGTGTCGAGGCGACCCCGCACGTAATCTCCGGGGTCACCGTCGCGGACCAGTGAACCGAGCACGACGACCGTCGAATCCGGCGGAACCTCGGCGGCGGTGAGCGAATGACCGCGCGAGGCGACGAACACCCAGGTGGCCGCGATCGTCACGATCAATTCGACGGCGATCAATGCCATCGGGATCATCAGCCGCGCCGTGTTCCGGACACCCACCCGATCACCCCCTCCCGAACACCCCTCCCGAACACCGTAGCCAGAAGCCGGCCGCCCGGCTGCAGTCGCCGGGCCGCCGTATACGGCCTCCATGTGTGCGCGTGACACAAGTGGCTGTAGTGTGATCCCCAGCACAGTTTCAGCCACACAGTTCAGCCACACGATGAGGGGGTGGGCCGCATGCCGTACATGCCGATCACGGAGTCGATGTTCCTGATCGCGGAGACCCGCGAGCAGCCCATGCACGTCGGGGGGCTGCAACTCTTCGTCCCCCGGGCCGGCCAGTCGGCGAGCGAGCTGGCCGAGGAGTTCGTGGTGCGGTTCAACACCTGCACCGACCTAGATCCGCTGTTCCGCAAGCGTCCCGCCACCCCGGCCACCGTGATGGGTTATGTGGCGTGGTCCCATGACGACGACATCGATTTCGACTACCACGTGCGCCGGTCGGTCCTGCCCCGGCCCGGACGCGTCCGGGAGTTGCTGCGCTACGTGTCTTTGCAGCACAGCGCGCTGCTCGACCGCAATCGGCCGATGTGGGAAGTCCACATCATCGAAGGCCTCGAGGACGGCCGCGTCGCGCTGTACACCAAGATCCACCATTCCCTGATCGACGGCGTCTCCGCACTGCGAATGTTGCAGCGCACCCTGACTGCCGACCCCGAGGACCGCAACGGGTCGGCCCCTTGGGACCCGGCACTGTACCGCCGGGCGCCCAAGCCCTCGTCCTCCTCGTCGTCGTCGTCCTCACGCATCCCCGACCTCTCGGGCGCCCTGGACCTCGCCGGCTCGGCCCTCGATGTCGGCGGCCAGATCGTGGGCATGCTGCCGGCCACCGCGCGTATCGCATGGACGGCCTTGACCAACAAGGACTTTGCCGCCCCGTTCCGCCCGGCGCCGCGGACGATGCTCGACGTTCCCATCGGCAGTGCGCGGCGGTTCGCGGCCCAACAGTGGTCCACCGACCGGTTGCGAGACGTCGCCCAGCAGATGGGTATCACCCTCAACGACGTGGTCATCGCAATGTGTTCGGGTGCGCTGCGGTCCTATCTCATCGATCACGACGAATTGCCGGATACGCCGCTGATCGCCGCGGTGCCGGTGTCACTGCACATCGCGGGTGCCGAGGGCAAGGACGGCAACTCCATCACCGCGATCCTGGCCAACATGGCCACCGATGAGCCGGATCCCGAGCGCCGGTTGCAGACCCTGGTCAACTCGATGCGCGAGTCGAAGCGGGTGAGCCGTGGGCTCTCGCCGCTGCAGGCATTGGCCTACGGTGCGGCCACGATCGCGTCGCTGGCGTTTGCGACCGTTCCGGGTTTTGTGCGTTACACGCCGCCTCAGCTCAACATCATCATCAGCAATGTCCCCGGACCGAGCGAGCACATGTACTGGAACGGCGCCCGCCTCGACGGCGTCTATCCGGTGTCGGTGGTCATGGAGGGCCTGGCGCTCAACATCACCGTGACCACGACCGCCGAGCACGTGAACTTCGGCCTGATCGGCGCCCGCAAGGAGCTACCGAGTCTGCAGCGTCTGCTCACGCACCTCGATACGGCACTCGAAGAACTCGAAAAGGTCGCAAACGTCACATCGTCCGGAACTGACTAGACAGTAAGTTACTGGCAAGTATCATTTGACGGACGGTCCATGCGACCCAAGCATGTGCCCATCCGAGTGCTTCTTAGGTCAGCCTTGGCAGCGCTTGGGTGTATTCAGCAATTACGGTTACCCGTAACCGACGTCGGACCCCGCGCACGTCAGCCCGCGCCGCAGGGTCTCGTGACAATCAGAGAGGGGCCGTGACGCCGTGAATGCCACGACGATCACCATCGGCACAATTGCCGCGGTCATCAGCCTGTTCTGCTGGGCCTTGTTCCTGCGGGGCGTATGGACGATGATCCGTGCCATCGCGCAGGGTCAGCGCGTCGAGAGAGCGCGGTTCTGGCCTGTTCTGCCGCGACTGTGGACGATGCTCAAGGAGTTCGTCGGCCACACGCGGATGGTGAAATTCCGGACCGTCGGCTGGGCGCACTGGCTGGTCATGTTCGGCTTCCTGATCGGCGCGATCTTCTGGTTCGAGGCCTACGGACAGATCTTCGACCCCGAATTCCACTGGCCGGTGATCGGTGCATGGAACATCTACATCTTCGCCGACGAGGTGCTGGGACTGGGCACCGTCATCGGCATCCTCGTCCTGATGACGATCCGCCAGCTCAACCACCCCCGTCGGCCCGAACGGCTCTCGCGCTTTGCCGGGTCGCGCTTCGGCGCCGCGTACTTCGTCGAGTGGGTGGTGCTGCTCGAGGGCCTGGGCATGGTCTTCGTGAAGACCTTCAAGATCTCTTCCGGTATCGAGAACCCGCCCATCTGGACGTCGTTCTTCACCCACTACTTCGCGATGGCCTTCGACGGTTGGTCCGTGTATTGGGTCACGGTTGCGGCGGTCATCAAGCTGATGAGCGGCATGATCTGGCTCGCGGTGGTCGGCTCGAACATCGATTGGGGTGTCGCCTGGCACCGGTTTGCCGCGTTCTTCAACATCTATCTCAAGCGTGAGCAGGACGGCGGCGTCGCCCTCGGCCCGCTGAAGCCGATGATGAGTAATGGCCAGGTGCTCGACATGGAGTCCGCCGACCCCGACGTCGACGCCTTCGGTGCGGGCAAGGCCGAGGACTTCTCCTGGAAGGCCTGGCTGGACTTCAGCACGTGTACCGAGTGCGGTCGCTGCCAGAGCCAGTGCCCGGCATGGAACACCGGTAAGCCGTTGAGCCCCAAGCTGCTCATCATGTCCCTGCGCGACCATGCACAGGCCAAGGCGCCGTACCTGATCGCCGGCGGCCGCACCGACATGGGCGGCGACGAGGTCGGTCTCGTCGACGCCGACGGCAGACCCGACGAGGCCAAGCTCGCGAAGATCCCCGAGTCGGCCCGCGCCGAGGCCGCGCGCAAGCTGGTCGGCGAGTCGAAGGGTGCCCTCGGTGGCGGCGACGGCATCGTCGCCGACGACGAGTCGGGCATCAGCGTCTTCGATCCCGAGCAGCTCGGTGCGGTCATCGACACCGAGACCCTGTGGAGCTGCACCACGTGCGGTGCGTGCGTCGAGCAGTGCCCCGTCGACATCGAGCACGTCGACCACATCCTCGACATGCGCCGCTACCAGGTCCTCATCGAGTCGGACTTCCCGACCGAGCTCGCGGGCATGTTCAAGAACCTCGAGAACAAGGGCAACCCGTGGGGCCAGAACTCCTCGGCGCGCACCAACTGGATCGACGAGATCGACATCGAGATCCCGGTGTTCGGCCAGACCGTCGACTCGTTCGAGGGCTTCGAGTACCTGTTCTGGGTCGGCTGTGCCGGCGCCTACGAGGACCGCGCGAAGAAGACCACCAAGGCCGTCGCCGAACTGCTCGACATCGCCGCGGTGAACTTCCTGGTGCTCGGCGAGGGCGAGACCTGCACCGGCGACCCGGCACGCCGCGCGGGCAACGAATTCCTGTTCCAGATGCTGGCGCAGCAGAACATCGAGACGATCGGCGAGGTCTTCGCGACCGCGCCACAGCAACGCAAGAAGATCGTCGTCACCTGTGCGCACTGCTTCAACGCACTCGGCAACGAGTACCCCCAGTTGGGTGCGAAATATGAAGTGGTGCATCACACCCAGCTACTGAACCGGCTGGTGCGCGACAAACGTCTGGTGCCCGTGTCCCCGCTCGGTGAGGGCGTGACCTATCACGACCCCTGCTACCTCGGCCGCCACAACAAGGTCTATGACGCCCCGCGTGAGCTGATGGCCGCGTCCGGCTCGAATCTGCGCGAGATGCCCCGACACGGCGAACGGTCCATGTGCTGCGGTGCCGGTGGCGCCCGGATGTGGATGGAAGAGCAGATCGGCAAGCGCATCAACATCGATCGCGTCGACGAGGCGCTCGACACATTAGGCGCCGGGAACACCGATGGCGGTGAGGCACCGCAGAAGGTGGCCACCGGCTGCCCGTTCTGTCGCGTGATGCTCACCGACGGTGTGACCGCACGGACCTCGGGTACCGAGAACGAGGGCAAGGTCGAGGTCGTCGACGTCGCCCAGTTGGTGCTCGAATCGGTCAAGCGGGGCGCACCCGAGGTCACCCGCGGTGGTCGATTCCTCGGCCCGACGCCGAAGGCCGCACCGGAACCGGAGCCCGAACCCGAGAAGGTCCCGGCCGCTGCTGCCGCGACCGCGACCGCCGGTGCCGCCACCGAGGCGAAGCCGAAGCCCAAGGTCGGACTCGGCATGAAGGGCGGCAAGAAGCCCGGCGCCACCGCGAATGCTGCACCGGCGGAGGCAGCTGCACCGGCTGAAGCCGAAAAGAAGCCCGCCGCCAAGGGATTCGGCATGAAGGGCGGCAAGAAGCCCGGCGTCACCGCGAGTGCTGCACCGGCGCAGGCGGCCGCACCGGCTGAGGCAGCTGCACCGACTGAGGCCGAAAAGAAGCCCGCCGCCAAGGGATTCGGCATGAAGGGCGGCAAGAAGCCGGGCGCCACGGCAAAGTCCGCGGCACCCGCTCCGGCCGAGCAGGAATCGTCACCGGCGGTCGAAGAGGCCGTCAGCGAGACCACTCGTCCGGAGGCCCCAGGGCCGGAGACCGCTGGGCCGGAGAAGAAGCCTGCGGCAAAGGGTTTCGCGATGGGATCGGGTAAGCGCCCGGGCATGAAGAAGCCCGGTGGCGGGGTCACACCCAATGCGGCCGCACCCGACGCCGGGGTGACCGCACCCGCCGAGAACAAGGTCGACGAGGCGGAGTCCGCACCCGAGGCCACACCGACCGCCGACACGGAATCCGCCGAGGCAGCCGCGACGCCGAGCGCACCGGCGGCCACCGAGGCGACCACGGCCAAGGCCAAGGGGTTCGGCATGGCCGCAGGCAAGAAGCGCCCCGGCGCCAAGCCTGCGGCAGCCGCGCCGAGCACGCCCGCAGAGTCGTCGACACCCACCGAGACGACGGCCCCCGCCGAGACGTCGAGCGCGCCCGAGCCGGCCACGGACGAGGCCTCGGCAACGGATGAGGCCCCGGCAACGGAGTCGCACGCTTCGGCGACGGAGCCGCAGGCCTCAGGCACCGCCGACGACCGGACCGTCAACGAGACCGGCACCTCGAAGGCGAAGGGATTCGGTCTGGCCGCGGGCAAGAAGCGGCCGGGCCACCGTTCCTGACGGCGTCGTCCGACAACCGATATCCGTGAGCCCGCCCGGTCGCACCGGGCGGGCTCACCGCTTTCCCGGACATCGACGACGGACCCGCCGCGAGGCCGAATTAATCGGGTTGCCCACGGCTGCGACAATTGACCCCGTGAGTAGGCCTTACGTATCCCACCAGAACCAGAACCTCAAGCCGCTGGAGCAGTCCCAGAAACTGCAGAACGTGTGCTACGAGATCAGGGGTCCGGTGCATGCACACGCAGCACGGCTGGAGGCCGACGGCCATCGGATCATGAAGCTCAACATCGGCAATCCGGCGCTGTTCGGCTTCGAGGCCCCCGACGTCATCATGCGCGACATGATCCATGCGCTGCCCTACTCGCAGGGCTACTCGGAGTCGGCGGGCGTGCTCTCCGCCCGCCGCGCGGTGGTGACCCGCTACGAGCTCATCCCCGACTTCCCGTACTTCGACGTCGACGACGTCCTCCTCGGCAACGGGGTCTCCGAACTCATCACCATGACAACGCAGGCACTGCTCAACGACGGCGACGAAGTCCTCATCCCGACGCCCGACTACCCGCTGTGGACGGCGATGACCTCGCTGGCCGGTGGCCGCCCGGTGCACTACCGATGCGACGAATCCAACGGCTGGAATCCCGACATCGAGGACGTCGAGTCGAAGATCACCGACCGCACCAAGGCGATCGTCATCATCAACCCGAACAATCCGACGGGCGCCGTCTACTCCCGCGACGTCCTCGAGAAACTCGCCGACATCGCGCGCCGCCATTCGCTGCTGATCCTCGCCGACGAGATCTACGACAAGATCCTCTACGACGACGCCGAGCACATCAACATCGCCTCACTCGCGCCGGACCTGCTGTGCCTCACCTTCAACGGGCTGTCCAAGGCGTACCGGGTATGTGGCTACCGGGCCGGCTGGGTCGTGCTCACCGGACCCAGGGACCATGCGCAGGGCTTCATCGAGGGCCTCGGCATCCTCGCCTCGACGCGCTTGTGCTCCAACGTCCCCGGCCAGCACGCCATCCAGGTGGCCCTCGGCGGGTATCAGAGCATCGACGCACTCGTCCATCCCGGCGGACGTCTGTACGAACAACGCAACGTGACCTGGGAAAAGCTCAACGAGATCCCCGGCGTCAGCTGCGTGAAGCCGAGCGGCGCCCTCTACGCGTTCCCTCGTCTGGACCCCGAGGTCCATGAAATCCACGACGACGAGCGGTTCGTCCAGGACCTCCTGCTGCAGGAGAAGATCCTCGTCGTGCAGGGCACCGGCTTCAACCTCGACGACCACAACCACTTCCGCATCGTCACCCTGCCGTGGGCGCGTGAGCTCGGTGAGGCGATCGAGCGGATCGGCAACTTCCTCGCCTCGTACCGCCAATAGCCGGGGAGTCCATCCCGCACACCACACCGGCATGTTCACGTAATCGCCACCCTATTCATGTAACCGTTGGTAACGTGTAACGTGCCCCCGGAGGCAACGACGCCCGGGAGCAAGGAGCCAGCGGTGATGTGGACACGTCGGATCGTGCGCAGCGGTGCGGTGGAACTCGCCGTTTTCGAGGCCACCCGGCATGTAGATGGCCCGGAGACCTCGTCCGGCGCCGACCTGCCGACCGTCCTGCTCGTCCATGGCTGGCCCGACACCCACGTCGTATGGGACGACGTCGCCGCCGACCTGTCGCGCGATGCGCGCGTCTTCGCCTATGACACCCGCGGGATGGGCGACAGCAACCGTCCGCAGCCGGTGTCGGCGTATCGGATCGAGAATCTCGCCGACGACCTCTTCGCCGTCGCAGATGCCATCGCCCCCGATACCCGCGTGCACGTCGTCGCCCACGACTGGGGCTCCATCCAAAGCTGGGAGGCGGTCTCGCGCAGCGGGGCGCACACCCGGATCGCGTCGTTCACCTCGATCTCGGGCCCGAGTCTCGATCAGGTGGGCGCGCTGTTGCGCCACAACATCACTCATCCGACGCCGCGCAATCTGGGCACCAGCCTCGCCCAACTGGTCAGTTCGACTTACATCTGGTTCTTCCACGTACCGGTGATTCCGCGGCTGTTACTGGGAGTGCTCGGCACGCCGCAGGTCTGGCGCAGCTTCTTGCACCTCATGGATGGCACCCCCCGTCAGGCGATCACCACCGGCCCCACGTTACGTCGGGACATGATCTCCGGAGTGCGGTACTACCGTGCCAATATCCTTCGGCGCCTGCTCTTTCCGGCGCCCCGAACCGTGTCGGTGCCGGTTCTCGAACTCCTCAACACCCGCGACTTCGCGATCCGCCCCGCGACCTTCGCAACCACCCACCGCTACGCGTCCCGGCTCTGGCGGCGCGATTCCGCGACCGGCCATTGGTTGCCGGCGACCCACCCACGCTACGTTGCGGAGAACGTCCGCAACTTCATCGGGACCATCGACGCGAATCGTGCGGTGCCCGAAAGCTTCTCCCGCACGCGACGTTTCGGCCCGGGGCAGGTGTTCTCCGGGCGACTCGCGGTGGTCACCGGCGCAGGCAGCGGCATCGGCCGCGAGACCGCTCGCGCACTCGCGGAGCTGGGCTGCGACGTCGTGCTCGCCGACGTCGATATCGCCGGCGCACATGAGACCGCTCGTCTGTGCAAGGAAAGCGGCTCTGCGCCGGCGGTTTACCCGCTCGACGTGGCCGACACCGCCGCCTACGCCGAGTTCGCCGAGACGGTGCAGCGCACCCACGGCGTCCCCGACATCCTGGTCAACAACGCCGGGATCGGGCTTTCCGGTGCGTCCCTTGATGCCACCGACGATCAAGCCGACCGGCTACTGGCAATCGACCTGCGTGGCGTGATCACCGGATGTCGCGAGTTCGGCCGTCAGATGGTCCGACGCGGAACCGGCGGGCACATCGTCAATCTAGCGTCGGCGGCGGTCTTTACGCCGCAACGCGGGCTGGGTATCTACGCGGCGGCCAAGGCCGGTGTCCTGAGCTATTCCGAATCGCTGCGCGGCGAGCTGGCCGAGCATCACATCGGCGTCAGCGCCATCTGTCCCGGGCTCATCGACACGCCGATCGTGGCCACCTCGGAGATCGCCGGCCTCGACGCCGATGCGCAGTTCGGTGAGCAGACGCGCCTCGCCGAGTTGTATCGGCGGCGTGGCTTCACCCCCGACAAGGTGGCCGCTCAGATCGTCGACGCCATCCGCGCCGACAAGGCCGTGGTGCCGGTTGCACCGGAGGCCCAGATCGCCTATCGCGTCCATCGTTTCACCCCATGGATCTCGCGCATCGCGGCCCGCCGGCAGGTCGTCGCCGCGGCGCGTCAGTAAAGGAGCGATCATGCACGCATCTGCCCATTCCATCGGCGATTCCCGTGAACCCGCCGACCTCGACGGCTCCGATCCGGGCCCGGTCGAACTGCACGCCCGCAATGTGGTGTTCGACTGGGCGCACACCCCGCTGCACTGGATTCCCGGTCATCCGGTGGCGTCGAACTTCGTCAGCGTCCTCAATCTCCTACTGCCCGAGGGGGAACGCTGGTTCGTCCAGACCTTCAACGAGGCACTGCCGCTGGTGCACGATGACGAACTCGCCGCCACCATGCGCGGGTTCATCGGTCAGGAGGCGATGCACGCCGAAGCACACGACCACGTGCTCTGGGAGTTCCTCGACAGGCACGGGATCGATCCGCGGCCGTTCTGCCTGCAGATGGAGTGGATATTTCGGAAGCTCCTGGGCCCCATGGCCACAGGGACTGCGACAGCCCGTCGCAAGCACCTCGTCGAACGGTTATGGCTCATCGCCGCACTCGAGCACTACACCGCGATTCTTGGCGACTTCGCGCTCAACAACACCTGGACCGAGCACGGGGCCGACCCGGCGATGGCCGACCTGTTCACGTGGCACGGCGCCGAAGAAGTCGAACACCGTGCGGTGGCACACGAGGTCGCCATCTACTTCGGCGACGGCTACCTGCGCCGCGGGCGTGCCATGCTGGTGGCACTTCCGGTGTTGCTGATCTTGATCTCTCGCGGCTTCCGCTTCATCATGACCTCGGATCGAACCATCGACTACAACTTCTTCCAGCGTCGGTACCACTATTTGCGCGGGGTACGCGCCGGTGTGCTGCCCAAGCTCTGGAAGGTCGTCCTGGCGACGTTCAGCTACTTCCGGCCCGGTTTCCATCCGAACGAGATCGGCTCCACCGCACAGGCTGTCGCCTATCTCGCGGCCTCACCCGCCGCCCGCAACGCGAGCTGAACCAGGAGCCCGAATGAATCAGCGCGCACATCCGCATACGACCACCCTCACCTCCCCGCCGCCGCAACTCTACGGCCGGTGGCGCCACGATCCTCTGCTCACCGTGGGCACCGCGATCTCGAAGATCTGGTGGCCTGCCTGGCGTCCGTTCTCGCCGCTGCGGACGACCCCCGCCGATGACGGCACCACGACCTTGCAGATTGTCGGACGCGAAGTGGTCGCCGAGGACGAGAACGTCGTCGCACTCACTCTCGCCGCCCCCGACGGCGGTCTGCTGCACCGCTGGCACGCCGGCGCACATCTGGATCTGCTGCTGCCGTCGGGCCGGATGCGTGAATACTCGCTCTGCGGCGACCCGGCCGACCAGCACACCTACCGCATCGCCATCCGGCGCATTCCCAACGGCGGCGGTGGCTCCGTCGAGGTACATGACACGCTTCGCGTCGGCGATATGGTCTCGATCAAGGGACCGCGCAACGCTTTTCCGATCTCGCTGCCCGGCCACGGATCGCCGGCGACGAAGCTGCGCTTCATCGCCGCGGGCATCGGCATCACCCCGATCCTGCCGATGCTCGCCGCCGCCGAACGATTCGGGCTCGACTGGTCGATGATCTACACCGGGCGCTCCACCGACTCGATTCCGTTCCGCGACGAGGTGGCCCGATTCGGCGACAAGGTCACCATCCGCACCGACGACGCCGCCGGCCTGCCGTCGATGGAAGAGCTGCTCGGAGAGGTCGATCCCCGCACCGGCCGGGCACCGTCGGGTCTGGCCGTGTACTGCTGCGGCCCGGTCCCGATGCTGGAGAGCCTGCGGCGCCATCTCGCCGATCGACCCGACATCGAATTGCACTACGAGCGGTTCAGTCCGCCCCCGGTCGAGAACGGCCGCGAATTCACCGCCACCATCGCCTCGACCGGCGCCCAGATCACCGTCGGCGCCGACGAAACGCTGCTGGCCGCACTACGGCGCGAGATTCCGTCTGTGCCGTACTCCTGCCGCCAGGGCTTCTGCGGTACCTGCAAACTCGGCACTCTTGCCGGCGAAGTCGATCACCGGGACAACACGCTGACCGAACCCGAACGGGCGTCCGGTGCGATCCTCACCTGCGTCTCACGCGCCCGCGGAGATCACCTCACGCTGGACCTCTGATCACCGACCTGACGCGGCTGACTGCGCCGTTGCCGCGAGAGCCCGGACCGCGGAGGTCATCAGTGCTCGATGGGTCCGGAGGCGACCTTTGGACCACGGTTCGCCAGATGCATGTGCACGTAGGGCAGGCGAGGCCGCGGGCCACGCGGTGACCAGCCCCAGCATGAGCGCAAGCACGTCGGCGCCCGACGGGCCGTATCGGTCGCTGAGGGCCGTCACCTTCGGAGCGTAAGTGCGCACCTCGGCGTCGGTGGCCTCCGGGCGCTCCAGTCCTGCCCAAGTGATCAATCGCAGAATGGATGGGTCCGCCATCATATAGTCGAACAGCGCACCGGCGTATCCCGGGAGATCATCAAGCGTAAAGGGCACATTCTCGGATATGGCCAACAGCGCTTGGGCCACAACGAGGTCGAACAGTTCTTCCTTAGGACCGAAATGGACGTATATCGAGCGTTTGTTGGCTCGAGCATCGGCCGCGATCCGGTCGACTCGTGCTCCGGCCAAGCCATACCGGGAGAATTCCTTGTCGGCCGCGACGAGGATTCGGCGCTTCGTATCAGTGGCGTCAGGCGGCATATCCTCCACGTTACAACGTAACTATCTGGTTATTGACAGTCCGGGACCCGGCGTGCCAGACTCGTCGTGTAAATAACTAGATAGATACTCTCTGATGAGGGAGTTCTCTTGCCACACACCACGCACGCCTCTCGGGCAGCAGAGGTGTCTTCGTAGACGACGCTCAGGAGCGTGATCGAATGGCCGTGAGTATCGAGCACAAGTCGCAGCGAAGCCCCCAGTTCCTCGATCTGCGCCGGCTGCATCAGTTCGTCACCGCAGTCGAATCCCCGAATCTTCGAGTCGCCGCCACCGAACTCTTCGTGACCCAGCAGGGCCTCTCGTCGTCCCTTCGCCAACTCGAAGCCGACCTCGGCGTCGAATTGTTCTCCCGCTCCGGGCGTCACCTGCGCCCCTCGGAGGCCGGACGAGAACTCTATCGTCGCGCCCCGGCGCTACTCGCCGTCGGACAACAGACCATCGCGGCCATACACCGTGCCATCGAACGGGCACCACGGCCTTTCGTCATCGGCCATACGCCCGCCGTCGCCGGTGAAGAAGTATTCGACCTGGTCGAGCCAACGCTTGCCGGTATGGGGTCTCAGTCGTTCAAGTTCGTGCAGGTGTCCCCGGAGAACATCCGCCAGCGACTCCTCGACGGCACCATCGACGTGGCGATCCGCCGGGCAATCGGCCATTCTCTCGACCTCGCGACGACTGTCGTGGCCCATCACACGCTCCGGCTGGCAGTGTCGGTCCGCCATGAGTTGGCCGGCGCGTCGGCCGTATCGATCGCCGAGCTGGCCGGCTACCCCATAGTCATGTGGGGTCCGGAACGCCACTCTTCCTACACCGACTACTTGATATCCCTATGCCATCGGGAGGGACTCCGTCCCGATCTGGTGATCAATCCGATCGAGGGGGCATCACCGTCGACGGCGGTGGCTGCGTCTGACACCGCGTGCACCTTCGTCACATCTCAGAGCGGCACCGCTCTCGGCGGACGCGTGCAGGTTATCGACTTCACCGAGCCCCATCTGGTTCCGATGCAGGCAGTCTGGTTGCCGCACACGGTATCTCCGGTGAGAGATCTCCTACTCACAGGGGCGCCGACCTCACCCACGACCCGTAATGGCACCGCGAGGTGCCCCCGCGAGATCCACAACCGCTGTTTGTGAGTGATCAGATTCTTCCTGTACCCACGCTCGAATGTCGGTGTGGTTTGATCTGCGAATCCGCTGGGGCCCAGTTTTTTTCGCGCTTTCTTGTCGGTAGGTCACCGATCGGCACCGAAGTGGCCGACCTTGCCCGCCAGGTCTTTACTTGATAGTAAATCTCTGACAGCTACGCCACGTCCGGCGTGAACCAGTCAGCACCGCGACGGCCTCGGGCACCGATCGTGCACCGCGTCGACGTAGTTCAGGAGCGTGAGAGATTGAGCGCGAGTGGTGAGTACAACTCGCGACGAAACCCGCGGTTCCTCGACCTTCGCCGGTTGCACCAATTCGTCACCGCGGTCGAATCCCCGAATCTCCGGATTGCCGCCGCCGAACTCTTCGTGACCCAGCAGGGCCTCTCGTCGTCTCTTCGCCAGCTCGAAGCCGACCTCGGTGTCGAATTGTTCTCCCGCTCCGGGCGCCACCTCCGACCTTCGGAGGCCGGGCGAGAGCTCTATCGCCGCGCACCCGCGCTGCTCGCCGGCGGACAACAGACGATCGAGGCCGTGCATCGCGCCATCGAGGAGACGCCACGGCCTTTCGTCATCGGCCACACCCCGGCCATCGTCGGTGAAGAAGTGTTCGAGCTGATCGAACCCGCGCTCGCCACCGTGGGAACGCAGCCGTTCAAGATCGTGCAGGTATCGCCGGAGAACATTCGCCAAGAACTCCTCGACGGCGACATCGACCTGGCTATCCGCCGAGCCATCGACCATTCACTCGACCTCGCGACGACAGTCGTGGCCCACCACACGCTTCGGCTGGCGGTATCCGTGCGCCATCCCCTGGCTGCCGCGTCCGCGGTCAAGATCTCCGACCTGGCCGGCTACCCGATCATCATGTGGGGCCCGGAACACCATTCCTTCTACACCGACTACGTGACGGCACTTTGTCACCGAGAGGGTCTTTACCCCGATCTGGTGACCAATCCCATCGAGGGCGCACCACCGTCGACGGCGGTGGCGACATCGGATACCGCATGCACATTTGTCACCTGCCCCAGCGGCACCGCTCTCGGCGGCCGGGTACGGGTCATCGATTTCACCGAACCCCACCAGGTTCCGATGCAAGCCGTCTGGTTGCCGCACACGGTCTCCCCGGTGAGAGATCTGCTACTCACCAAGGAGACGTGAGCATTCGGATATCGATGAACCAGAGAAAATTGTCAACGCACAGAATTCGCTTGTGATCCCAGGTTGCGCCCACCCGTGCATCGACACTCGGGAGACGTTGCACATCAATGCCTTCCCCAGGCATTACCGTCGACGCTGGACAGTCTGGGAAAACCTCGAAGGAAATGGAGACCGGCCGTGATCGGATCCCAGAAATCACATCGGGAGTGCCGATGACGAACCCTGTCGGAGCGCGAGTGATCACACCCGCCGCCGCCATTGCCTTTCGGGCCGGGGTCGAACGTCTGGCCGCAGCGATCGACGGGTGCCCGACCGGCGTCGAGGATTCGCTGATCCGGCGCGAACTCTCGGAGCCGGATCTGTACGGCATCGTCGGGCAGTTCTCCGACGCGGACTTCCGGATCGACGAACTCGTCGAGGCCGCGCGCAGGTTCCGACCCACCGACAACTCGACCGCGTCGACCACCGCAGCCATGGTCAAGGTGCAGTTGCTCTCGATGCTCGACGCCGTCTGGTGCGCGGGCCACTCGCCCTATGCCACCGACGAGGAGGTCCGAAGCGCCACCGATCTCGTCGACCTCGTCGCCGCCCGCTGCCGCGGCGAACTGCGGTTCGACTTCCGCGTCCAGATCTATGACCGCCCCCGACGGGTGGTGCGGGCCGCCGACCGCCGCCTTCTCTCGGGGCGTTCTCCCCGCACCATCGGGATGCGTCTTCCGTATGCGCGGCCGGCGATGGTGTCGCTGCTCAACTCGATCGCCGACGACTTCGCATCGGCATGCCCACGAGCACCGCGACTGTGGGTCAACAGCACGGTGCGCAGTGCGTCGTATCAGAAGGACATGCGCAGCGCGGGTTACCTTGCGGTGTCGGGAAGCTCGCACTGCGTCGGGTGGGCCGCCGATATCGAGATGGCCTGGATGGCCGCGCGCGGACACGCCGACGTACTCGCCGCGATCCTGACGAGCCGCGCCGCGACGGGCCGCGTCAACGTCATCGACGAAGGACAGGCGTGGCACCTCTGCCTTGACCCCGACCCGCTTCGACCCGAAAGTCCTTGACAATGTGCGGAATTGCTCTCATCGTAGGTGACCATTCATCTGCCGCGGATTCCACGCTGCTCGACGTCATGGTCACGCAAATTGTGCATCGCGGCGAGGTCACCGAGACCTACCACCGCCCCGGCCTTGCGGCGGCCACCCGGCGGCTCCCCATCGTCGACCGCGCCCATGGGATTCAGCCGTGGCGAGAAGGCGACCTGACCCTGTGCTACAACGGCGAGCTCTACAACACTGCCGAGCTGAGCACCGCGCTGCGCCGCGAATCGGTGGCGCCGGACACGGATTCGGACACCGAGGTCGTCGCCAAGGCATTCCGTGTGTGGCGCGAAGATGCCGTCGACCGGCTCGAGGGCGAGTTCGCGTTCGCCGTGGTCGAAGGTGATCGCGTCTACGTGGCACGCGATCCGCTCGGCGTGAAACCTCTCTACTTCGCCATCTCCGACGGTCGGGTACACCTCTGCTCGGAGATCAAGGGGCTGCTCGCGATCGGCGCATCGATCCACGAGGTCCCCGCCGGGCACCACGGGTGGATCACCGCGAGCGGACCTCGGCTTCGACCGTATTTCGATGTCGAGGAGCAATCCGCGATCGGCGCGGCACGGGAATTCACCGATACCCCTACGGCGATCGATGCCGTCCATGATGCGGTCAGCGCCGCCGTCGACTCCCGCCTACAGACGGATCTTCCTGTCGCCGTGGTTCTCTCGGGAGGACTCGATTCCAGCATCGTCGCCGCCCATGTGGCCCGGACACACCCCGGCAGCACCGCATTCACCATCGGCACCCCCGACAGTCCCGACATCGACTACGCCGCCCGCGTCGCACGCGACCTCGGGCTGGCGCATCGGGTGATCACCGTACGTCCCCGTGACATCTCGCGCGCCGACGTGGCCCACGCCGTCCGGAATTCCGAGCTGACCGAATACGGCGACATCATCAACGCGGTCATCTCCGAGCGCCTCTTCGCCGCCATCCACGAAGCCGGCATCAAGGTGGCGATCGGCGGCGACTGCTCCGACGAACTCTTCGGCGGATACCCGATGTACGACACGGTGCCCACGGATCAGCGTCGAGAGTTGTTCGCGCACAAGCTGGGCAACCTGTCCCGCACCGAACTCCAGCGGGTCGATCGTTCGGCGATGGCTTCGACAGTGGAGATGCGCGTGCCCTTTCTCGATCGCCGACTCGTCACCACCGCGCTGCGCGTACCGGTGTCGATGAAGGTGCGCGACGGCGTCGAGAAATGGGTGCTGCGTCGGGCATTCGAAAACGAGCTTCCCGACTATGTCATCGCCCGCCCCAAGCACGGCCTCTCCTACTCCTCGGGGCTGCATGACCGCGTGCGTCTGTACAAGCCGCTGATCCCGGCCGCCTACCGCAAGTGCGGCTACGACGCGCATGCACCGCTGCGGCGAGACTTCGACGTCGCCCTGGCCGCGGCCGGCAATGACCTGCGCGCAGCCCGTTCGGGGCGCTCGCTGTTCGATGACCACACGATGTTCGAACGCGGCAAGGATCTCGCCGGCGCACTCCGGTGGAATCTCACCGGAGCGTTGCGCAGCGTGCGGAAGTGAGCTGTCCCGGTATGCTCGATCCCGGGACAGGAAGTCTCTGTGCGGCAGTACGTTTAATGAAACACTATCGAGGCGGAATGTCCGTCGGTTGACCCAATTCGTCGGCGAGAGTGGCAATGAGGTGATCGACCTTGTTGTACAGGATGGCCAGTTGCTGCATCGCCGCGATCGCTTCGCCGGCGGTGAGGTCTGCGCTGATTGTGTGGCCGGCGAGTTGATCGACTATGCCCGCCAATTCCGCGGACAGCGCTGGCGAAGGTGTGGTGTCGTCGGTCATTAGCCCCCCTGGATGAACTTGCGATGGATCGAGCGTACCCAAAGACTTGTTCGGCGTGCAGGGGCCGGGATATTGATCCACAAGCACGGCGGTCAGTGTGGCCCGCTCGTGAACGGATGTCACAAAGCCATGCCGCCAGCGCTCTCCACCGCGTCGGCGACCTACTCGCGAACCCCCACGGCCTCGGTGGTATCGGACGTCTCCACCTCGGTGGTAGCCGATTCGCCACCGCGCGGCGCGCCCCGCAGCAGGGCTGCGGCGGCTACTGCGGCCGCGGCCGTGATACCCACGGCCACCCATACTGCCGAATGCAGGCCATCGACGAACACGTCTTGTATCGCGGCACGCATGGTGTCGGCGACCGCCGCCGGCGCCCGCTGCGCCACCTCGACACCCGCCATCACCGATTGACCGGCAATGTCGGTGGCATCACGTGGAACCCCCAGCGCACCAAGCCGATCCGTGACACCCGAGGCGTACACCGAGGTGAGAACGGAACCGAGGATCGCGACACCCAGGGTGCCGCCGACCTCACGCGTCGTGTCGTTGACGGCGCTGCCGGCACCGGCCTGCTCGGGTTTGAGGGCATCCATGATGAGCTGCGTACACGGGCCGGAGATGAACGCCAGACCCATCGCCATCAGCGTCATCGACCAGATGATGAGTTCCCAATAACCCGAAGTACGCGTGGCCAATTCGACCAGGGCGAAGCCGGTCGCCATCAGGGCCGCACCGGCCACCGCGACCGGACGCGCCGAAAAGCGGTGTGAGAGCGCCATGGCCACCGGCGAGAACACGGCCATCACCACGGCAAAGGGCAGCGTCCGCACGCCCGACCCGAGGGGACCGTAGCCCTTGACTGCCTGGAAGAACTGGGTGATGAGGAAGATGAAGCCGAACAGCGCGAAGAAGGCGACACTGATCATCGCGGCGGCAGTGGCGAAGTGACGATTGGCGAACAGTCGCACATCGATGATCGGATGGGAGATGACGAGCTGACGCCAGATGAACAGGCCGAGCAGGCTAACCGCGACGATCAGACCGCCGATGGTGCGCAGGTCGCCCCAACCGAAATTCGGGCCCTCGATCAGCGAGTAGACCAGCAGGCCCAGCCCGGTGATCGACAGCAGCAGTCCGACGACGTCGAGACGTGACACCGAGGTCGGCCGCGTCCCGGGGACGAATCCGAGAATGGCTGCGGCCGCGAGTATTCCCATCGGCAGGTTGACCCAGAACACCGAGGACCAACTGAAGTGCTCGAGCAGCCAGCCACCGAGGACCGGGCCGATCGCGACGGCCACACCCGACGTCGCCGCCCAGATACCCACCGCGGCAGCACGTTCACGGGGCTCGGTGAAGACGGTGACGATGATTGCCAGCGTCGCCGGGAACACCAGTGCCGCGAAGAGTCCGAGGCCGCCGCGTGCGGCGATCAGCTGACCCAGGGTCTGCGATTCCGCCGCGAGCACCGACACCGCAGCGAATCCGGCGATGCCGGTGAGCAGCATGCGGCGGTGCCCGTAGCGGTCGCCGAGATACCCACCGGTCACCAACAATCCGGCGAAGACGAGCGTGTAGGCGTCGACGATCCACTGCAGGCCGGAGATCCCGGCGTCGAGGTCACGCGACATGGTCGGCAATGCGACGTTGACGATCGTGTTGTCGATCATCACGAGAAGTTCTGCGAAGCAGAGGGCGCCCAGCGCCACCCAACGAGTACGCATCGTGCTGTTCCTTTCGGCGCTCGTGTCTGTAACAACGATCCACAGTTGTAGTACATCGTTCTACTCAAGAAGAACACTGTTCTAGTAAGTTGTCAATATGAGCACCACCCCGACCAACCGGCGCACCCCGGCGACCGAGGTCCGCGCGAATCTCATACGCGCGGGCCGCCACATCCTCGAGCGCGATGGCGTGTCCGGACTGACCGTCCGCGCGGTCGCGAAAGAGGCGGGAGTCGCACCGATGGGGGTGTACAACCACTTCGACGGCAAAGAGGGTCTCCTCGATGCCCTGGTCAGCGACGCTTTTTTCGAGTTGGCCACCGCGACCGCCACAACCGACACCGATCCCGTGGAGCGGCTCGCACACAGCGGACGCGCGTACCGGGAATTCGCCCTTGCCTTCCCGACGGTCTATGAGCTGATGTTCTCCGCGGACTGCGATCCCAGCACCGACGCCGCCGCCACCGCCTTCGACTCCCTCGCCGACGTCGTCCGGTACGGTCAGGTCGCCGGAATGATCCGCGCCGGCGACCCGCTCCTGTTGGCGATGCAGATCTGGTCTTGCGTGCATGGCGCGGTGAGCCTGGAG
This sequence comes from Gordonia sp. DT30, assembly GCF_049844915.1. Classification (NCBI taxonomy): domain Bacteria; kingdom Bacillati; phylum Actinomycetota; class Actinomycetes; order Mycobacteriales; family Gordoniaceae; genus Gordonia; species Gordonia sp. DT30. The sequence goes on along the minus strand of NZ_JBNCLY010000017.1, from coordinate 42,230 downwards.
CTCGCCCGGTCCGGGCCGCCGTTCATCGACCCCGCCGGCAACTACGCAGACGTCATCGCCCTGATCGCGCGTGGTGTGCGGCCCTGAACGCGCCCACGTCGTCGACCTGACCGAACACGAGCCGCGATCTGCGAGAATGGACAACCGTGACCGAATACCGGATCGACGACCTGGCCCGGGTCGCCGGGACGACCACCCGGAACGTCCGCGGATATCAGGATCGCGGACTATTGCCGCGGCCGTTCCGGCGCGGACGCGTTGCCATCTACACCGACGCGCACGTCGCACGCCTGAAGGTCATCAACGATCTCCTCAAGCGCGGGTTCACCATTCGCCACATCGGCGACTTCCTCACCGGGGTGGCGCGCGGGGACGATCTCACCGATGTCCTCGGGCTGCGCGAGGTGGTCTCCGAACGGTGGTCGACGACCCGGCCGACGATCGTGAGCGCCGATGAACTCGCCGAGATGTTGCACACCACCGACCCCGATCACCTCCGCCGACTCACCGAGTTCGGGCTCATCCGCCCCGAACCCGGCGACGATGGACCGCGCAGCTACGTGATTCGCGATCCCGAGACCGTCGCCGGCTACGGCCGTCTCGTCGCACTCGGGATCACGTTGAGCGATCTTCTGGATGTCCACGCCGAGCTCGACCGCGCGATGGATGCGGCGGCCAACACCCTGATCTCCGCCGGCCGACGCATGGTGACCACGGGGCATTCCGACGGCTGGATTCCGCAGACATCCGAGGAATCTTCCGAAGCCACAAGGCTTCTCACCGAACTTCGCCGATCCGGGCAGGTGTCGGCCCACAACGCACTCGATCGCGCTCTCGACCGCGACATGGCGCGGCAGCTGGCCGATTACCTCGATGCCGCACGGGAATCCGGGCATGACCCAGACCACAACCCCACCGCCGCAACAGATCCGAGCGCCGGCGAGTAGTCAATCAATGGGCGATGCCGTCACGGAATGACGATCGGCGGCAGCCCCGGGACCGGAATGGAAATCCGCGGCGGTCGCGGTGAACCTCGGCGAGGGGAATTGCCGCGTGTCTGCGAATCGGTCTGGGCCGGCGGGGGTGGTGGCGGAGGTGGCGTGTATCGCACCGCCGGACGGCGGGCCTCGACCAGATCCGACGGATCGGCGTACTCCGGCGGCGACGTCGGAGTGGCCGACGTCGAGACCGATGGGGTGGTCGTCGACACCGCGGCCGGGGGTGTCGGCGCCGACGAACCGCCGGTGAAGGCCACCGCCATCGCCGCGCCGAACACCGCGAGCACCCCGGCGACCGCACCGCCGAGCAACCAGCGCGGCCGCGAATACCAGCGGCGATCAGCGGCCGGCTCGTCCCGATCGGCGTTGGAGTCGAAATCTCCGGCCGGCTCGCCATCCAGCTCCGGCTCGGCGTCGCGATCCAGCTCGGTATCGATCGCCGGGTTGGTACCGAATGCCGGGTCGGCGTCCGTCGCGAACTCGTCCGGTCCGGCCGGTTCGTCGGGCAGCGCAGCGAGTTCTTCGGTGACCGCAGCGAGCGTCTCGGTGGAGGCATCCGAGAGTGGCGGGACACGCGGGGCCGGTTGCGGGGCCGCCGGGGAGGGCGCGCGGCGCGGCGGTTCAACCCTGGCCGGTTCGACTCCGGACGGCTCCACCATCCGGACGATCTGGTGGCTCATCGATCCAGGCATGGGGAAATCACCCGACGTCGGTGCGGTCACCCCGTGACTTGCACTGCCGTCGGCACTGTCGTCGGCTGCACTGCTGTCGGTGGCGCTGTCGTCGACGACTGCCACCGGTGTGCGGCGTGCGTCGGCGAGCATCACGGCCAGCCCCGGCCACGCGATATGTGAGCTCGTCAGAAGGGCAGGCGCGTCGAGGACGCCGACCTGCGCGAGCGTGGCGTCGAGGTGCTCGGCCAGCGCGGCCGCGAGCGGGGCGGTGGCCACCTCGACGTCACGGTGCGTCATCCGGAACAGCCGGACGTGCTGCTCGCCCATGATGAACGCGCCGCCGGAGGAGGCCAGTCGGGTACGCCCTCGTCCAGCGAGTTTGCGCAGTTCATCGCGCCATTCGTCGCCGGCGGGCGGAGTCACCCGCCCGAGGGCGACGAGGTGGTCGGCGATTACCCGGTCGAGTTCGCGTGGCGTGACCTCACCGAGCGAGGGTGCGGTGAGAAGTACCTGGTCTTCGACGATGTCGACAGCGGCCACGATCGCACCGGCAGCGTCCAGATCGACCACGGCAACCAGACGCACACCCTCGTCGACGAGCCGTTGACGGACAGATTCGGTCAGCGTCGCGTCGAGGACGCGTGCTGCGGGATGTGTCTGTTCGGTCATCGGTAGGTGATTCCTGCGGTCGTCGGGGGCGCTGCGCTGGTCGATCGGTTGCTCGCCCGAGGTGTCCTCGTCGGCATTCCAGTCGCCCGGGCGCCTCCCCTGCGCCCATTGGTTGTTCAACCTAACACGTGAGGGCGGGGCACCTGGACCGATGAGTGAGCTATCCCACGATGGACCGCCGGGCCGGCGCCGGCGGTTCCGGCGTCCTGCGGGTTGCGGCGGACCTCGCCGCCGAGCGCCCGATAGTCCCAGCCGGCGTCCCGCCACTGCGCCGCCGCGAGGCATCGGCGGCCGTCGACGATCACCTTGCGCGCCACGACGCCGTCGAACTCGTCGGGACTCATGTGCACGAATTCGGCCCATTCGGTGGTCAGCGCGATGACGTCGGCGTCCGCGGCCGCCGCGCGCGCAGTCTCGGCGAAGTTCAGCGTCGGATACATGCGCCGGGCGTTGGCGGCGGCCTTCGGGTCGAAGACGGTGACCGACGCACCCCGCAACGCGAGCTGGCCGGCGACGCTCAGCGCCGGAGAATCGCGGACGTCGTCGCTCTCCGGTTTGAACGCGGCACCGAGGACGGCGATGTTCGCCCCGATGAGGTCACTGTGGCAAGCACTCTCGACGAGCTCGACCATCGCCTCGCGGCGGCGCATGTTGATCGCATCGACCTCGTGCAAGAACCGAAACGTGCGTCCCGCACCGAGTTCTTCGGCGCGCGCCATGAATGCGCGGATGTCCTTGGGGAGGCATCCGCCACCGAATCCCAAGCCGGCATTGAGGAATCGGCGGCCGATCCGGTTGTCGTAGCCGATGGCGTCGGCGAGCGCGGTGACGTCGGCGCCGACGATCTCGCAGAGTTCGCTGACCGCATTGATGAACGAGATCTTGGTTGCCAGAAAGGCATTGGCTGATGTTTTGACCAATTCGGCGGTGGCCCAGTCGGTGACGACCATCGGTACGCCAGAGTCGAGAACCTCGCGGTACAGCTCGCCGATCACCGCCGCCGCGCCGGTCGTTTCGGCGGTCGGATCGGTTCCGACGACGATGCGGTCGGGCCGCAGCGTGTCCTCCACGGCGAATCCTTCTCGCAGAAACTCTGGGCTCCAGGACAATTCGATGGTGGCGAGGTTGCTGCTGAGGTCGGCGATGCGGGTGGCCAGCTCGGCGGAGGTGCCAACCGGCACGGTCGACTTGCCGATGATGAGGTGTTCGCCGCGCAGCATCCCGGCCAGCGTCTCTACCGCGGAGAAGACTGCTGAGGTGTCGGCGCCGTAGCCGCGAGCTCGTTGCGGCGTGCCGACGCCGATGAAGTGCACGGTCCCGTGGTCGGCGGCGGACTGCATGGACGTCGAGAAGTCGAGGCGGCCGGCGGCGATATTGCGGCGCAGGATGTCGGCGAGCCCGGGTTCGAAGAACGGCACCTCACCGGCGCGCAGCCGGGCCACTTTCTCGATATCCACATCCACGCCGAGGACGTCGTGCCCGAGTTCGGCCATGCAGGCCGCGTGGGTCGCGCCGAGATATCCACATCCGATGACGGTGAGCTTCATAGATGTAGACGTACGCGCGGCGTGATGCGCGCAGCCGACAATGACGTGGCGCGACAGCGACGCGTGCGTGAACTCCGCGGTCGGCGCAGGTCAGTCGGCGTCGCGCACGAAGTTCAGATACGCCTTGGACGGGGTGGGCCCGCGCTGGCCCTGGTATTTGGAGCCGACGGCAGCACTGCCGTAGGGATGTTGGGCCGCACTGGTGAGGCGCAGCAGGCACAGTTGCCCGATCTTCATGCCCGGCCAGAGCGTGATCGGCAGATTCGCGACGTTGGACAGTTCGAGTGTGATGTGCCCGGAGAACCCGGGGTCGATGAACCCCGCGGTCGAGTGGGTGAGTAGGCCGAGCCGCCCGAGCGAGGACTTGCCCTCGAGGCGGCCGGCGAGGTCGTCGGGCAGGCTGCACACCTCGAGTGTCGAGCCGAGGACGAACTCGCCCGGGTGCAGGACGAACGGCTCGCCCTTCGTCGGCTCGACGAGCGTGGTCAGCTCGTCCTGCCGCTGTGCTGGGTCGATGTGGGTGTAGCGGGTGTTGTTGAATACCCGGAACAGCCCGTCGAGGCGCACGTCGATACTCGACGGCTGGACGAGGGCAGGGTCGAACGGATCCAGCGCGAGGCGACCGCTGTCGATGGCGGCATGGATGTCCCGGTCGGAGAGCAGCACAGTGCGAGGCTATCGGACCGGTGAATACGTGTGCGGGTGTCCCCGGTCACGGAGGCGGATCGGGTGACTCGGGGCTACCGCCTTTCTTGCGACGGGATTCCTCGTCGTAGCGGCGCTCGATCGCCGCGCGGAAGCGTTTGACGACGTCGTGGGCGAGATGGGTGTGATTGATCTTCTGATCCTGGTTCGGGTGCGCCGCGGGTGGTTGCCACACCGTGCGTCCGGCGTCCGGTCCGTCCGGCTGGATCGTCGTCCGCCACTTGTCGGGCAGCTTGCCGACGTGCCTGTTGTCGGGCGAGCAGGTGAACGTCAGGTTGGTGATGTCGGTGGGTCCACCGTCCTGGACGTCGGTGATGTGGTGGACCACCGAGTCGAACGCCTTGGTGGAGCAACCCGGGCACGTGCAGCCCGGGCCGTCCTTGGCGATCAGCGCCAACCGCTGCGCCTGGCTGGCCTGACGGCGTTGGGTGCCGAAGTAGAGGACCTCGGTGGTGTGGTCGGCGAAGACGGCCAGGTGGTGCTGGGACTCGGCGGCCATCTCGACGAGGTCGGCGATGGGGATCGGTGCGCCGGTGGCGGTTTCGGCGGGCGCTCCGGCGGCCTCGTGCAGCTGCGATTCGGTGATCGCGACGATGATGTGCGCGGGTAGTCCGCGATGGGACTTGCCGAGCGCACCCGCGTCGAGGGCGAATCGCAGGACCGCCGCGAACGCGTCGTGGTTGCGTTGCTCGGCGCATCGGTCGTCACGTGCGGCAGCGGCCCTGAGCTGTTCCGGGTCGGCCTGCCCGGGATCGCCGGTCGGCGAGTCGGGGTCGTCGGGATTGTTCATACCTTTCTCGCCCCAGATGGCGAGCACGATGTCGAGTTGTGCACGGGTCACCGGGTCCAACGTTCCCCAGATCTTCGACATCTGTTGGAAGTCGGCATCTTCCACGTGAAGCGACCGCCGTCGTTTGCGGTCGGAATCGTCGGTCAGCTGCCCGTCGGGGTCGAGATGCGCCAGAATCTGCACACCGACGCGGCGCAACGAGCTCGGGATCATCTCTCGCGCGTAGAAGGCCAGCGTCGACTCCGCGACCTCATGCTCGATCGCCGGCACCGACGACGGAATGCGCTTCATCGTCTCGATGATGACGTCGACGTGCGCAGTCGAGATGGCGCCCTCGGCCAACGCTTTCGCGGTCTTCGGCAGATCCGGGGACAGCTTCTCGCCCTGCATGTTTCGCAGCGAACCCAGCTTGGCCGACTGGATGCGCCTCCGCTTCGCCGTGCCCAGGCTCACATTGAGCGCCCCGGTGAGGAATGCGTGCATCGAGGTGTACCCGGCCTCCTGGTAGGCGGCGCGGTCGTTGGTCTCGACGTAGTGCGACACCGAAATGGAATCCATTCGGCGCATGGCGCGCTCATGTTCGCTGACCACGCCGACGATCTCCGCGTCGGTGCAACCAGTCGGGTCGGCAGCCTCGATCTCATCGAGCAGGGCGTGCAGTTGCGCCATCTTCTCGACGAGGTCAGGGGAGGATTGATCGAGGTTAGGCGGTTGCGTCACCGTCATCACGATCACCCCCCAGCGTCATCAACGAACTTGCGTTCGATGTTACCGCCGCCCACCGACAAGTCCGATCCGCTTTCCACAGGCTGGTGCGACGCGAGTGTGAAGACCTTTGCTAGCATGACCGTCGCGGGCCTCGTCGCCCGCACGCCGATGTAGTTCAATGGCAGAACATCAGCTTCCCAAGCTGAATACGCGGGTTCGATTCCCGTCATCGGCTCCGCAGGTCAGAGAGCATCTCAGCCTCGACCACTTTTCATTCGGAATCGTCTTGCACCCGTACTGTGCCCAAGCACCGGGAACCGCGGGCCGACTGCACAAGCTGCGCTCGACGCTGTCGGGGCCCGCGGTTCACCGCACTGCTTTTCGATGTGGCTAGCCGGTCTTGATGAAGTCGCCTGGCTTGTACTTCCGGTCGAAGAACTCCTGCTTCGGTCCGTAGAAGCGGAACAGGCTGAACCAGCCACGGCCCGGAACGGTCCGGAGCCAGTTCCGTGCCGCGTCCGGCGGGTTCGGTCCGACCGTCAGCGTGATCGACCCGTCAGCGTTGTAGTCGAGGTCGTTCATACCGTTTAGCGAAGGGTACTTCTGCCCTTTGGCATCGACGCCCGCGGCGGTTTCGGCGTCGTAGACCGTGACCGACCAGAACAATCCGGCCGGAGGGTTCGGGGGCAGGGTGATCGTGTATGTGTTCTCGCCGCGCAAGAATTCACCGTCACTGTCCTTGTAGGCGTCCCCGTACTTGGCGCCCATACCGACGATCGACGACATCATGCCGGTGCTGATCGAGTAGTGATTGGTGAACATGTGGATCTTCGCATTGACGTCGGTGTGTCCGGTTTCCCGGTTGCGCCATTCCTCGTCGAGGACGGTGTGCATGAAGTCGTCGGGGTCCGTCTTCACATGCGCCACCCAGTGCCGATCCGACCACCATCGGGCACGTTCGTCCTCGTCATAACCCGAGGCGACCGTCTTCGACATGTTCCAGGCGGTGCGTGCAGCCAAGTCCAGGATCGTGCGTTCCCTCGCCGACGGCGCGAACACACCGCCCTTCCGGATTCCGAGTGCCGCGAGCATACCGTGCATATAGGGGTCGATTCGATCGACTCGCTCGCTCTGGATGAAATCGTCGAGCGAGTCGAAGTAGCTGCCGTCCTGCGCGAACAACGCATCCACCGGCACGTCGGACACGTGCTTGTACTCCATGGGCTTCGCGTCACCATTCAACGGGCGCACGACGATTCCTTCGACCGACTTCACACCTGGCGAGAGATCGTCGACGGAGTGGAAGAACCCCCGCGCAAAGATGAAGACGCCGTTGGTCCGGCTCGTGAAAACGAAGTACTCGTCGCGGTCAATCTCGCCGTCGTAACCGTCGGGGACGATCAGGTACTTGCCGCCTACACCGTGGTCCGGCCCCGGGATTCCGACATCGCCGAGATACCGGACACCGTCGATGACCGGCCCCGTCAACGGACGGTGCCAGAAGTCGTCGACCAGTGCCTGAATCTTCGGTGGCGCCTCGATGACCAACGGTCCGGTTACACTCAGATCGGCGAACGTCAGCCCGTAGATCAAGTCCGAGTTCGGGGTGGTGATCACCGTCGCCGGCGTCAGCCGTTTCTCGGGAACAGACATCACGTTGTAGCCGGACCCCGAGACTGCCTCCAGGCCCCGCTTCATCGCCCACATGTTCATCGCGGGAAGCGACCACAGATAGACCTGCACTGCACGCTGGAAGAACAACTCGTCCTCGAGCTGTCGTTGGGCGTCCGGCGTCGGATATCCACCATCGACATTGGCCGAGGCCAATGCAGTGAACTTGATGAAATCCTCTGACATTCGCACACAGTCCTCTCGTCAGGTGATCAGTAGCGCCGATCAATAGCACCGACTGTGCCCGCGGGCGGGATCGATCACCTCACCCGTGCGGGGTGAAGGTTCGCGGGACGTACAGGCCCGGCGGCACGATGGCTGCCCTCCCATCCCCATTCGGGCAGGATTGCCGCCGGTTTCAAGCACTCCGGAGATCGAACTCACCGGTGTTTGGAGACAAGGAAATCGATCAGCAGGCGGTCGAGTGCGGGGCCGTTCACGGTCACCCCTCCCGGGCCGGTCCAGTGGTCGGCGCCATGCACGACTGCCGACACCACCTCCTGCTGCCCTCGCCCGTATCGGGTCACGACACTGCTGTAGGGGTCGCCCGACACCGTCGCCGGGATCGTCGCCGACGATCCGCGGACTCCACGAATCCCGTTGGCGCCCAATGCTGCCGACACACCGATCTCACCGAGGATCGGCGGGGTCACCGAATCCCGGTCACCCTGCACGATCAGTGTGGGGAGCGGTCCCCGATCGGTGCGGGCAATCGCGGCCGCGGCGCCGGTCGGGTCGGCAGCGAACGGGATACCCGCGCTCGTGGCGATCCCGGCGAACACCTCCGGATACAGCGCGGCGACGTTCTGGGTCATCGCGCCGCCTGCGGAGTGCCCGACGAGGTAGACCCGCGCCGGATCCGCCTGCAACTCACGAACCGCTCGCCGCACGATGTCGGCGACGATCGACGCCTCGCCCTTGCCGCGCACGAAGTTGCTCGGATCGGTCAAACGCCAGGTACCCGCGGGGTCGGCGCGCAACGACTGCATCGGCGCCACCACCGCATACCCCTGCCGGTCGGCCTCGGTCAGCAACACGCTCGTGCGTCGGAGTTGCCGGGGATCACCTCGATCCACCTGGCTGGCGCCGTGTAGCCACACAATCAGCGGCCGACCCGGTCCGGCACCGACCGGCCGGTACTGCTGAAAGTCGCGGGTGCCCGCAGCGTTGGTGAGTGTGCGGGTCACGATCGAGCCGCCGGCGGCGCCCGACGACCCGGCGGGTGTCGCGCCGGCGTCGCCGGCGAAAAGTGTCGTCCCCGCGCCGGTCCACACCGCAGCCAGCAACAGCACCACGACAACAGTGGCGATCCGGCCGGGAACGATCCGTTCCCGCACATCGTGTACCCGCATCAGTTCCACCCCTCTTGCCGCCCGATTCCTCGAGCGTTTCGATACCAAAAGGTATTAGACCGGTCGAGTGGCCTCGGCGTCAATGGTTCCCCAGTCGATCGCCCGTCTGCCCGCACTCCCCGGCGCAACCACCGGTCCGGCGGCGGCGCACACTCGACCCATGCCCGAGCAACCACCTCGTCGGAAGTCGGCGCCTACACGTCGTCGCAGCGAGACACGCGAGCGCCTGCTCGACGCCGCCTTCGAGGCATTCGTGGCAAAAGGCTTCGGCCGAACGACCATTGACGATGTCTGCCGAGCGGCCGGGTACACCAAGGGTGCCTTCTACTCGAACTTCGGGAGCCTGGAGCAGCTGTTCTTCGCCCTGTACGACCGACAATCGGCGTACGGCGCCGAGTTCACCACCGACATGATCGGATCGGAGACCACCGCCGTCGAAGAGCTCATCGTCGCCTGGGCCGAGCAGGTACTGCTGGACCGCGACTGGCTGCTGATCAACACGGACTTCGTTTCCTATGCGGCACGTTTCCGGGAGGTCGCCGGTGAACTCGCCGACCATCGTCGGGAACTGCGGACCGCCGTCACCGACGTGGTGGCCGCCTTCATCGAGGTCCAGAACATGCCGCTCCCACCGTCGCTGTCCACTCCCGCCGAGCTGGCCCGCGCCATCGTCACCGTCTACGACGGCGTGATCTATCAGTTGCTGCTCGACATGGACGAGGCCACGGTCCGCCGCCATTTCGTCGCGATCATGACCGCACTGATCCGGCCGGAACAGACTCGCACCGGCGACACAGGGGGACGGTCATGACGGTCTGGCGGCATGCGGACTGGTCGACCGTCGCCGAGTTCGGTGCCGACACCATCCATTTCGTGAAGTACCCGCATCCGGCGGCGTCAGTCCGCGGGACGCCGGACCTGTCGGTCAACGGAATCCGCGACGTCGACTCGACTCAGTTTCCGCCGCAGATCCGGACAAAGGGAGGCGAAACCCTTTTCGTTCCGCGGACCAATCGGTTCGCGCTCGCCGAACTTGCGGCGCGCCACGGTATTCCCGAGACCCGGCGTCCCGATCTGTGGAGTCTTCTGCTCGATCCCTTCCTCGACACGGAGGTCACCACTGAGCAGATCGGGCATGTCGACCGGATTCTTCGCGCACACGGCCTCACCGACGCCGAAATCGGTGGAGTGCGCGCCAATGTCGCGGAGATGGCCGAGAGTTACAACGCCTTCATGTGGGAGTGGACGGACCTCGATCTCTACGACCTCATCTGCGCGTCGTCGGTCTGGCATCGGTCTGAGGCCGACCAAGGGCGCGCCTTCTACACGTGGGCGATGGAACTCGCAGATCGAGCGGGCACGAAGTCGGGGACTACGAGCAGTTTCACCCCGCGGGGGTGAAGCGGCTGCAGACCCGTGCGACCACCCTGGCGGCATGGACTCCTCATCGAAGCCGGCATCTGCGACCATCACCGCTCAACAAGAGGCACTCCTCGCAAGCCTCCCCTTCGCCGACACCCAGGACTTCGAGGACGCCACCCGCGGTCTCATCGGTCGACGCGAACCGAACGCGATCCACGCAGCAGACGGAACGGTCGTCTGGGACAACGACACCTACTCCTTCCTCGACGGGGATGCTCCGGACACCGTCAACCCGAGCCTGTGGCGGCAGTCGAAACTGAATGCCATCCAGGGCCTGTTCGAAGTCGTGCCCGGGATCTACCAGGTGCGCGGCTTCGACCTCTCGAACGTGTCATTCATCGAGGGCGAGACGGGAGTCCTCGTCCTCGACCCGCTCGTCACCGAAGAGACAGCAGCGGCAGCGCTCGCGCTGTACCGCGAGCATCGAGGCGACCGGCCGGTCACCGGCGTGCTGTACACACATCCACATGTCGACCACTTCGGCGGTGTCCGCGGGGTCACCACGCAGGCGGACGTCGATTCCGGGAAGGTACCGATCGTCGCACCCGCAGAGTTCACCGAGCACGCCGCGTCGGAGAACGTCTACGCAGGCACGGCAATGGCCCGGCGGTCGGCCTACATGTTCGGCGCGGCACTCGCCCGCAGTCCGCAGGGCGGGCTCGGCACGGGCCTCGCACAAACCGTCGCGACCGGCAACATCACACTCATCGCGCCGACCCTGGACATCACCGAGACCGGCCAGGAAGAGACCATCGACGGCGTGCACATGGTGTTCCAGATGGCCCCGGGCACCGAGGCGCCGGCCGAGTTCCTCGTCTACTTCCCCGACCACAAGGCGTTGTGCGCGGCAGAGGATGCCACCCACACGATGCACAACCTGCTCACACTTCGGGGAGCACTCGTCCGAGACCCGCACGCGTGGTCGAACTATCTCACCGAGACCATCGACCTCTTCGGCGACGAGACCGACGTCGTGTTCGCATCACACCACTGGCCGACGTGGGGCAACCAGCGTGTGACGGCGTTCCTGTCCGCGCAGCGTGACCTGTACGCCTACCTGCACGATCAGACGTTGCGGCTGATCAACAAGGGCTGGACCGGGATCGAGATCGCCGAGCAGCTGTCACTCCCGCCCGTACTCGAGAACGCGTGGCATGCGCGCGGGTACTACGGCTCGGCCAGCCACAACATCAAGGCCATCTACCAGCGCTACATGGGCTGGTACGACGGCAACCCGGCCCATCTGTGGCAGCACCCGCCCACCGAACAGGGCAAGCGCTACGTCGAACTCGGTGGCGGCGCAGACGCCGTGGTGGCCAAGGCGCAAACCGCATACAGAGAAGGCGATTACCGTTGGGCCGCAGAGATACTCAGTCACGTCGTGTTTGCCGAGCCGGACCATGCGGACGCCCGTGCACTACTCGCGGACACCTTCGAGCAACTCGGATACGGCGCGGAAAACGGCGTATGGCGCAACATCTTCCTTTCCGGCGCCACCGAGCTTCGTGAGGGGCAGTTCGGCACTCCGACCGTTTCGGCCTCGGCCGACGTCATATCCGCACTCACCCCGGAGATGTTGTTCGACGCGATCGCCATCCAGGTCGACGGTTCGCGCGCCTGGGATGAGAACCTGACCATCGACGTCATTCTCACCGACTCCGACGAGCAGTACCGTCTACGGGTCGCCAACGGTGTGCTCACCTACAGTGGCCGGCCGCAGAAGGGTGCTGCAGACGCGATTCTGACCGCACCGCGACACGCCCTCCCCGCACTCGCACTGGGCGACCTCTCACCAGCGCAGCTTGCGGACGCCAGCATCGAATTGAGCGGTGATGCAACAGTTCTGACGCGACTTGCGGCAGTCCTCGATCCGGGTGACCCTGACTTCGCGATCGTCACCCCCGACTGAACACCCACCTGCCCCGCACCGGTCACCCGCCGATCGGGCCGGCCTCCAGGGTCGACAATCCTGCCCATGAGCCGAGGAGACGCGTCGATGGGTGACCGAGGAACCACCGCCGATGTCCGCCGATTCCGCGTCCCCGTCGGCCGCCTGATCGCGATGACCCCGGTCGGGATCGTCGTCGGAACCCTGTGCGCCCTCTGCCTCTGGGGTATTTCGGCGCTGGCCGGACTGATCGAGCACCTCGTGTGGGACGATCTCGCGTCGGCACTGGGGGTGTCGTCCGCGGACCGGTGGTGGATCGTCGCCGTCCTCACTGTCACCGGACTACTGGTCGGGCTGGTCGTCCGATATGTGCCCGGTCACGCCGGCGACGACCCGGCCACCGTCGAGCTGGTGTCCACGCCACTGGCGCCGCGAGTCGTGCCCGGTCTTGCCATCGCCGCCATCTTGTCTCTTGCCGGCGGTGTCAGCCTCGGACCGGAGAACCCGATCATTGCCATCAACGCGGCGCTCATCGTGGCGATCGGAGCGCGGCTCGTACCCAAGGTCGCCGTCCCGGAGTGGACTGGACTGTCGACCGCGGCCACGATCGGAGCGCTGTTCGGTACCCCGGTGGCCGCGGCGCTGATGCTGTCGGAGGCCAACGCGGGCGATTCGCGTGTCCCGCTGTGGAATCGCCTCTACGTACCCATGGTGGCCGCCGCCACCGGCTCCTTCATCATTCTCCGGTTCACGGACCTCGACATGTCCATCGGGCTGCCCGCCGAGCAGGTCGGCGGCGTCGTCGACGTCCTGGTGGCCATCGCCATCGCAGTGGCCACGGCGGCGATCGGGGTGGTCGCTGCGGCGCTGTTCGGTCCGCTGCACCGATTGCTGCATCGTGCGCTGCCGAACCCGATCCTGTTGATCACCTGCGCCGGCGCGGTGCTCGGCCTCCTCGGGGCCCTCGGCGGAACCATCACCTTGTTCAAGGGGCTCGACGAGATGAAGGACCTGCCGGACCGGATGGCCACCACGACGGCGCTCGGATTCCTGGCCTTCGCCGGGATAAAGCTCGTGGCGTTGATGATCGCCAGCGCCGCCGGGTTCCGCGGCGGACGAATCTTTCCCGCCGTATTCGTCGGTGTCGCATTGGGTTTCGCTGTCCACGCCGGGCTACCGGATCTACCCCTCGTGATCACCGTTGCCTCGGCCGCCGTCGGGATCGTCGTCGTCGCCACCCGCAACGGCTGGGTCAGCCTGTTCCTCGGGCTCGCCGTCGTACCACAATGGGATCTGCTGGTACCGCTGCTGTTCGCCACGCTCGCCGCATGGCTGGTGGTGGCCAACGCACCAGCGTTCCGGGCAGAGCCCCTCGACGAGGACCGCACCATCGACCGACTTCCCGAGGGGGGATGACGATCCGTTTCTCGCTGCGACCGAAACACCTTCGGGACGTGTCTCGAAGGATCACCCGTCCGCGGCCCGCCGATGTCGTCTCCGGGCTGGTCACCGCGCTGTTCTCCATCCCGGAAGGTATGGCATACGCCTCGATCGGCGGGTTCAACCCGGTCAGCGGGCTGTATTCCGGCATGGTGTCAACACTGGTCGGTTCGGTCTTCGCCCGCACGGTGCTGATGGTGACGACGCTGACCAGCGCGATCGCGCTGTCGGCGCAGAGTGTCCTGAGCTCGGCCGGGCTCGATCCACACAGCGTCGGCAACATCGCGATGCTGACGGTGGCGGTGGGCGCAGTGATGCTGCTCTTCGGATTGCTGCGTATCGGCGCGATCATGGACTTCGTCTCGAGCGCGGTGATGACCGGCTTCACCGTGGGCATCGCGGTGCAGATCGTCGCAGGAATTCTCAAAGACGTGACCGGCTACAGTTCCGATACCCACAACACCGTACTCAAATTCGTCGACGTCGCCGCGCACCTCTCACAGTGGTCCGGTACTGCGGTCCTCGTGGCCCTCGCGACCATCGCGGTCTGGGTCGTCGTCCGATTCTTCCGACCCCTTCGGTCGTATGCAACGCTGCTGGCCTTGGTCGTCGTCACCGCGGTCACAGCCATCACCGGGGCCGACACCGACACCGTGGGCGACATCGCGACGGTGCCGAATAGCCTGCCGCCGTTCACGTTCCCCGATATCACCGCCTTCCCCAAGCTGATCCTGGGTGCTTTCGCCATCGCGCTCGTCGCGCTGGCGCAGGCGGCGGGCATCTCGGCCGCCGTGCCCAATCCGGACCGCTCGCGACCGAGCGCGTCCGGCGACTTCTCAGCCCAGGGCGCGGCCAATCTCGTCGGCGGATTCTTCGGATCGCTACCCACCGGCGGATCGTTGTCCCGGACCGGTGTCGCGGTGTCGGCAGGTGCGCAGACTCGGTGGGCCGGGATCTTCGCCGGTGCATGGCTGATCGTGGCAGTTCTGCTGCTCGGCTCGGCAGCACAGATCATCCCCATGCCGGTGATCGGCGGACTGTTGTTCGTGATCGGTTTCGAACTCATCGAAGGGCGGTGGGACGACATCGTGTTGGTGATGCGGAGCGCCCCGCTCAGTGCGGTCGCCATGATCGCCACGTTCGTCGCCACCACACAGTTCCCGCTCCAAGATGCAATCCTCGCGGGCGCGGCGATCTCCCTTGTCCTCTACTGCGTGCAGGCTGCCCGAACGGCCCACCTCACGGCGCTGATACCCGACGACGAAGGTTGGCGCGCGGAGAAGCCGCCGAACACGTTGCCCACCACGGGGATCACCGTCTTGAACTATTCCGGCGTGGCTCTGTTTGCCGAGATCCCGCGGATCGCCGAAACCTGGCCGGCGCTACCAGAACAGAGCGGGCGCCACGTCGTCATCCTCAGCATTCGCGGACTGCCCGATGTCCCATCGGCCACACTTCAGAAGTTGCTGCACGCGCGAGCCGAAGAGCTACGGAAAACCGGCGGACGTCTCATGCTGGCCGGCGTGCGGCCGGCGATGATGACGACCATCCGGCGTGCAGGATTGGCCGATGCCCTCGGTTCCGAGAACATCTTCGCGACGTCAGAGCATGTGTTCGGCGCGGTCGAAGATGCCTACGCCGAGGCGAAGCGGTGGCTTGCCACCGGATGAGCATCGTATGCCTTCTGGTCGCGATCGGAGTTCCCGAGTTGATCGGAGTCGAGAATTCACCGGTACCCCGTGGCACCGACGGCGGGGTCAGGAGGCTTCCGCGATGACCGCCACCCCCACCCGCCCGCCGTCGACGTCGAGCACCGTTCCGTGCACGAACCTGGCGTCGTCGGAGGCCAAATACGCTGCGGCGGCGGCGATGTCGTCGGGATGTCCGGCCCGAGCGGCCGGCGTACCGACCATCAGGGCCTCTCCCGGGTATTCGACGTCGTCGGGTAGGTCGGGGGTGCGAATGACGCCCGGGGAGACGGCGTTGACCCGGATGTTGTCCGCGGCGAACTCGGCAGACCATGCGCGCGTGAGGGTTTCGAGCGCACCCTTGGTCGATGCGTACAACGCTCCGGACCCGATCCCGAGTCGGGATACCCAGCTACCGAGATTGATGATGGCCCCACCACCGGCTGCGGCCATCACCGGCGCGAGCGCCTGGACGAGGAAGAACGGCGCCTTCACGTTGACGCCGTAGACCCGGTCGAAGGTCGCGCCGTCGGCGGTGAGCGTCGTCGACGCGGGGAAGATCCCCGCATTGTTGACGAGGACATCGAGACGTCCGCCGGTCAGCGCGAGGGCGTCGTCGGCGAGGGCCCGGCTTGCGGCAGGGCTGCCGTCGAGGTCGGCGCGGACGAAGTCGGCGCTGCCACCGCGTTCGCGGATCTGGGCGACGACCTCGGCGCCCCGTCGTTCATCGCGGCCGGACACGAGGACGTACGCGCCGTCGGCCGCGAACCGGTAGGCGATGGCGCGACCGATGTTGCTGGTCGAGCCGGTGATCAGAGCTGATGTGTGGTCGAGTTTTCCTGGCATGTGAGCGACGGTAGACACGCATTTTTGGACCAGCAAGTCCAAAACCGCGTACGGTGCAGGACATGGCTTTCACCACCAAGGGACTGGCCACTCGTGCGCGCATCGTCGACGAGGTCGCCACCTACCTCCGGAGCAACGATCCCGGCGGGGTGACTCTCGATGACGTTCGCGCCGTGACGCAGACGAGCAAAAGCCAACTGTTCCACTACTTTCCAGGCGGCAAGGAGCAGCTCTGGCTGGAGGTCGCCCACCGGGAGGCCGACCGGGTGCTCGACGATCAGCAACCGTATCTGAGCGCGCTCGACTCGTGGGAGGCGTGGGACCAGTGGCGCAGCGTCCTGATCGAGCGGTATCGGGCACAGGGTCCGCAGTGCCCCCTGGCCGCTCTCACCAGTCAACTCGGGTCAGGGCCCGGCACGGCGGAGGTGGCCACGGCGCTATTGCGGCGATGGCAGTCATATGTTCGCCGCGGCATCGTCTCCATGCAGGACGCCGCCCTGGTGCGCCCCGACCTCGACGCCGAGCGCCTCGCCGCCGCCTTCATCGCCGGCATTCAGGGTGGCGTCACCGTCCTTCGCACCACCGGCGACACCGCACACCTCGAGGCCGTGCTCGGCGTCATGTTCGATCATCTGCGGAGCGGATAGCTCGCACCGACTGCCGCGTATGTCCGAATCTTCTTGTTTACCAGCGGGTATTTGCCCGCAATGTCACCCACATCACACGATATCGGCGTGCTTTCCGGCCATCGCTTCGCTTAGGCTAGCTAAGTAATTAGTTACGTTGTGCAACTATCAACCCTTCGGTGGTGAGCCATGGACGAGATGTCCGACGCCGCGCCTGTCGCGACTATCAGCGATGCGGCCGCGGTTCATCGCGACCTGATCCGGATCGGCCGGGCGGTGCGTTCGCGTTCGAGTCACGAGCCGCTGTCCCCCGGGCAGCTCTCGGCGCTCTGGGCGATCGCGCAGAACACGCCGATCCGTGCCACCGAACTCGCCGCGCGCGAGTCGGTCGCCGGGCCGACGATGTCGCGCGTCGTCGCATGTCTCGAACAATCCGGAATGGTGGCCCGCACCACCGACCCGCACGATGGCCGCGCCAGCCTGCTGGCGCCCACCGACACCGGATACGAGTACATGCGCGGCGCATCGTCACGGCAGTCGGAACTGTTCGAGGCGGCTCTGGGCCGGCTTGATACCGCCGACCGTGCCGTGGTCAGCCGCTCGATGCGATTGCTCGCCGATACGTTGTGCGATCTCGAACACCCCACCATCCACACAGAAACTGCAGAGGAAGGAGCCTGATGGAACCCACCGTCAACGGCCACAAGAGCGCGGCAGTCGGCCTGATCCAGGGCGATGTGCACCGCCCGGATGGCACCGCGATCGCCGACGCGACGGTCACCGTCATCGACCCCGGCGGCAGCCAGGCCGCCCGCACCGTCAGCAGCGCCGACGGGACCTTCAGCGTGCAGGTCGCCACCGCCGGTCACTACGTGCTCGCGGTGTCGGCGACCGGCCATGACCCCGCCGCCGTCACGGTGACAGTCGGGACGACGCCCGTCGACACCGAGATCACCCTTGCCTCGATGGCCGCCCTCTCCGGGAGCGTCACCACGTCGGCAACCGGCGAGCCGGTGGCCAAGGCGACCATCGCCATCGCCGACCGCGCGGGTCAGATCCTGGCCACGACGATCACCGACGGCACCGGCCGCTGGGAGATCGGTGGGCTCGGCGACGACACCTTCACCGTCATCGTCACCGCCGCCGGCTGCGATCCGGTCGCCCAGACCGTCAACCTCGCCGATGGCAGCGAGGTCGCCATCGTGGTGCGCACCGCCGCCGAACTCGCCGGCGTGATCAGCGACGGCGCCACCGGAACGGGCGGCCCAGTCGCACATAGTCAGGTGGCCCTGCTCAACGATGCAGGCGAGATGGCCGCGAGCACCCTCACCGACGACCTCGGCCGCTACCTGTTCGCCAATCTCGTCCCCGGCGACTACACCGTCATCGCCAACGGCTACACACCGGTCGCAGCGAGCATCGACGTCGAGGCCGGCCGGGTCGTCAACCACGAATTCGTCTTGGGCGCAAGGGGTCAGGCATGACCAGTTCCATCACCACCAAGGTGGTCACCACATCGGGCCGACCGGTGCCCAATGCCGTCATGACAGTCATGAGCGACACCGGAGAACAACGGGCCGTGGCCCGCTCCGACGACAGCGGCACCGCGGTCGCCGACCAGCTCGACACCGGCACCTACACCGTGGTCGTCGGCGCCGAGGGCTATCAGCCGACGGCGCGAGTCGCCGTGGTCACCGGTGCCGGGACCGTCAACATCGGGCAGATCACCGCCGTGCGATCCGGCGACGCACCCACTCCGACCGCCGGGCACTGGGAGATCGACCCCGGGCACTCGTTGCTCGAGATCAGCGTGCGGCACTTCGGGATCTCCAGCATCCGTGGACGCTTCGCCGACTTCACCGGACACATCGACGTACCGCAATCGGTCGAGCGGTCCTCGGTGGTCGCCGAGATCAAGACCGCGAGCATCGACACCGACAACCGGACGCGCGACGAGCATCTGCGCTCGGACGCGTTCTTCGACGTCGAACGCCATCCGGTGGCGACCTTCACCGCCGAAGGCGTTACCCCGCGCGATGACGAGGCGTGGACGCTGGCAGGCACATTGACGCTGCGCGAGCATGCCGTTCCGGTCGAACTCGAACTGAGCTATCAGGGCGAGGTCGACGATCCGTGGGGCGGACGACGGGCAGCGTTCCAGGCAACGGGAACGTTGCACCGCAAGGACTTCGGTATCAGCTTCGACGACACGTTGATCACCGGTGTCGCCCAGATCGGGGGCACCGCAACGATCACACTCGAAGTCGAGGCGGTCCGAACCGGCGACTGACGTCTCCACCGACCCAGCACTCGCGGGAAGTCACCGTCGACGTTTCCGCGCAATTGTGACGTATTGATCTGAAAGGCAACACATGTCCAACCAAGCAGTCGCCGAGGCCGGCGCCGCTGCCGGACCACCACGTCGGTCCAGGCACCGGACGCTGGAAGAACTCGGCCCCCACTACAAGTGGATCGCGCTGTCCAACACCACGTTGGGCATGCTGATCGCCACCATCAATTCCTCGATCGTGCTGATCGCACTGCCCGACATCTTCAAGGGCATCCACCTCGACCCGCTGGAGTCGCAGAACACCAGCTATCTGCTGTGGATGATGATGGGCTTCCTCGTCGTCACCGCCGTTCTCGTGGTGAGCTTCGGCCGCCTCGGTGACATGTTCGGCCGAGCGCGCATGTACAACATGGGCTTTGCCGTCTTCACCATCTCCTCGGTCTTCTTGGCGATCACCTGGTTCGACGGCAGTGCGGCGGCCATCTGGCTGATCGTCTGGCGCATCGTCCAGGGCGTCGGCGGCGCGTTCCTGATGGCCAACTCCTCGGCCATCCTCACCGACGCCTTCCCTGCCAACCAGCGCGGATTGGCCATGGGCATCAACGGTGTCGCCGCCATCGCCGGCTCGTTCCTCGGCCTGCTCATCGGCGGCCTGCTCGCCCCGATCCAGTGGCACTACATCTTTTTGGTCTCGGTGCCCTTCGGTGTCATCGGCACCATCTGGGCCTACCTGAAGCTGCACGACCTCGGCGAACGCAAGCACGCCAAGATGGACTGGTGGGGCAACGCCACCTTCGCGATCGGCCTGATCGCGATCCTGGTCGCCATCACCTACGGCATCCAGCCCTACGGCAGCTCCAACATGGGCTGGTCCAACCCCTGGGTGCTGACCGGCCTGATCGGTGGCGTCATCGTGCTGGCCATCTTCGTGCTCATCGAAACCCGCGTGGCCAGTCCACTTTTCGAATTGTCGCTGTTCAAGGACCGCTCGTTCGCCTTCGGTAACCTCGCCAATCTGATGGCGTCGATCGGCCGTGGTGGTCTGCAGTTCATCCTGATCATCTGGCTGCAGGGAATCTGGCTGCCCCAGCACGGTTACGACTACTCGCAAACCCCGCTGTGGGCCGGCATCTACATGGTCCCCATGACCATCGGCTTCCTGCTCAGCGCACCCGTCTCCGGCGCGCTCTCGGACAAGCTCGGTACCAAGTGGTTCACCACGCTGGGCATGTTCATCACCGCAGGCACCTTCGCCGCTTTGATCGCGATCCCCGTCGACTTCAACTACTGGGTCTTCGCACTGATCCTGCTCATCAACGGCATCGGCATGGGCTTGTTCGCCTCGCCCAACCGCGCCGAGGTGATGAACAGCCTGCCGGTCAACTCTCGCGGCTCGGGCGCCGGGATGATGACGACGTTCCAGAACGCCGCGATGGTGCTCTCCATCGGCCTGTTCTTCTCGCTGATGATCGCCGGCCTCAGCGCTCACCTGCCCGACGCGATGTTCAGCGGTCTGACGCAGAACGGCATGCCGGCGCAGGCCGCGAACGGCATCGCACACATCCCGACCGTCGGTATCCTGTTCGCCGCCTTCCTCGGCTACAACCCCATTCAGCACGTTGCCGGGCAAGCGCTGAACGGGCTTCCGAGCGCAACTGTCGATCACCTCACCGGGCTCGACTTCTTCCCGCACCTGATCAGCGATCCGTTCTCCGACGGTCTGACCGCCGCGTTCACCTTCGCCCTGATCTGCTGCGTCATCGGCGGCATCGCCTCACTGTTCACCGGTTCGTCGAAGAAGCCGGCAGTCCCGGAGACAGTCGGAGCAGAATTGGCGGCGGTTGCCGCCGACGCCGGGTTCGGTACCCCGGCCGAGCTGGTCACCGAGACGGAATCCACCCGCGCGGCCGCCGCACCACGGCACCGTCTCACCTCCACCGGTGAAGCCGGCAGCACGTCGGTGCGGCCACGGATCGCCGGACTGATCACCTCCACCGACGGCAAACCCGCCGTCGATGCGGCGATCACCGTCACCGATCTGCGTGGCCATCAGATCGGAGCCACCGCCGTACATCACGACGGTTCCTACGCGGTCACCGACCTGCCGGACGGCACGTACACGGTGATCGCCACCGCTCCCGGACTGGCGCCGCGGGCACTGGCCGTCTCGGTCGTCGGCGAGCTGGTGTTCCGGCGTGACTTCACGCTCGGAGGTGGTGCGGCACTGCGTGGTTCGGTGCGTGACGCCCAGCGTCCGCTGCCCGCGAACCTGGTCGTCACCGACCAGTCGGGTGCGGTCGTCGCCAATGCGCACGCCGGTTCGGACGGCCGGTTCACGATCACGGGACTCACCGTCGGCGACACCGTGGCAGTGACCGCGTCGGCGCCCGGCTATCAGCCGTCGAGCCAGCTCATCACCGTCGAGTCCGGCGTGGGTGGCGAGGCCGAGATCGTGCTGACGGCGACCGGTGGCGTGCAGGGCACGGTGCGAACCGTCGACGGCAGTCCGCTCGCCGGGGCGACCGTCTCGGCGATCGGTCCGGATCAGACGATCGTCGCGTCGGTCACCACCGACAACGACGGCCGCTACCGCATCGAGGGGCTCACCGACACCCAGTTCACGTTGGTGGCCAACATGTATGAGCCGACCGCAGTGCAGGCGCGCATCGTCACCGGTGAACGCACCAACGTCGACATCCAACTCGGCGTCGACCGCCCGTCGGTGCCGTGAGGTCACCCCTTCGGTAATGCACCACAACTGAATACACAAGAACGCGCGGCGTATCCGGAGTCCGGGTACGCCGCGCGTTCGCGTCCGAGCCGAGGGTGGTGCCGTCGGGATGCTAACCGAGCTGCGGCACAACTTCTTTCGCGACCAGGTCGAGGTGATCGAGGTCGGACAGATCGAGCGTTTGCAGGTAGACACGGCTCACGCCGATGTCGCGGTACCGGCCGATGGCCTCGACCACCTCGTCGGGCGTGCCTGCGGCACCGTTCTCCCGTAGCTCGGCGACGTCACGGCCGATGGCCTGTGCACGCCGCGCGATCTCGTCTTCGGTTCGGCCGCAACACAACACGAGGGCCACCGAGTAGGTGAGCTCGTCGGCGTCGCGCCCGGCCGCAGCACACGCCGAGCGCACCCTGTCGTACTGTGCGGCGACGACGTCAACGGGCTCGAAAGGGATGTTGAACTCGTCGGCGAAGCGCGCGGCGATGGCCGGGGTACGGGCCTTGCCCTTCCCGCCGATGATGATCGGCGGACGCGGCGTCTGCACCGGCTTGGGCAGCGCCGGCGAGTTCTTCAACGAGTAGTAGCGGCCATCGTGGTCGAAGTACTCGCCGACCGGCGTGCCCCAGAGCCCGGTGATGATCTCGAGCGATTCCTCGAACCGGTCGAAACGCTCCCCCACCGACGGGAACGGAATGCCATAGGCGAGGTGCTCGTCCTCGAACCACCCGGAGCCGAGCCCGAATTCGACACGCCCACCACTCATCTGGTCGACCTGCGCCACCGAGATCGCCAGCGGGCCAGGAAGGCGGAAGGTCGCCGAGGTGACCAGCGTGCCCAGCCGGATGCGACTGGTCTCCCGGGCCAGTCCGGCCAGCGTCACCCACGCGTCGGTCGGCCCTGGAAGACCATCGCCATCCCCCATCGCGCCAAAGTGATCCGACCGGAAGAACGCGTCGAATCCGAGGTGCTCGGTCGCCTTGGCGACGGCGAGCAGCTGATCGTAGTCGGCGCCTTGCTGGGGTTCGGTAAATATTCTGAAGTCCACTCTGATCAACGTACTCAGCCGGCCACCGTTACATGTGCCGGGCCCGCACGGTGATCTCGCGACAGCAACGGACGGATGACCCGACCACCTCCGATCCGAATAGTGACACGGCGTCGGGTGGCCTAGACTTCACCGCACCGATTGCTCATCGGAACTTCGAGGTTCGGGATGCAACCACAACGGGGCGTTCGAGGGAAGACAGGGGGCGTAGTGGATTCGTCGTCGATGTGGCAGCCCGTCCCGTGGTACCTCACCGCGATCCCGCGGCCACGGCCCGACACCATCGAGCGTGAACGACTCAGTGATCGGCTGGCCGACCTGCTCGGCCGCCACCGTGTCGTGGCGGTGAACGCCCCGTCGGGACACGGCAAGACCGTGGCCGTCGCCGACTGGGCACGATCGAGCGACCTCCCGGTGGCGTGGTTGTCGGTCCCACACACCGAGAACGACCCAGGTGAGCTACTCCGCGGGATGATCAGCTCCGTCAGCCGGTTGCCGCAGCTACGCGACCACCCGGCCGTCGCCGCACTGCACACTCCTTCGACATCGACGAGCCCGGCCGGATTCGCCGCCACGGTGGACGAGATCGGTCAGCGCGTCGTCTTGGTCCTCGACGACGCCCACCGCGCGGCCGACGCGCTCGCCGATCCGGCCATCGCGGACCTGCTGGAGCACGGTCCGGCGCGGTTGTCGATCGTGCTGATCGGGCACAGCACGTTGAGCCGCAGCGTCAGCCGCGCGATCCTGCATGGTGTGTGCGGGGTGATCGGCGCGTCGGAACTCACGTTCACCCTCGACGAGGTCGAGCGTGCCTGCGTCGATGCCGGACCGCAATTCGATCCGGGCCATGTGTGGACCGCCACCGGTGGCTGGCCCATTGCGGTCTACGCGTCCCGCATGGGCGGCCGGGCTGCATCGCTGGACGGCGGCGATCCCGAGTCGCTGCTGACCGACTACGTCGCCGACGAGATCCTCGCGCCCCTGCCGACCGAACTCTCGGAGTTCATTCTCGACACGACCACCACCGCGCGGTTCGATACCGAACTCGCCACCACCCTGACCGGTCGCTCCGATGCCGCCGCACTGATCGAGGAGTGTGTCCGCCGGGGGTTGTTCCTGAGCCGCTACAGCGACACCGCCCGATCGACGACCGTCTACGCGTGGCATTCGCTGTTCGTCGAACACTGTCGGCGGGTCCTGACGCGCACCGATCCGGACCGGCAACGCAAGGCGCGCGAGTCCGCCGCCGAACACCTGCGCGATACCGATCCCCTGCTCGCCGCCCGGCTGTCGCTGCTCGCCGACGATGCCGGACGCGCCGTCGACATCCTCGTCGACAACTGGGTCGGCCTGGTCATCTCCTCGGGTGCCACGCCGACCGAGGCGACCGCGACGTCGCTCGCCGAACACACCGACAATCCGGCCCATCTGTGCCACCTGACGTTCATCCGGGCCTGCTGCCGGGCGATCCGCGGGGACATGCTCGGTGCCCGCCGATTGTTCGATGACGCGTGCGCGCAGTTCGAGCGCGGGCCGGACGCGCGGCTCGAGCTGACCGCCGCGCTGACAACGATCCTCTACGCGAACGATCACACCTGCCTGGTGGCCGCCCATGATCGGGTTGTCGCAATACTCGACGATCCGGTGGCCGTCGAGCACATGCGTCCCGGTCTGCGTGCCGGTTGCGCATTCGTGGTCGGTTGGACGGCACCCCGGCTCCGGAGCGACGCCGACCGCGGTGTGGCCTTGATACGCACGGCGATCGAGGAATGCCGCGCCGCCGGACTCGCCACCCTCGCGCAGCGCGCCGAGAGCAACCACGCGTTCGCCCTGGCCTTCGCCGGCCGGTTCACCGAGACCGCCGAGACGATCAGCGCGTCCGCCGATCGCGGCCGAGATGGCGGCGAATGGGACTACTACGACGTCGGGATAAGCAATTTCACGCGCGGCTGGTTCAATTTCTGGACGGGCGAGCTCGACACCGCACTGGAATTCTTCTCGCGGGACACGCAGTCCCGAACGATGGACGGCTATCCGCCGCTCGCCCGGTTGTACCGCGTGATCACCGCGGCCGTTCTGCACGACGGCACCGCGCTGCCCGACGCGGAGACCGGCGCGGAGTCGGTGGCCGATGAATTCCTGCACGGCGTGCCCTGGCCGGTGTACCGGCGTCTGGCACTCGCCCGGGCTGCCGAATTCAAGGGCGACGGTGACACGGTCCGACGGATGGCCACCGAGATCGAGCAGATCCCCGCAGTGCCGGTCTCCCGGGCCTTGTTCGCGGGCATGCTGCGCCGGCTCGGTGAACTCGATTGGTCGCGGCGCTTCCTCGAGGGCCTCGAGGCGCCGGAACTGCCGTCCTATGTTCGCGCCTATGCTTCGTTGACGCACGCCGTGATCGCCTGGCAGTCCGGCGACCGCGACCGGGCACATCGGCTGCTCGGAAAGTCGCTGGCGGTTGCCGAGCCGGAGCGCATCATGCTGCCGTTCTTGGACAACACCGATCTTGCGACCACCGAGCTCCTCGACGCGCACGTGTCCCGCGGCTCGGCCCCGCTCTTCCTCGCAGAAGCCCTGTCTCGGCGAATGTCGTTGTCGCACCGCTCCGCCGGTGTCTCGAGCCCGCTGACCAGACGCGAGCACGAGGTGCTCGAATACCTTCGGATGCCGATGACGGTGAACGAGATCGCCGATGCGCTGTTCATCTCACCGAACACCCTCAAAACGCACTGCCGGTCGCTCTACCGCAAGCTCGGGGTCACCAACCGTCGGGGAGCGGTACGTGTCGTCGGAGTTGCCGCACGCTGACGAGACGGCGACTGTTCGGCTACGCGGCCGCGGCACCGGTCACCGTTCCCAGCTGGACGCCGGGCACCCGGGGCAACCGCTGGGCGATGAGCAACCCGAACGCCGCGAACACGATCGCCAGCAGCAGGGCCGCCTTGATGGCCATGAGCTGCGCGTCGACGTAGTGGTCGATCAGGGCATTCACCTCCGACGCCGGGACGTGGTGGGCGGCGGCCACGTCGTCGAGCTGATCACGTGCGAGGATGTCGATCCCGTCGTCGGTCTCGGTGGCGATGACCGCCTTCGTCTGCGCCGAGATTGCCGGATCGCTCTGCGCCGCATGGTCGAAACCGGCACCGAGTGCGCTGATGAGCAGTGCACCGATCATCGCCACACCGACGGACATGCCGATGTTCTGGGCGGTACCCTGCAGTCCGCCCGCCTCACCGCGCTCGCTGTCCTTCGCCGACGACATGATCACGTTGCCGAGTTGCGAGGCAACGAAACCGAAGCCGGCGCCGAAGATCGCCATGCCCACCGCGAACAGGGCGCCGTTCAGCTCCGGTTCGATCGTCGACACCAGGATCACCGAACCGATGACGACGAGGACGAGACCGGATGTGACGATCGCCCGTGGTGAGAGCTTGTGTCCCAGAACAGGTCCGGAGAACGCCGCAATCAGCATGGCGATCGACATCGGTGCCAGCCTGATCCCCGTCTCGAAAGCGTTGTGGCCCAGCACGTATTGCAAGTAGATCGGGATGACGAAGAACACCCCGCCGATGATCGTCTGCTGCGCGACGAGCATCACCAGACCATTGCGCAACTGCAGCCGCCGCAAGAGAGCCGGATTCATCAGCGGCTTGTGCCCGCCCTTGATCCGGCGGCGCTCCCAGCGGAGGAAGCACGCCAGCACGAACAGGCCCGCCGCGATCATGAACGGAACGACCGAGAAACCGAACGGGGTGATCTCGTGCCCGGCGACGGTGAGCGCGCCCGTCGGCCGGAACAGCCCCCAGGTGCCCGCCTGCAGCAATCCCAGCACCACCAGACCGAGTCCGAGTGATGACAACGCCGCTCCGCCCCAGTCGATTTCCCGATTCGGGTCGGGTTTGCCGTCGGTGATCAGGCGCAGGCACGCCACCACCCCGACACACACGACCGTTTCGGCGCCGAAGACCACCCGCCACGTCAGCGCCTCGGTCACCCACCCGCCGATCAGCGGGCCGGCGGCGGCACCGGCGGCGGCGATTCCGCCGAGCGCACCATATGCGGTGGCGCGGTCCTTGCCGGTGTAGTTGGTCGCGGTCAGCGAGATGATCGCCGGCATCACCAGCACCGCCCCGGCACCTTCGACGAAAGACCAGCCGAACAACAGCCACCCGAGCGACGGGCTGAACGCGGTGATCAGCGAACCGGCGCCGTAGACGAGGAGTCCGACACCGAAGATCCGTTTGCGGCCGAAAATGTCTCCGAGGCGTCCGCCGAGCAACATGAACGAACCCATGACGAGTGTGTAGAGCGTGATCGCCAACTGCACCTGCGTGATCGAGGTGTCGAGATCGGCGACGACATCGGCGACCGACACGTTCATCACCGTGGTATCCAGCACCATGATGAACTGTGCGGCACACAAGATGATCAGTACCGACCAGCGTGTCATCACGCAAAGGTAAGCATCTGTCGCAGCTGAGCTGTCATACCTTCGGGGTGAATTGCCGATCCCAGGCCGCCGATTCCGCACGTTGTGCGTGAACGGGCCGCGCCGACTACCTATTCTCGGCTGATATCGCCACTCGGGCAGTCGTGCCCGGCCGTGCGGAGGAGGCATCGTGTTCGGCATCGCGGCGCACCTCATCCCAGAACGGCAACGCCGAACACTCGACGAGCTCGTCGACCGCCTCGACCTGAATTCCGGTGACGTCCGGTCGAAGCAGTCGGCATTCTGGATCATGCTGACCTTGTCGGCGATCATCGCGGTCGCCGGCGTGATCGGCGACAGCACCGCCACCGTCATCGGTGCCATGATCGTTGCGCCACTGTCGACTCCGATTCTCGGCATCGGCCTGGGCATCGTCAGTGGCCGTGGACGGCTGGTGGCAACGAGCGTGGCCTATGTCCTTGCCGGCGTCGTCGTGGTGACCGTACTCGGTGTGCTGTTCGCCCAGGTGTTGCCCAATCCCACCAACGTGCTCACCAATTCGCAGGTGCAGGGCCGCACCTCACCGACTGTGGTGGACCTCGTCGCCGCGTTGGCGACCGGGCTCGTCGGTGCCGTCGCGGTGACCCGCCGCGACGTCGGTGACGTACTGCCGGGGGTGGCGATCGCCATCAGCCTGGTACCACCGCTCGGAGTGGTCGGGGTATGTCTGGGGTCGGGGGCGCCCTCGTTGGCGCTCGGCGCCTTCGTGCTGTTCGCCTCGAATGTGGTGGCAATGGTCATCACCGCCGTCATCGTGTTCACGGTCGCCGGAATCGCACGGACCGATACGGCCGGGACTGTCGGTACGCCGAGGCCGCGCCGGGCACGCGCCTACACCGTGTTGCTCGTCGCGCTGGTCGCCGTCGCGGTGCCGATGGTGATCAATTCACTCACCTCCCTGTGGGCCGGGCAGGTCGCCGACGCCACCCGCGACTGGCTCGATTCCGCCGGTGTTGCGTCGGCCGAGGTGACCGATGTGGTCTGGAGCGGCGACACCGTGACGGTGAACGTGCTGTCCCCTGGAGCGTTACCCCCGATCGATTCGCTGCAACGAACCGTTGACGGTCTGGTGCCGTGGGACCCGCAGCTCGTGGTCGTCCACACCACCGGCAGCCGGGAGTCGGCCAACTGAGATCACCACCGACCGAGCACCGCGTTTTCACCCCATGCGGGTGTTGACACCACCTACGTGCGACACAAGGCTGGGGCAGCACGGCTGATACCCGCAATCCCGAGGTGAAGGTGACTGACATGACAGATACCCGTGAAGCCGACCCGAGCATTTCCCGGGCCAATGACCAGCTCCGTTCGACGCTTCCCTTTGGCGACACCGCCGACCAGACCGCCGCGGACCGCGGATTCGTCGCTGCCCTCGACTCGCCGATCATCCCCGATGCCGACGGCGCCGCGGTCTGGGACTGTGCCGAATTCTCCTTCCTGGGCGACGACTGCCCACCCACCGCCAACCCGAGTCTCTGGCGGCAATCCGGCCTGGTGGCCAAGCACGGCCTGTACGAGGTCACCGATCGCATCTACCAGATCCGCGGCTTCGATCTCTCCAACATGACGATCGTGGAGGGCGATACGGGCGTCATCGTGATCGACCCGCTCATCTCCCAGGAGACGTCCGCGGCGGGGCTGGCCCTCTACCGGCGCCACCGCGGTGACCGTCCGGTGGTCGCGGTCATCTACACGCATTCACACATCGACCACTTCGGCGGTGTCAAGGGGGTGACGACCCAGGAGGCCGTCGACGCCGGCGACTGCGTGGTTCTCGCGCCCGCCGGGATGGTCGAACATGCGGTGGCCGAAAATGTCTACGCCGGAACGGCTATGGGCCGTCGTTCCGCGTACATGTATGGCGCGGCACTGCCGCGGGGTCCGCGCGGCGCGATCGGTGCGGGGTTGGGTCAGTCGACGTCGACAGGTACGGCCACGTTGATCGTGCCGACCCGCGACATCTCCGTCACCGGCCACACCGAGACGCTCGACGGGGTCCAGATCGAATTCCAGCTGACCCCGGGCACCGAGGCCCCCGCGGAGATGAATTTCTACTTCCCGCAGATGCGGGCACTGTGCATGGCCGAGAACGCCACGCACACCCTGCACAACCTGCTGACCCTGCGCGGAGCGCTGGTGCGCGACCCCCACGTGTGGTCGAAGTATCTCACCGAGGCCATCAACACGTTCGCCGGCCGCTCGGACGTGCTGTTCGCGTCGCACCACTGGCCCACCTGGGGCACCGACGATCTCACCGAATTCCTTGCTCTGCAACGTGATCTGTACGGCTATCTGCACGACCAGACGCTGCGCGCTCTCAATCAGGGTCGGACCGGTCTCGAGATCGCCGAGGACATCGAACTCCCGCCCACGCTGGCGAACGCCTGGCACACCCACGGCTACTACGGTTCGGTGAGCCACAACGTCAAAGCCATCTACCAGCGGTACATGGGGTGGTTCGACGGCAATCCGGCTCACTTGTGGGAGCATCCGCCGGTCGAGTCGGCCGTCCGGCACGTCGAGTTCATGGGCGGCGCCGATGCGGTGCTCGAGAAGGCACGAAAGTCGTTCGACGATGGCGATTTCCGCTGGGTCGCCACCGTACTCAACTACGTCATCTTCGCCGACCCCGACAACGCAGCCGCGAAGGCCCTGCAGGCCGACACCCTCGAACAGCTGGGGTACGGATCGGAGAACGGCACCTGGCGCAACTTCTACCTGATGGGCGCCTACGAGCTCCGCCACGGCCCCATCGGCACCCCGACCACCGCGGCCGCCCCCGACATCGCCGCCGCGCTGACGGTGGAGCAGCTGTTCGACGCGGTGGCGTTGCGCGTCAACGGTCCGGCGGCATGGGACGCGCACATCGTCATCGACTGGCGCATCACCGATGAAAACCGTTTCTACCGCAGCGAATTGCGTAACGGCGTGCTCGTGCATCACGATATCGACGCCGCCGCGGCGTCGGCCGGACTCACGATCAGCGGTACCCGCCCAGCACTACTGGGCATCATCTTGGCCGGTGCCGACACCCAACAGGCCGTGGCCGACGGCCTCATCCAGATAGACGGCGACGCCACGCTCTTCACGAGTCTCGCCGGCTACCTGGACTCCCCCGACACGGACTTCGCCATCGTCACGCCGTGATGGCCGCGGCAGACGAAATATAACGTGCACCTATAGCGACGGCCGTGACGATTATCGTCGCGGCCGTCGCTATAGCTGCACGTTATATTTCGTCGCGGTGTACTTCTCACCCAAAGGGTCTGCCGACGAGGCTACCGACCGCAGGCCAACGCTCGATACACCGCCGAATCCCCGACGGTGCCGAGAAAATATCTCGGTTGCCGGGACAGATCGTCATCGGTGCGGCATGGTTGACCAAACGATCAACTGATCATGTGGTCAACTCGCGGGCGCGAGTTCGGAGTGGGGGTTCTCGATGCGCCGGATGACGTTCGACGAGAGACGTACCGAGCTGATCGATGCCGCGATCCGGGTGATCGCGCGCGACGGGCTCGCCGCTGCGTCGACACGCGCCATCGTGGGCGAGGCGGGCATGCCACAGGGCGCCCTGTTCTACATCTTCTCCTCGCGCGAGGCCCTGATCAGCGCGGTCATCGAGGAGATCACCGGCGCCGAACGGCTCGGGGCCCTGCTCAGCATCGAGCTCTCGGCGCCCGACATCGGAGTCGATGAGGTGCTGACCACCGCCATGGACTCCTACCTGCGGCTGCTGGAGCGTGATCCGAGACGCGAGATCGCACTCCTGGAGGTCGCCACCCATGCGATGCGGCATGACCCCGATGCCGGGCGACGACAATGGGCCACCTACCGCTCGGCCGTCGCCGACGCCCTGACCTTCATCGCGACGACGATGCAGCTGCGCTGGAGCATGCCCGTCGAGGAGCTGGCACACATGGTGACCTCCTCGCTCGACGGGCTGACACTGTCGTGGCTCACCGACCGCGACAGTGCCGCCGCGCGCAGGCATATCGCGGTTCTGGCAACCACCTTCGCCGCCATGGCGATTCCCCTCGCAGATCCAGCTTCTACGGAGACCGCCGACAACACAGAGGAACACCACCGACGATGACGACCCCGCCCCACTCACCATCACTGTCACGCCGCGGGCTGCTGGCCGGCGCAGCGGGCGTGACCGCACTCGGAGTGGCCGCCGCCGCAACGACTTCCGCCACCGGGCGTGCACATGCGGCGCCGTCGACGGGCTATCTCGTCGGCGCCGGCCGCGGCGACATCACCGGAGCCATTGCCGGACAGGGCATGATGGGCTATTCCGATCTCTCCCAGGTCGCCAGCGGACTGCTGCAGCGGGTGTGGGCGCGGGCCTACATCATCGCCGACGCCGCGACCGGCAAACGCGTAGCGTTCGTCAACGCCGACCTCGCGTGCATCTTCGAGTCCCATCGGGTCGGTGTGATGAAGGCCCTCGCCGAACGTTTCGGAAACATCTACACCCAGGAGAACGTCAATCTCAACGCCACCCACAACCACAACTCGTGTGGTGGCACCGCCTGGGACTACGCGTATATTCTTGCCGCACTGGGACATCAAGAGAATTCATACCGCGCCGAGGTCGACGGCATCGTCGAGGCCATCACCGCCGCACATCACAGTCTGGCGCCGGGCACGCTCGAACTCGGGCACAGCGATCTCCACGACGCCAGCGCCAACCGTTCGCTGGAGGCGTTCGTCCGCAACCCCGCCGCTGACCAAAAGCACTTCCCCGACCACATCGACCCGCAGGTCACCTCCCTGCGACTGCGCCAGTCCGGCAGCGTGATCGGCGAGATCACCTGGTTCGCCACCCACGGCACCTCGCTGACCGATGCGAACACCCTCATCTCCAGCGACAACAAGGGGTTTGCCTCGTACCTGGCCGAAAGTGCGGATCCCGCAGTGGTGGCGGCCTTTCCACAGACCAATGCCGGCGACATGACACCGAACCTGTGGGTGCGCAAGATGCACCCGGGTGGCCCGACGGGCGATCACCGCACCAACCGCGCGATGATCGGTGAGCGTCAATACCGGGCCGGCCAACGGGCTTTCGCCGCATCGCGGCCGGTGACCGGCGGCCTCTCCTATGCCTACCGATTCATCGACCTCGCCGATGTGCCCATCGACGGGCACTACACCCCCGACGGCAAACCCGCGCGGACCACGCCCGCCATCATGGGCGCCGGTGCCGCGGCCACCAGCACCGAGGACAACACCCGGAGTCAATTGAGCTTCCTGCACGAGGGCATGGTGCTGCCCTTCGCACGGGCACTCGGCGTCGACACCACCGCCACCCCGCCCGCGTGGGCCACCGCCATCCAGGCACCCAAGCTCGACCTCTTTCCACTCGGCTATCTGCCACCTCGGCCCTGGATTCAGCAGGTGCTGCCGATCCAGTTGATCCGGATCGGCGATCTCGTACTCGCCGGCGGACCTGCCGAGTACACCATCGTCGCCGGTCTGCGGATCCGGCGGGTCGTCGCCGACGCTCTCGGTGTGCCGCTGGAAAATGTGCTGATGCAGGGGTATTCGAATGCGTACAGCCAATACGTGACGACGCCGGAGGAGTATCTGTCCCAGCAATACGAGGGTGGCGAGACGTTGTTCGGCCGGTACACACTGTGCGCCTACATGCAGGAGTTCGACCGGCTGGCCCGCGCCATGGCCACCGGCCGACGCCTCGCGCCCGGCCCGGTGCCCACCGACACCAGCGGCGCGCAACCCGAGCTGCTCACCCCGGTTCCCGCCGATAGCCCGGTGCGCGGCACCACCTTCGGCGCCGTCACCACCGCGCCGAAGCCGCGATACACGGCCGGACAGACTGCGACGGTATCGTTTTCCGGCGCCCATCCGAGCAATCGGGTGCATCGCGTGGCCGCCGACGGATCCCGGCCGGGCGACGGCTACTACGTGATCGAGCGCTTCGACGGGGGACGCTGGGTCACCGCCGAGGACGACGACGGGCCGTCCGGTGAACTCGACTGGAAGCGCCCGGACGGCCAGGCATCCGCGTCGGTCATCACCATCTCGTGGCGAATCCCGCAGGGCACCAAGGGGCGTCACCGGATCCGGTACTTCGGCGACGCCAAGTCGGCGTCCGGGCGGCTGACCACGATCACCGGTGTCAGCCCGGCCTTCGACGTGAGCTGACCACCCGAGTCGGGCCGGAGAATAGCGCAGCGAGGACCACGACCATCGTCGCCGCGGCGGGCAACACGATCGCGCCGGCCGCCAGCGTCGAATAGCCGAGCGCGTTCTGCAGATACTGCTGCCCGACGTACATCGCACCCATCAACGTGCCGAAGATGACGATGCCGCCGACCGCCGCCACCCAGAACGTCGGCCGTGCTGCGATCCGGAAGTCCTTGAGCGGCACGGCTATTCGCAACTGGCGCCAGACGAACAGGATCGCCGCGACCACCACAACCGCGGCGAGGATCCAGACGGCCGTGGCCATGTTGTGCAGCGGGGCGAGATTGATCGCGAGAACCGTGGCGCCGACGAGGACGATCGACACGACGCCCCCGATGTTGTCGACGACGACCTCGGTGTCACCGCCGTCCTTGGGCACCACCCACCACGCGCCGACGAGGGCGATCACTGCCAGCGGCACCGTCACGAAGAACACCGAATGCCAGGCGAACTTCTCCAGCAGTGCCCCCGACACCAGCGGCCCGCACGCCGAGATCGCCCCGCCGACCGCCGACCAGGCCGCGATCGCGCGAGTCCGTCGGGCGCCGGTCCACAACGCGGTGATGATCGCCAGCGTGGTCGGGAAGGCCAGCCCCGCCGCGATGCCGCCGAGTACCCGCGCACCGAAGAGAACGTCGGGGTCGGTGGCGAATCCGGCGATGAGCGATGCGGGCAGGGTGAGCAGCATGCCCGCGATGAGCAACCGACGCCGACCGTGGCGGTCGCCGAGCACACCGAAGTACAGCACCGACGCGGCCAGGCCGAGCGAATAGCCGACCGCGATGAGATTGAGCTGCGTCGAACTCGCATCGAGCGATTTCCCGATGTCCGGCAGCGCCACGTTGGCCACGGACAGATTGATGTTGGCGACGCCGGCCACGATGATCAGGGCCGCCAGTACCAGCGCCGAGCGCGGCGGACTCGCCCCTGGGCGTCGGCGCGGTGTCCGGTCGTGGCCACCCACAGAGCCTCCGATGCCGCCACGGTCGGCGGGCGATGTTCGTGAGCAGTTCTGCCCCAGAGACGCAGTTGCTCCACCTGCCGAAGCTTTACAAGTCGCCGCGCCCACCCAATGTTTTCCTTGGGTAGTATGGGGCCATGACCACGACGCGCCCCTCCACCCCGGTACGACAACAGCGCTCCGCTCGCGGCCGCAGTGCCACGACGAAGAAGTCGCCGGGCTCGGCGGGTGATGACCCCGTCGCCGCGTTTCGCGTGCAAGCGCTCAGCAGCGCGTTCTCCGGCGCCCGATTGGCGGCCCTGATCGGGGTCAGCCCGTCGCAGCCATCCCGATGGGCAAGCGGCAAGGAACGCCCTGGGCCCGCGGCGGCGGCCGCGCTCATCGACCTCGACCACGTCTACGCCCGCGCGCGGCTGGTGTGGGGACCGGAGGCTGCGGCCATCTGGATCGAGAGCCCCAACGCGTTCCTCGACGGCGCGCGGCCGGTCGATGTTCTGCAGCAGGACGGAGTCGCACGCGTCTTGGATGCCCTGGATGCCGAGACCTGGGGCGGGGCCGCCTGACCCGTGCTCGTCTATCGAGTGTTCCCTTATCTCGCCGGCGCCAAAACGGGTAGGCCCGGCCATCCGCTCTATGAGCATCGGCCGCAACGCGGCGGGCGCGTCGACCATCCCGACTACTACACGTGGTATCTGGCGCGCGAAGCCGCCGGCGCTTGCGGCGAGTCGTTCGGCAACCTCTCCCGCTGGACCGACGACATGTTCGATGTCCCGTTCATCGCGGGCGCGCGCCGGGCCTTGGCCGTGTTCAGACTCCCCGACGATCTGCGCGTGTGCGATCTCGACGACCCGCACCGGCTCGTCGAGCAGCAGCTGCGGCCTACCCAGGTCGTTGCCCGCAACCTTGCGGTCACTTCGGCATGGGGACACCGCATCTGGTCTCAACACGATGCGGCGATCGACGGGCGGCGCTGGCAGGCCGTGCAGTGGTGGTCATTTCACCGGCCCTTCTGGACCGTGCTGGGCTGCTGGCAACGCCCCACACTCGAACGCGTCGAACCACTGACCATCGACCACCCGGCAATCGTCGACGCCGGTCGCGCCCTCTACCGCGAGATACGTTGACCCGCAACCGGTCCGTCGCCTGGGCGCACTGGCCATGCTGTGGCCCACCTCGGTGGGTGCCGTTCACGGCGTGCGCGCGACGTCGGCGGCCACCGCGGCCAGATCGTCGACGACCGCCGCGATCGCAGCGCGCGGGTGCGGACGCGTCAGCGCCTCGTAGACGCGTGCCGCCCGAACTCCTTTGAGTTCCAGGCGAACCACTCCCGGGTCGCGCGCCGCATGTCGTGGCATCAGCGCGATCCCATGGTCGGCGGCGACCAGCGACTCGATGGTGGCGAAGTCGAGCATGCGTTGGGTCACCCGCGGTGCCACACCGGTCAACGCGGAAATCGACTGGAGCACATCGTCGACGGGAAATCCGCCGAGCACGCTGATCCAGTCCCGGTCGGCGAGTTCGGACACGGTGACACGTCGGTGAGCGGCCAGATCCGAGGTGCGCGCGACGATCACGTCGAGGGGCTCGCGCATCAGTTCGGTGACCGCGACCCGGGGGTCCGTCCGAGTCGGCATGCGTTCGTCGCGATGGGTGACGACGATGTCGAAATCGGCCAATGCCGTTGCCGCCTCGGCATATCCGACGTCGAGGTGAAAGGCGTAGGCGTCGGTGCCCGACGACTTCGCCCGCGTCAGCACGTCGGGCAACAGCAGCGACGCACCGGACGGGAACATCGCCAGCCGCACCGATGCGTGTCCGGATCGGTACGACGCCATCTCGTCTTGTGCGCGTTCGACCGCCGCGATGACGTCGTCGGCGCGCAACACCAGCGCCTGCCCCGCACCGGTCAACCGGATACGTCGCCCGTCCGGTTCGAGCAACGCCACCCCGGCCTCCTCGGCCAGCACCTTGAGTTGCTGTGACACCGCTGACGGCGTCATGTGCAGTGCATCGGCGACCGCGCCGATCGATCCACGATCGGCGAATTCTCGCAGAAGACGCAGCCGGCGAACCTCCATGGCGGGATCATAAGGCCTCGAATGCCCACGGAGGCCAGGCCCGGAATCCATCATGGAGGTATGCGCAGTCGTCGCGTGAGACGTCCCGACGGTTCGGAGGTGCTCTTCACCATCCGCCAACTCGCCCTCTCCGACGAGGAGTTCGACCGTGACGCCGAGACGGTCGCCGCGGATCTCGCGCGGTTGGCCACCCTCGTGGAACAATCCGGACCAGAGTCCGGTTAACTGGTGTCATGAGCAAGAACATCGGCTTCCTCTCCTTCGGACACTGGTCACCGTCGTCGGGTTCACAGACCCGCACGGCCGCCGACACCCTGCTGCAGTCGATCGACCTCGCCGTCGCCGCGGAGGAGCTCGGTGCCGACGGCGCGTATTTCCGTGTGCATCACTTCGCACGGCAGCTCGGCTCCCCGTTCCCGCTGCTGGCAGCCGTCGGCGCCAAGACCGACCGCATCGAGATCGGCACCGGCGTCATCGACATGCGCTACGAGAACCCGATGTACATGGCCGAGGACGCGGGCGCGGCGGACCTCATCGCGGGCGGCCGGCTGCAGCTCGGGATCAGCCGCGGATCGCCGGAACAGGTCATCGAGGGCTACAAGTACTTCGGCTATGTCCCCGCCGAGGGCCAGTCCGACGCCGACATGGCACGCGCCCACACCGACGTCTTCCTCAAGGTCATCGACGGTGCACGCTTCGCCGAACCGAACCCGTCCCCGATGTTCCCCAACCCGCCGGGCCCGCTGGGCATCGAGCCGCAGTCACCAGGGCTGCGCGACCGCATCTGGTGGGGTGCCGGCAGCCGCGCGACCGCCGAATGGACCGCCGAGCAAGGCATGAACCTCATGTCCTCGACGCTGCTCACCGAGGACACCGGTGTGCCCTTCCATGAATTGCAGGCCGAACAGATCCGTCGCTTCCGGGACGCCTGGAAGGCCGCGGGACACCCGCGTGAACCACGAGTGTCGGTGAGCCGCAGCATCTTCCCGCTGGTGAGCGACATGGATCGCGCCTACTTCGGACGTGATCGCTCGAGCACCGATCAGGTCGGCCACATCGACGGCGGTCTGGCACGCTTCGGCCGCAGCTACGCCGACGAGCCCGACAAACTCATCGAGCAACTCCGCGAGGACGAGGCCATCGCCGCTGCGGACACGCTACTGCTGACGGTGCCCAACCAACTCGGCGTCGACTACAACGCACACGTCATCGAGGCGATCCTCACCGAGGTGGCACCCGGACTCGGCTGGCGCTGAAACCTTTCGAGGATCCGCCACAGCCTGGTTGCGACAACAGGTGACCGTGAAGCATTCCTGAATTGTTGATGTAAAAGAATTCGATTGTGCTTCATCGACTGCGCCCCGACGATGGATGCCATGACCACTCGCGACCGCCTGCTCGGCCTGACCGTCGTCGTTCTCTGGGGCCTCAACTTCATCGCCATCCGAGTGGGTCTCGACCACTTCCCGCCGTTCTTCTTCGCGGCGCTGCGCTTCGGCGTGATGGCCGTCCTGGTGGTGCTGTTCGTCCGATTCCCTCGGATTCGGATGCGCTGGTTCCTGCTGTACGCGTTGGGGTTCGGGTTCGGGCAGTTCGCGTTCCTGTTTCTCGCCATGGAACTCGGCATGCCGACCGGACTGGCCTCGCTGGTTCTACAGACCTCGGCGCCGTTCACCGTCCTGCTGGGTGTGTTCTTCCTGCGCGAACGGCTGGTGCCCGCGCAGATCCTCGGTATCGCGGTGGCCGTCGCCGGGATCGTCATCATCGGCGTCGACCGTGCGGGACACTCGTCGATCGGCTTGGGCATCGTCATCCCGATGGTGCTCACCGTCATGGCCGGTCTGTCGTGGGCGTTCGGCAACATCGGCAGCCGCCTGGCCCAGCCCGACGACGCGCTGCGGATGACGCTGTGGATGTCGGTGGTGCCGCCGATCCCGTTCTTGGCGTTGAGCTTTACCACCGAGGGCCCCGCTGCCGACCTCGAGTCGCTCACGACCCCTGGGCTCCTCATCCGGACTGATCGCCCTCGTCGGACTCGCCTACGTGGTGTTGTTGGGCACCATCGTCGGCTCCGGACTGTGGACGATGCTGATGAAACGGTACGAGGCCAGTCGGGTCGCACCGCTTTCACTGCTGGTGCCTGTCGTCGGCATCAGCGCTGCCTGGCTGCTGCTCGGCGAGGTGCCCGGCGGCATCGAGATCGCCGGTGCCGCACTGGTCATCGCCGGATGCGCCGCCGGAGTCCTGGCGGCGCCGCGGTCGAGGGTGCGGGCCGCAGAGGCACACCCATCTATTCCTCGACTGCGTAATCGATCCTTCGCGGTCGTAATAGGCGGCAACATCTCCCACGCAACACTGGTCAATACACGATACTGGACTCGCCCATGCGACACGACACAAGGCGAGCCAAACACTCAACGAGTCAACGTCTCTGCGCCCCCACCACCCAGGGCCACAACCATTCGCATCACCAAAAGTGGTCTGTGATATACCTCACCACTGTGTCCAGTCGCCGGTTTCGTCGGATTTAGGTTCTATTACTTGCGATACCGTCTTGGCTTATGGTCAATTTTGTCCAGCTGCGCGACGCACGCCCGCACGCCTGGACCGTCGTCGCTGAGGACGTGCTTGCTGCGGCGAAGCATTGCGAGCGGATGAAGGACGACATTCACGACAACGGCACAAGGCCACTTGCGAGAAACTGGTCAGGCAGCGCCTACGAGATGGCGAGCAAAACGTTGACCGACTGCGCAAGCGAGACCGAGGTGCTTGCCATTCTGGCACGCTCCGCTGTGGATCCCCTCGATACGTTGGCGCACGCTGTGTCGATCGCTCAGGAGGAACTTCACACTGGAATCGGCATCGCGACTCGCGCTGGGCTAACCGTCAACCAGGCGTCGGGGCAAGTAGAGCTGCCTTCTGTCATGCCTCCGGACCCTAACGAGGAGCTGTTGATACGCGATGCACAGAAGACCAGCCAACAAGTAATCAATGACGCGATCGAGGCAGCCACTCAAGCGGACGAGCTGTGTACCGGTGCGCTGCGGCGCACCGACCGCGCCGACCCTGCAACCACACGGGTTCGAGCAGCGCAAGGCGTTCAGAACTCGAACGAAGTCGATGCACTCCAGTCGATACGCGACACCCTTCCCGACGGCTTGACTCCTGGCGAAGTTGCGAAATGGTGGGAGGAACTGACGCCGAAAGACAAGTACGACCTAGAGAGGGCTTGCCCCGTCGAGCTTTATGACCTGAAGGGCGTTCCCAACTCGGTGAAGGCCCAAATCGACCGGCCGGGACTTGGCTACAGCTCTGTGGGCACAGTCCGCTACGCACAGAAGAACTGGGCCAATACAAGCTTGGACGAGTACAATGACAATTGTACTAATTTTGTGTCCGACTCACTGGCATATGGCGGAGGAATGAGAGTTAAATCCAATTCCGGAATCTTGCTTCACAATAGCCAGAAAGACTGGGATGACGGAACTGACGGTGCCAACAACATATTCCCCACGTTGGCTACACGTCTGCCATTCGGAATCGGCAACCACATGGCTGGCGTGTACCATACCCCGACGTGGGGTGCCGCACAGAACAACCACGACTTCTTCATGGATAATGGAGGAGAGGAGGTTCCCGTGGAGAGTGCGCGTCCCGGGGACATCATGTACTTCCAATCAACCCAGGCGGTACCCAGCGAGGGGATTTCCGCTGGGAATATCCACCACGCGGCCATTGTCACTGGCGTCCTGCCTGACGGAGACGTGTTGTACACACAACACACCGATTCGGCAACTGACTACTCTCTGTCCGAGCGTATGCCTGAAGTTACGCAGAATGAGGGGGGCCAGATCGTCAAGATCGTCAAGCCTCGGGTTACATGGTGATCACGGCACACACTCCGGAAACTTCCGCCCACTCGTGGAAGCGGCGAGCTTCTATTGTGCTTATTCTGGCCGCTATTGCGTTGACGGTGGGTTGGATTGTGTTCGCTGCGGTCTACAACGTCACCCCCCGGACCACAGACTTCGGCACCACGGCATGTGTATACTGGCCGACTAATCTCGCCGAGCGCAGACATATCGGCACGATAATCACTCAGTGGGTTTCCATCAGCACATTCATTATCGCGGGGGCTGGCACCGTCTTGACCATCCGGCTCCGTCCCCGCGCTTGGTCCATCTTGCTGGGCATAGTGATCACCATCGCGTCGGGCATCGTCGCTGTGGCAGCGTTCGTCCCAGACAATATCGGGGGGCCTGCATTGCCGCAATGTCCGCCCGCGTACCTTGACCGCGGAATCATCGGGAACGAGTGAAGGATATCGCATGAGTGATGATGACCTGAGTATCGCCACTGAACGCGTAAAGGACACAGGGGCTCAACTAAGTTCACTATCAGGCCAAGCGCGCCGCAACATCGCGCAATATTTCGACTCGGCTACTACCGCCGAAGCAGGCAACCCAGGGTTCACGGCCGGTCCTGCGGTGAGAGCGTACTCCAACCACCTGCACACCAGCATCGATAGCGTCCTGAAGAAGCTGGAAGACAACGCCGAAGCCATAATTAGGGCGGCAACCACGTACCATGACCTGGATACTCACAACGTCGCGGGCTTCAATCGTGAAATGGCTGCGATCAATGGCTTGACGAAGCCCCTCAGTTCCTGATCGTTGAAGCAGCCAGGGGAAACGGCCTGAATTTCAGCATGGGCGACCTCCTTCACCGCCTCCAGGGCCAGCTTGTTGACAGTGTTGTAACTCCGCCCGACCTCCGCAGCAACCTCCTTCGCACTTCTCTTGTCGCGAGCATCGCGCGCAGAATCCAGGTCGTGGTGCGGCAGGTGAGCCGCGCGCGGCGCGGCGATTGTGGAAATGTCGGTTCGGGAGACCGACATCGGACACTCAGTCGTCCCGTAGCGGTACCGAGGTAGCGTAGATGTGCAGCCGGGACTGTCCCAAGATCGGTAGATCGGCGGCCTCACGATCGACATAATCACGCAGCCCGACCCGGGGGCCGATGATGTGAGGATGAAAGCTCCTAACCACGAACCTGACCTATACCTGTTGGTCAGCAGAACGCGTTCCACGCCCCGCCAATCCGGAAGAGTCGATTCTTTTCGTGCAGGTATTTCGATTAGCGCTTTATCTACGAACGCGATTTCTGTCCCGTTAGGCAAATAATGGATATTAGGAAAATTTGGGGCCTGAGATCTCTAGTGTCGCTAGTCAAACGTGGGCGCCTGAACACAGTAATAGAATCGCATTGCAGAGGGCGGTCGGTGCGATTGCTCCGGGTACGGCACTTGAGCTGGATATCTATGCACTAGTACTACAGCCGTAGTTCGCGGTCTGTGGTGTGCTGCGGCGTGTTTGCGCTGGTGAGGGCGACTGCCGGGGCAT
>NZ_JBNCLY010000016.1:0-114412 GCF_049844915.1 Gordonia sp. DT30 | reverse complement strand
ACAACGTCACCTGCTCATCCGGCGCAAGAGCCGGCAGGTCGATCGTTGTCATTGTCACCCCCCAGTGAATACGACCAAAGTGAATGCGATCAAAGTGAATGCGATCAAACATTTGTTCGTCGCTTGTGCATTCGAGTCTACACCCGATATGACCGATCGACAACCCGCAATCGCCACTTCTTTCGAAACGAGAATCGGTAGACATCTAGTCGCGGTTTCCGCGAAAGATGTCTACCGATTTCGAGGACGGGGTCAGGCCGGCGCCGGCTCCGACGATGCGGCGGCGGTGTTCTTGGCCCAGCGGTAGTCGGCCTTGCCGGCCGGGGTGCGTTTGACGTCGTCGACGAAGACGACGGTCCGCGGAACCTTGTATCGGGCAAGGGATTCGCGACAGTGTTCCTGGATCTCGGCGAGCGTCGGTTCAGCGGCACCGTCGGCGACCCGCACGACCGCGGCCACCCGCTGACCGTAACGTTCGTCGGGCACCGGCACCACCAGGGCATCGGCTACCGCGGGGTGTGCGTGGAGCACCGCCTCGACCTCCTCGGCATAGACCTTCTCGCCGCCGGTGTTGATGCATTGTGAACCGCGACCGAGGAAGACGATCGACCCGTCGGGCTCGACGGTGCCCATGTCACCCAGAACGGAGATGCGCCGGCCGTCGGGCAGGGTCGGGAAGGTGCGCGCGCTCTTCTCCTCGTCCTTGTAGTAGCCGAGCGGCACGTTGCCGATCCGCGCGATGTACCCGACATCGCCGGAGCCGGGCTCGATCTGTTCGAGCCGTTCGTCGACCACCATCATCTTCTCGGTGGGCGGCACCCGCAGATTTCCGTTGTCGTCCATCATGATCTCGCCGTCGTTACCCGACTCGGACGCACCGAAGTTGTCGCGCAGCAGCAGATCCGGTTTGATCGCGACGAACCGGTCACGGTTGTGGTGCGACCAGATCGCACCACCGGAGGTCACCGAGAACAGCGACGAGAGATCAACGTCGTCCTTGCGGCGTTCCATCTCCTCGGCCAGCGGCATGCCCATGGCATCGCCGACGATCAGGATGATCTGGATCTTCTCGTCCTCGATGCCCTTCACGATCGCGGCCGGGTCGAAGTCACGCATCAGGACCAGTCGTCCACCGAGAGTCAGGAAGGTGAACAGCGAATACGAGGCCGCGCCGTGCATCAGCGGGGCTGCGATGTTGAATGCGATCGAACCGAAATCCTTGACGGCGCTGCCGACTTCGGCAAGGTCCTTACGTGCGTCGCCGTACGGATTGCCGCCGGAGATGGGTTTGCGGAAGAAGTCGTCGTGGCGCCACATCACGCCCTTCGGGTATCCGGTGGTGCCGCCGGTGTAGAGCAGGTACAGCTCGTCGCCGGTACGGGGCTCGAAGTCGCGTTCCTCCGACGCGGACGCCTCATCGGCAAAGGACACGACGGCGACGTGCCTGCTCTCCGGTAGGTCTGCGGCGGCCGCCGTGAGTTCGTCGTCGATGCCGCCGATGACGAATACCGTTCGCACCTGCGGCAATTCAGGCAACAAGGTGGCGACGCTGCGCTGATGCTCCGGGAGTTCGACGATGATCCCCCGCGAATCGGAGTTGTCGAAGATGTACTGCAATTCGGAATTGGTGTAGCGGTAGTTGACGTTCACCGGCACCGCACGGATCTTCAGCAGTCCGAGCAGGCTCGTCACGTGTTCGACGCTGTTCTTGAGGAACAGTGACACGTGATCCGCGGCCTCGATG
This sequence comes from Gordonia sp. DT30, assembly GCF_049844915.1. Lineage (NCBI taxonomy): Bacteria > Bacillati > Actinomycetota > Actinomycetes > Mycobacteriales > Gordoniaceae > Gordonia > Gordonia sp. DT30. The sequence goes on along the minus strand of NZ_JBNCLY010000016.1, from coordinate 112,668 downwards.
CCGTTGTCGCGCAACAGGTGCGCGACCCGGTTGGCGAGCCCGTCTAGTTCGGCATAGCTGATCTGGCGACCCTCATAGCTCAGGGCGATGCGTTCGGGCACAGAGTCGGCGACCGTCTCGAACACGTCGGCCAGATTGAACTTGTGCGGCTGCTGCCCAGCTCCTGCAGAGTGGGTTGTCGCGGTATCGGTGGTCATTGTCCGAGCTCCTGTGTCGATGGGGATGTGTCACCACTGAAGTCTGAGTATCGAGCCGGCGTGCGCGTCATGTGGTGAGCACCAAACCGCTTGTCGGAACGCCGGTTCCGGCGGTGACCACCACTCGTTCGGCGCCGCCGACCTGATTGACCGACTGGCCGCGCAGTTGCCGCACGCCCTCGGCGATCCCGTTCATACCGTGAATGTATGCCTCGCCCAGCTGTCCGCCGTGGGTGTTGAGCGGCAGCCTGCCACCGACCTCCAGGGCCCCGGGGTCGGCGACGAAATCCTTTGCCTCCCCCCGCCCGCAGAAGCCGAGCTCTTCGAGTTGCAGCAGCGTGTAGGGCGTGAAGTGGTCGTAGAGGATCGCGAGATCCATGTCGTCGGGGCGCAATCCGGATTGCTTCCACAGCTGCCGGCCGACCAGGCCCATCTCCGGCAGGGCGGCGAGTTCGTCGCGGTAGTAGCTGGTCATGATGAACTGATCCTCGGCGCTGCCGGCCGCGGCACCCGCGATGACGGCCGGACGGTGCGGCAGGTCCTTGGCCCGCTCCGCCGACGTGATCACCAGCGCGACACCACCGTCGGACTCCTGACAGCAGTCCAGCAGGTGCAGTGGCTCGGCGATGTACCGCGACGCCTGATGATCCTCGAGGGTGATCGGCTTGCCGTAGAAGAATGCGTTCGGATTCACCGCGGCATGTTTGCGGTCGACCACGGCGATCTGCCCGAAGTCGGCACTGGTGGCGCCGTAGTCGTGCATGTAGCGTTGCGCGATCATCGCGACGAACGCCGCCGGCGTGGACAGTCCATGCGGATACGAGAACGCGTTGTCGGTCCCCGACGAGTTCTCCTGGTTGGCGACGGCCGAATTCACCTGTCCGAAGCGCAGTCCCGACCGCTCGTTGAAGGCGCGGTAGGCGACGACGACGTCGGCGACGCCGGTGGCCACCGCCATGGCCGCCTGTTGCACGGTCGCGCACGCCGCTCCGCCGCCGTAGTGGATGCGCGAGAAGTAGGTCATCTCCTTCACCCCGACCGCGCGGGCGACGGCGATCTCGGCGTTGGTGTCCATGGTGAAGCTGACCAGGCCGTCGACGTCGGCGGGGGTGAGTCCGGCGTCGGCGATGGCCGCGCCGACCGCCTCGGCCGCGAGCCGGAGTTCGCTGCGCCCGGAGTCCTTGGAGAATTCGGTCGCACCGATTCCGACGATCGCCGCCTGCCCCGAGAGTGTGCCCATCAGTTCTTCCCCGTTCGTGTACCGAGGGTGAGCCCCACCGTCGAGATGACATGCTTGCCGAGCGAATTGGTGCCGGTCACCGATACCGTCACCGCGTCGCCGTCGCGGGCGGTCACCTCACCGGTGAAGGTCACCGAATCGTAGGCGTACCACGGCACTCCGAGCTTCAACGTGATCGAGGTGATGCGCGCCGACGGTCCGGCCCAGTCGGTCACGAACCGTTCGACCAGCCCGGTGTCGGTGAGGATGTTGACGAAGATGTCCTTGGAGCCCTTGGCCTGCGCGAGATCCCGGTCGTGATGCACATCCTGGAAGTCGCGGGTGGCCAGCGCGGTGGCAACGATGAAGGTCGGGGCGGCCTCGACCGTCAACGCGGGCAATGTGGTTCCGACCTCGACGGCCGGGGCGGCTTCTACGGTCATCGGCGGCCTCCGGACGTGCGGGGTTCCCAGGCATAGAGCGTCCACGCCGGCGCGCCGGTGTCGGGGTCGTCCGGGAAGTCGATAAACGTTGCGGTGACCGGCATCCCGATCTCGACGGCGTCCGGGTCGACTCCACGCAACTCGCCGAGCATTCGCACGTCCTCGTCGAGTTCTACCAGCGCGACGACGAACGGCAGTTGCCGGCCGGGTACCTTCGGCGCGCGGTGTACGACGTAGCTGTACACCGTGCCGAATCCGGTGGAGACCACGTAGTCGGTCTGCTCGATCGTGCCGTCGGCTGCACGCGGCTTCCACGTCGCCGGGATCGGAGGGTGACACAACGAGCCGTCGGCCACCCGCTGAATGCGCAGCTCGTGCGCGGCGATTCCCTCCCAGAAGAAGGCGGTGTCCCGGGAGACGCTGGGCCGCAGCATCTTCGCCGGATCGAGGTCCTCGGGAACCCCGCCGGAACCGGCCTGCGCCGGCTCGGCCGCCGACCGCTCCGCCGGACGGAACTTGAGGATGCGGAAATCCATCTCGGCGACCACCTCGTCACCGACCGACCAGGTGTTGCGGGTGGTGAAGAACCACCCCTCCCCCAGCGCCGTCGACTTGGGGCCGACGACGTCGACGAGTTCGGCCGACAGTTCGACGTCTTCACCGACCTCGATGTACCGGTGATAGGTGGTGTCGCAGTTGGTCGCCACGACCGAGGTGTAGCCGGCCTCGTCGAACAGTTCGGTGGCCCGCCCGAGTGGGTCGTCGGCGGTGCGTGCTCCGTGTAACCCACGCATCGTCCACACCTGTGCCATCGCCGGCGGCGCGACGATGCCGGGATGACCGGCGGCCCACGCGGCGTCGGCGTCGACGTAGATGGGGTTGTCGTCACCCATCGCCTCGACCCAGTTACGGATCATCGGCAGGTTCACCGGGTCGCGGCCCGCGACCGGGGCGCTCGGGCCGGCGGCCTTGATCTCGTCGGCGGCAGCGAGGATGGCGTCGGCCGATATGGTCATCGCTTGGCCCTCGGCAATCCGAGTCCCGCGGTGGCGATCATGTCGCGCATGACCTCGTTGACACCACCGCCGAAGGTGATGACGACGTTGCGTTTGGCCTGGACGTCCAGCCAGTCGGCGAGTGCCGCGGTGTCGGGATCGGTGAAATCGCCGTAGCGGCCGACGATCTCGTCGATCATCCGATGTATCCCCTGCAGCCGTTCGGTCGCGAACACCTTGGTCGCGGCGGCGTCGGCCATGGAGATGGCCTCCCCGGTCGAGGCCACCTGCCAGTTGAGCAGTTCGTTGATCCGCGCGTAGGCGTCGATGCGGGCGAGTGCGCGACGCACGTCGGGCTGTTCGGCGATGACGGTCCCGTCGGGTCCGCGCCGCTCCGCCCACTGCCGCACCCGTGCGGCGAGGCCCTCGATGCGACCGGCCGGACCGAGCATGACGCGTTCGTGGTTGAGCTGGGTGGTGATGAGCCGCCAGCCGTCTCCCTCTTCGCCGACCCGCATGGACACCGGCACGCGGACGTCGCTGTAGTACGTCGCGTTGACGTGGTGGGCACCGTCGGCGGTGATGATCGGTGTCCAGGAGAACCCCGGATCGGTGGTGTCGACGATGAGGATGGAGATGCCCTTGTGTTTGGGGGCGGCCTTGTCGGTGCGGACGGCCAACCAGATGTAGTCGGCGTCGTGGCCGCCGGTGGTGAAGATCTTCTGACCGTTGACGACGTAGTGGTCGCCGTCCCGCACCGCCGTGGTCGTCAACGACGCCAGGTCGGTGCCGGACTCGGGTTCGGTGTAGCCGATGGCGAAATGCACATCTCCGGTGAGGATTCGGGGCAGAAACCGATCCTTCTGCTCGTCGGTGCCGTGCTCCTGCAGGGTGGGTCCGACGGTTTGCAGGGTGACCGCGGGTAGCGGCACATCGGCGCGGACCGCCTCATTGGTGAAGATCTGCTGCTCGATGTCGCCGAATCCCTTGCCGCCGTATTCTTTCGGCCAGCCGACGCCGAGCCAGCCGTCGGTGCCCATCCGCTTGATCACCTTGCGGTAGGTCGGGCCGTGCCGTTCGGTGAGCATGGTCAGTGCTTCTTGTGGGCTGACCAGGTCGGAGAAGTATTCGCGCAGTTGCCCTTTCAGGGCACGCTGGTCGGGCGTCAGGTCAATATACACGGCTGGCCTCCTGCTCGTCGGCCATCTCGTCGAGCCGTGCGTGCGCGCCGCCGACGAGTCGGGCGAGGTCTTTCGCGATCGAGAAGTAGCGATGCAGCGGATAGGTGAGGTCGACGCCCACGCCGCCGTGCAGATGCGTCATCGTCCGTAACGTCGCCGGGATCTCGGCGGCCAGCCAGTACGCGCCGATCGCCAGATCCTGTTGCGCATCAAGCCCTTCAGACAGCCGCCACGCCGCGGACGTGGCGGCGAGGTTCATCGATCGTCCGACGACGTAGATGTCGGCGAGTTGTTGGCCTACGGCCTGGAACAGCGCGATCGGCTTGCCGAACTGATTGCGTGCGGATACGTGGTCGGCGGTCAGCCGCGTCGCACCGCCGATCAGGCCATCGGCAAAGGCACACAGCGCGATTCGGTAACGGTCGCGCAGCACCGCCAGGTCGGCGGTGAGCAGGTCGGCGTCGTCGACGGCGACATTGTCGAACCGGACCGTGTACTCACCCCAGCCACTCGACGAGACGGTGCGATGCACCGAGACGCCCGGCGCGTCGGGGCGAACCGCGACGACGCCCGCGTCGGCGGCCACCAGCAGTGCCGACGCCCCGTCGGCGTGCAGGACGCCGGTCTTGATGCCATCGAGCCGCCCATCGCGCAGCCGGGTCCGGGGTGCCTCGGTCAGCGGATCGCCGACCTCGCCGATGGCCACGGCGTGCCAGGCCCCGTCGGCGAGTGTGGCCGCCCACCGGCGCCGTGGACCGGAATCGGAAGCCTCCGGATCGAGGTGCGCCAACACCAGCGCCGAGGTCAGCGAACCGATCACCGGCAGAACCGCCGCCGATTCCCCCAGCCGACGCAGCAGCGGGAGCAGCGCGAGCACACCGAGGTCGTCGCCACCCAGCGACGACGGCAACGCGAGCACGCCGAGCCCGGCGCCACCCATCGCCCGCCACAGGTCGGTGTCGAACCCGCCGACCTCGCTGTCGAACTTGGATTCCCAATGCGTCTCGTGGCGAGCGAGCACGTCTGCGGCCACGTCGCCGACGGCGATCGCTTCGGCATCGACGGCAAAGTCCACCCCGGAACCTCCTATCGAAATTAGAACTTGTTCTAGTTGTATCAGAGATGGTCTTCCGGCGGTCGCCTTTGCCACACGATCTGCGGGTTCGGCCTCTGCTGCCGGGTCAGGATCGGGGCAGTCCGAGAATGCGTTCGGCTGCGGCAGTGCGCAGGATCTGGGTGGTGCCGCCGGCGATCGACAGGCAGCGGTTCTGCAGAGCGAGGTCGGAGGCGTCGCTCGCTGCGATGCCGCCCACACCGAGCAGGTCGGACGCGAACTCGGGCACCGACTGCCGATGTGCGACGCCGATCAGCTTGCGGACATTCGACAGGGCGCCGGGGTCGTGGCCGGCCAGTCGGCGGGTGACGGCCCGCGCATCGAGGACGCGTCCGATGTGGGCGTCGGCGACCAGCCGTCCCAGCTCGGCCGCCTCGGCGGCGCTCGGTTCCCGCGGCATCGCGTCGATCTGGCGCAGCAGCGCGTCCATCTCCTTGCCGAGACCCGATCCGCCCATCGCGACCCGCTCGTTGGCCAGTGTCGTCCGGGCCAGCCGCCAGCCGCCGCCGACGTCGCCGACCACGCAGTCGTCGGGCACGAACACGTCGTCGACGAACACCTCGTTGAAGTTCGCGCGGCCGGTGAGTTCCCGTAGTGGGCGGATGTCGATGCCCGGAGCGCTCATGTCGACCAGGAAGTACGTGATGCCCTTGTGCTTCGGCACATCGTCACCACCGGTGCGCGCCAGGCAGATTCCCCACTGCGCATGGTGGGCCTGCGAGGTCCAGATCTTTTGCCCCGTCAGTGTCCAGCCGCCGTCGACGCGTGTTGCCCGGGTCCGTAAGGATGCGAGGTCGGAGCCCGCCTCGGGCTCGCTGAACAACTGGCACCACACGATGTCACCGGCGAGTGTCGGTGCGACGAAGCGCTTTCGCTGAGCTTCGGTGCCGTGCTCGAGGATGGTCGGAACCGCCCAGGCACCGATCACCAGGTCCGGACGCACGACGCCGGCGCGCTCGAATTCGGAGTCGATGAGCAGTTGCAGCGCCGGGTCGGCACCGAGGCCGTGCGGCGGCGGCCAGTGCGGGGCGAGGTAGCCCGACTCCGCGAGGACGCGGCGCTGCTCGGCTTCCGGTGTGGCGACGATCTTTTCGGCCATGGCCCGCACCTCGGGGCGGCGATCCTCGACCGCCGACAGATCGATGTCGAAGTCGCGGCGGTCACCTTGCAGGCCACGCCGCGCCAGCTCGGTGCGGGCCGAATGCCCCTGCCCGAGGCGGGCACGCACCGCCAGCGCCGAGCGCAGGTACAGGTGCGCGTCGTGCTCGAAGGTGAAGCCGATGCCGCCGAGTACCTGGATGCAGTCCTTGGTGATCGCGGCCGGGAGGTCTGCCACGAGGACGTCGGCGGCGAACCCGCTCAGCGCCAGTTGTGCACGCGTGCTCTCGTGGTCGTCACCGTCGGGCGCCGCGGCCGCGGCATCGACGGCGCGGGCGAGATCCCACGCGGCCGCCTCGACTTGCTCGGTGCGGCAGAGCATGTCGGCGCAGATGTGCTTGATCGCCTGAAAGGATCCGATCGGCACGCCGAATTGGGTGCGCACCTTCGCATAGTCGACGGCGGTATCGAGGGCCCACCGGCTGACGCCGCTCTGAAATGCGTTGCGCACCAACGCCAGTACCCCGGTGATGAGCTCGGCGTCACCGCAGGCGATGACGTCGTCGGCGCCGAGTCCATCGATCGCCACCCGTGCGACAGGGGTGGCACCGTCCACCGGCACCTCCACACTGACCTCACGGGTCCCGGTCCGCGGCGCGACGATGCGCCAGCCGGCTGTGGTGGGCACGAGCAGCACCGCATCATCGACGTAGCCGGCCACCATGAGGTCGAGGTGGTCGCCGATCTCGGCGATCGGCGCCCCGATGACCGGCACGACGCCCGGGGCCGCACCCGCGCTCACCGCGGCCAGCAGCCCCTCGGCACGCGGATCGTCGCTCAGGCCGAGTGCCAGTGCCGTCGCGACCGTCTCCCCGATCGGCCCGGGCACCAGATCATGGCCGCAGCGCTCGAGCATGGCCGCGACGTCGGCGAAGCTCGCACCGAGACCGCCGTGAGTTTCCGGCAACGCCGCGGCGAACACCCCGAATTCGGCCAGTTGGTGGAACAATTCCGACCAGTCGTCACTGCCGGGTTTGTCGATCTGGGCGCGGGCGATGTCTGCGGTGCCGACCTGCGCCGCCCAGGCTGCGATGGCGTCGCAGACGGCGAGCTGTTCGGCGGACGTGGCGAGAGTCACGGAGATCCTTCGGTGTCGAAAGGTGACCAAGAAATAGAACCTGTTCTAATATGCCATGAGGGTCGCCTGTTCGGTACCCACCAACCGCAAGACAGCACACCGACGACGTGAGGATGTCCGAGAGCACATGGCTGCATCTGACAACGCCGCAACCGCGACGGAACTCGTCGCCGACACCGGCGGCGAATCCGGTTCCGCGGCGCAGCGTGACCGACGGCGTCGAATCCTCGACGCCACCTTGACCCTGGCGTCCAAGGGCGGCTACGACGCCGTCCAGATGCGCACGGTGGCCGAGAAGGCCGATGTCGCGGTGGGCACGCTCTACCGCTACTTCCCGTCCAAGGTCCACCTGCTGGTGACGTCGCTGGCCCGCGAGTTGGCGCGCGTCGAGTCCCGCGTCGACCGATCACAGCTCCGCGGCGAGAACTCCGTCGAGCGATTGCGGCACGTCCTCGACATGATCACCTTCGCCATGCAACGCGATCCGCTGTTGACCGAGGCGATGACCCGCGCATTCATGTTCGCCGACGCCTCGGCCACCGCCGAGGTCGATCAGGTCGCGGGCATCATCGACCGGCTGTTCGCCGGCGCCATCGTCGACGAGGGTGAACCCACCGCCGAGGACCTCGCCATCGCCCGCGTCCTCGCCGACGTGTGGATGTCGAACCTGGTGCAGTGGCTCACCCGCCGCGCATCGGCGACCGATGTCACCAACCGCCTCGAACTCACCGTCCGACTACTCCTCAAGGATCGGGTGACCCAGAAATGAAGACAAAGTCCCGTCTCACCTGCCCATGTGGCGAGATGCTGCGCGGTTCCACCGAGGACGAGCTCGTCGACAACGTCCGCAAACACCTCGCCGAGAACCATCCCGACCACGAGTACTCCCGCGACGAGATCTTGTTCATGGCCTACTGAGCTTTCATGGCCCAGTGGGCGCCGGACCTCGCGGCCTCACAGCGGCTGACGGTATGCCCTGATCATCGGGTGGCCGGACGCGCGGCGAGGTCTGCGGCGATCATCGGCCACGTGTCGTGCAGGTCCTGCTCCCAGTACTCCCACGAGTGGGTCCCGGTGGGGCGGAACATGACCTTGTTGTCGACGCCGAGTTCGTTCATGCGCTGGGCCATCTGCTCGGTGCACTGATTCACCGCCGCCTCGATGACGCCACCCATGACGATCTGGTTGCCGAGGGTCACCGGATCGCCGTTGATCAGCGGCGAACCGAGCTGATCATTCGGACCGGGCAGGCCGCTGCCGCTGGTCATATACACCTTGGTGCCCTTGAGTTTTGCGGCGTTGACGTACGGATCGTTGGCCACCCAGCCCGGGCCGCCGGGCACACCCCACATGTTGACGATGTTGCCGTGCCCGCGGTCGCCGACAACCATGCGAATGTAGGCCAGGCCCAGCGGATCACTGGTGCGGGCACAGCCGCTGTAGGCGGCGACGGACTTGTAGAGGCCCGGAGCCGCGATCGCCAGATTCAGCACCGAGGTCCCGGCCATGGAGATACCGGCGATCGCGTTGGTGCCCGTCGTATCGAACTGCTTGTCGATCAGCGGCGGCAGCTCCTTGGTGAGGAAGGTCGTCCACTTGTTGCGTCCCAGCGCCGGGTCGTCCTTCTGCCAATCCGTGTAGTAGGAGAAGGCGCCACCGATCGGGGTCACCACGTAGACGTTCTTGTCCGCGAAGTACTGCGCATAGCTGGTCTTGGCTGCCCAGGTCGCCGAGTCCTCGCCACCACCGGCACCATTGAGCAGATACAGCGTCGGGGCCGGCTTGCTCTTGTCCTTGGGCAGCAGGATGGTGACCGGAATCAGCTTGTTCATCGACGCCGAGTACACGATCGCGGTGACCTGCTGCGGCGAATCATGCACCAGCGTCTGGATCTTCGACGAGTTCATCGGTGCGGGATTCGCCGGGTTGGTCGGGGTGGCCGACTCTGCGGCCGGGGATGTGGCGGTGGGTGCCGGGTCGGTGTCCGCCACACCGACACCCGCGCCGGTGACAGCACCGACGGCCACGGCGGTCGTCATCGCCGCCAGGACTCGCATCCAACTGCTACGCACCATTTGCCCCTTAAATCACATCAGTCACATTCGTAACAAGCGTAGCTCTCGTGGCCGCTGACCCGGAAATCGTGGGAGAGGTTGTTAGCCAGTTGTGACGATGCACCATCAGGGGCCGTATTGCCAGGTCGGGCTGGTGGCTCCGGACACACACATGATGGCCTTGCCCGCAGGCGTCTGCGAGACGGGCGGACCATCCGGGTCGCACGGGAGTTGCTACAGGGAGTGATCTGCGACGGACGTCGGTACAGAGCAGCGCCCGCTACTGGAGCGGTTCGGTCGGGAACGGGAGATGATTCCACGGTGAGTGGACGGAGTCGAGGAAGGGGCGGAGCCATTCGATGACGGCGACCACTTCTTTGCCCCAGGTGTCGGGGTAGGTGACGATACGGCCCGCGCTCATACCCAATCCGTATGCGCGCCATGATGAATAGTGCTCGATCGCGGAGTCCCGCGACGCGAGCGCGACGTTGCGCACGATGTTGATGTCGCCCCAGCCTTCGATGACACCCCAGCGCGCCAGGTTTCCGGCGCGCACGTAGTCGTAGGCGTCGAGTGCTTCGACCTCTTCGTCGGGCGCCAGGAGGCGGGCTCGGCGGAGCGTTTCCTCGGCTGCGCGGATGCCCGGGATCGAGGCGACGAGCACATCGGCGTATTCGGTCGATGCCTCCAGTCGCGCGGCCTCGTCCCGGAGGGCGCGCTCCCAGGTCGCGTCGTCGAGCGTCGGCACGTCGCGGGTCGCTCGCGCGGCGCGGCGGATGTCGGCGGCGTGGTAGGCCACCGAGTCGCCGTATCGGGAGGACACCAGACGGTTGAGGCGATCCATCCACACCTCGGCGTCCTCGATGCCCCACACGTCGTTGAGGATGTATTTCACGTTGCCGGGGGTGAGGTCGCCGATGTCGGTCAACGAGTTCCACCTGCCGCTGTTGGCGGCCACCATCGGCCCCGACATCGCCAGTCCCTGCGCGACCGGGCCGTACAGGTAGCCGTCGACGTCGACGGGCAGTGCCGCGGACGTGAAGTCGCGTGCCATCACATCGGCGAGCTTCTCGGGGCTGTCTTTCGCGCCCCATTCTCGTGGCGAGTCGTCTTGTGCCGCATCGTCGGCCGCTTGTCGCAAACGGCGCCGGAAGGCCATCAGTCGTCTCCGAACCAGTCGGGCAGACCGGTGAGGTCTGCGGTCAGCGGGAAGTCGAGGTTGCGCCACGGGCTCTCGACGGCGGTGAGCAGCGTCGCGAGTGCGGAGAGTCCGGCGTCCCACGCGGCACGACGCCGCTCCGGCGCCTCATGCAGCACCCACCCGGCGAGAGTCGACGTGCCGAACTCGGCCCAGTCGGCGAAGTCTGCGCCGGCCAGGTCACGTGCGGCGAGCAGCCCCTGCCGGACGGCCGCCCGGTCGCCGTAGCCCGACTGCTCACCCCAGCGGACCGCCGTTACGACGCGCGCGCATTGCATCCCGGTCAGCGAGCGCAATGCCGTGCCCTCGGGGAGGAGTCCCGTCTCGGCGATCCACTCGTCGACCTCGGCCACGGCCGGGCACAGGCTCTCGACGGCGTCGTGCGCGGACCGATCTTGTTCGCCTGCCGACAGGAACTCGTGCAGTTCACCCAGCCAATGGTCGAGGCCGATGGTGTGGCCGTCGCGCCGCATCATCTCGGCGCGGGCGCCCAGGACGAACCCGAGGTCGCCGAACACCCGGGGTTCGAGGCACTCGCCGAGGTGCGCCACCCAGTCCGCCGTGCTGTCGATGTGGTTGCGCGACAGAATGACTCGCGCCTCATACGTCGACAACCCACTGATCAGGAGACTGTTCCAGGCGGTCCCGCCGTCGACGGCCGACATCGCGTCGAGGGCGAGCGCCTGCGCATGCTCGTCGTAGAGCGGGCCGTTCGGGTCGGTGACGACGGTCGACGTCGCCGCCGCGTACACCCCGGCGCCGTATCTGGTGTTCGCGGTGCCGCGAACCATGCCGCGGTCGATCACGGCCGGCCCGGGAACGGCACGTTGGTCCACGGGCTCAACGGATCGGTCCCGAGCAGCTTCATCACCGCCACCGCGCCGGTATACGGTTCGTCGACCGGATAGCCGCCGTACAGCATGGTCGAGGCCATCGCGTACGACGCGGCGAACGACGCCCACGAACCGAACACGCCAGAAGCGTTGTGCCCGATGGCATCGACCATCTGTTGCACGGTGGCCGGGTCGGTATATCCCATCCGTGCGCCCGCCTGCGTCAGGTAGGCGGCAGTCGCCAGGTCGTGGCCGAACATCGTCACGACGCGTTCGCCTGCGGGCAGCATGTCGTCGGCGGCCAACTGTTGTTCGGCGTAGAAAGCCTTGACCGCCAGCCGCATCACGAGATCGGTGCGGTCGGGCTCCCAGCCGGCCTGCTCGGCGTGGTCGCTGATCGCGCGCAGCCAGTCGTCGACGTCGAGGTAGGCGGCACCGCTCCGTTCGAGTACTTCGTCGCGCAGGTCGAGGGCCGTCTCCGCGGCCTGTTCCCGGATGTGCTCGCCGCGGATCAACCGGTCGGTGACCGTCAGCCACGTGGCGGTGCTGTTGATCTGCCAGCGGCGAGCCAGGGTCATCTTCTCCTCGACTGATGCCTCGACGACTCCGGCCGGGGCGCCCGGGCGTTCCGGACTGTTCCAGAACACACCCAGTCCGACCGCGAGCGGCGTGCCGAGCGCGAGGACCGCCGCGTGCGGGCCGTGCGTCGGACCGTTCGGCGAGGTCAGGATCGGCGGTGCGAATCCAGGTGTCACGAGCTGCTCCTCGACAGACGCGGAGCGTGACTCTCAGCGCCCCCGAGTGAACTTATCGCACCGCCCCAGGACGTGCCGTTCACCCTTGATGCGACGACGAGTGATCAGTGCGGGCCGTGCCGCGCCGATGAACTCACTCCAGACTCGGCGAACAGATTGTGCAGCCGCCCTTTCCGTTGCCCGCGATTCTTACTCGGCGGCAACCTCCGCAGAGCTGGGCACGACCCGATGACGTTGACAAATATGATGGTCGCGTATTACCGGCGGAATACCCGGCGATTTCGCGCGCCGAATCAGGCCGATACGCTGGCCCCCATGGGCAGGGAAACGGGGACGTCGTCGACACCACGGAGTCGCACCGAACGCCAGCGCGCACGCAATCGCGGAAAACTGGTCTCGGCGGCGGCCGAACTCCTTGCCACCGCAGGCCCCGAAGGCCTCACCGTCACCGCGGTGACCGAGCGCGCCGACCTCGGGACCGGCACGTTCTACAACTACTTCCAGACTCGCGAGGAGATCACCGCGGCGGTGGTGCATGACGCCCTCGAGTCACTCGGTGCGCGCCTCGACCTGTTGACCGAGCCCATGACCGATCCCGCCGAGATCAATTCGTGCGCAATGCGTCACATGGTCACCAGCGCGGTCGGCGATCCACTCTGGGGCTGGTTGCTGGTTCGGCTCGGGATCGGGCAGCAGGAACTCCGCAACACCATCGGGCCGTTGCACCGCCGCGATGTACGCAAGGGCGTCGAGGCCGGACGGTTCTCCATCCCCGATGCCACGGTGGCGACCGCCATCTACTTCGGTGGTCTCCTCGCCACGATTCAGGCAAAGCTGAGCGGGGACGGCTCCGACAATCCGGACAGTGTCTTCGCCGAATACATGCTGAGGGCATTCGGCCTGTCCGACGAGGAAGCGCACGAGATCGCGTTCCGCCCGCTTCCGCCGCTCCCCGAACTCCCCGACTAAACACAGCCCCGACCACACCGCCCCGACCACACAGCCCCGACCGACACCGCGCCGCCGGTCCTCACCCGATCACATCCCGATAGCGGTATTCCGTTGCGACAGAGGCATTTTCACGAAGTTCGATCGCGCCACGCTGTCGCGGCTCGACCCGCAACAATTCTTCCCGAGACCCAACCTTTCCCGAGACCTATGCCCCAGTCACCGACCGATCGCCACCGAGAACCCAGGAGCGCAGACCAATGGCCGTCCGGCCCCCACGCATCGAGCCGCACACACCGGCCGACCACGAGGCCGGCGATGCGGCCGACCTGATTGCGGACGCCGAGATCGAGGGGGCGTCATTTCACGGGATCGACCTCACCGACCGCGCTCTCATGGGCCTCTCGCTCGCCGACTGCGAGCTGCGGGGGGCGACTCTCGACGGCGCCGATCTCACCTCCGCGCGCATTGCCGACTCACTGTTCACCCACCTGCAGGTACCGCGGTTGTCGCTGCCCCGCAGCTTCCTTCGTAACCTGCGCCTGGACAACAGCCGGATCGGCGCGTTCGACCTCTTCGACGCCCGAATCCGGACGATGGTGGTCACCGGCTGCAAACTCGAGCTGGTGAACCTGCGCGGCGCCGACGTCCGCGACGTCGTGTTCCGGGACTGCACCATCGGCGAACTCGACCTCGGCGAGGCGACGGTGACCCGGATGGCCTTCGACGGGACTTCGGTCGGCGCGATCGACACCCACCGCGCACACCTGTCCGATTTCGACCTTCGTGGTGCACGAGTCGGTGGCCTGCGGCATCTCGACGGATTGCGTGGCGCCGTCATCGACGACAGCCAACTCATCGAATTCGCCGGTACGTTCGCCGCCCATATCGGCGTTCGCGTCGAATAGTCCGGCGCGCGTCCCGCCGGTTGCGACTGCTGACGGTGTCCGTCGCAAGCTGTGGGCCGTCCTAGACTGGGACGGATGTCCGACGACCGCAACGAGCTGAGCGCCACCGTTTCTGCGTCGGCGGACCCCGATCGAGGCATGTTCTCGTCGCTGCGAATCCACAACTATCGCCTCTACTTCGGTGGGCAGGCATTGTCGTTGGTCGGCACCTGGATGCAGGCCACCGCACAGGCGTGGCTGGTCCTGACCCTGAGCGACTCGGCGGCGGTACTCGGGTTGATCGTCGCGTTGCAGGCCTTGCCCGTCCTGTTCTTCGGGCCCTATGCCGGCGTCATCGCCGATCGGGTCGACCGACGCCGACTCATGGTCGTGCTGCAGTCGGTCATGGGTGCCCTCGCCGCGGTGCTGGCGGTGCTGACCCTCGGCGGCTGGGTGCAGGTGTGGCAGGTCGGGGTCCTCGCGGTGCTCCTCGGCCTCAACAACGCCTTCGAGAATCCGGCGCGGCAGGCCTTCATCCATCAGATCGTCGGCGAATCCCGCATCCGCAATGCGGTGACCCTCAACTCGGTCATGGTCAACGCCGCGCGGGCGGTCGGCCCGGGCGTCGCCGGTCTGGTACTCGCCGCGGTCGGGTCTGGCTGGTGCTTCGCGATCAACGCGGCCAGTTTCGTCGCCGTGGTGGCGTCGCTGCTGGCGATGCGCACCGCCGAGATCTCCGTGGAAGTTCCGGTCAAGCGCGGTAAGGGACAGCTCCGCGAAGGCCTGCGCTACGTTGCCGGACGTCGGCTGCTGTGGGTACCGCTGGTGATGATGGCACTGGTCGGAACCCTCGCCTATGAATTCCAGGTCTCGCTGCCGGCCGCGGCGAAGGATGTCTTCGACGGCGGGCCGCAGGCCTTCGGATTCATGACGTCGGCAATGGGGGCCGGTGCCGTCGTCGGTGGTCTTCTCGTCGCTGCGCGCGGCACGACCGGATTGCGCACCCTGATCCTCGCCGCAGTCGGATTCGGCATCACCATCGCCGTCACCGCATTTGTTCCGCATCTGTGGATGGCCATACTCGCCCTGTTCTTCGTCGGCTGGCTCAGTGTGTCTTTCCTGTCGACCGGAAACGCGACCCTGCAGCTCAATTGCGAGCCGCAGATGCGCGGCCGCGTGATGGCACTGTGGTCGGTGGCATTCATGGGATCGACGCCCATCGGCGGCCCGATCATCGGATGGATCAGCGAATCGGCCGGACCCCGCACCGGCCTCGCCGTCGGCGCTGCGGCGTGCTTCGTCGCGGCGGGCATCGGGCTTGCGGTGCACCGGCGACGCGGACCTCATATGCCCCGGATGGAACCGAACACCTGAGTCTCTCCCGCACACGCCGTCGCAGTGGAATATCTCACGCCGCCCGGGCGATGAGTACCGTGCCCTGCGCCGGCCGCACCGGGCAAAACACCGTGCCCGGGTTGCACCTCTGCCAGGTGTTTTGGTGACACGATGGCAACGACGCAGCCCGAACCGGCCACCGTCGCCCGGTGGTCACGCCACCGCGTCGAACGCCTCTGACAGACCGAGTGACCGCTCGGGCCGACTTCGGAACTTCCAGCGACAGGGAGTAGCCTCACCCTCTGCGACGTGCGAAGAATTGGACGGAGGACTTCCGATCGTTACCGAACAGCCATCGACCGGTACCCCGGCGTCCACGAAGCGACCCCGCTCGAAGCCGGAATCACCCGGCAACGGTCGCCGTGACCCCGAGTCGATGACCGAACAATCGGTGGGCCCCCCGGCGGTGGCCGGACAGGCAGTCGACGCGCAGGCGGTGGACGGACAGACGGCGGACGGACAGGCGGCGGTGAGCGCACAAGCGGGCTCCTCGCGTCCGGCGAACAGCGCCGACCCCGCGCCCGTCAAACGCGACAAGCACCTCTACCAGATCGATCTGGTCCGGCTCGTCACCTTCGGCAGCGTGATCCTCGATCACGTGATGCTCAGCGTCACCGCGCCGACCAGCGTGGCCGCCGGTGCGGTCGAGGTGTTCCTGCGCTACACCCGCTACGGCTTCTTCACGCTCACCGGCTTCGTCCTGACGTATCAGTACCGCAACCGCGAACTGAAGGCCGTCCCGTTCTGGAAGCGCCGCTACAAGCTCATCGGTCTTCCGTTCGTGGTGTGGAGTCTTTTCTATTGGTTCTTCGTCCGCTACCACTTCGGTGGCGTCGGCGCGGTCGCCGACGGGTGGAACAGTTTCGACGCCGCCAAGCGATCGGTGAAGTCGATCGTCTACGACCTCATCACCGGCAATGCGTCGTACCACCTGTACTTCCTGTCGGTGAGTATGCAGATCTATCTGTTGTTCCCGCTGGTGCTGTGGATTCTCAAGCGCACCTGGGGTTCTCACCGCTACCTGCTTGCGGTGAGCTTCATCTTCCAGATGGTGATGATGTATGCGATGGTGCGTGCACCGATCTCATTCTTCACCTGGGGCGTGCAGGGCGAGATCTGGAGCCACCTCGTGGTGACGGTCATCCCCTACCAATTCTTCATTCTCGCCGGCTGCGTTGCCGCCATGCACTATGAGGCCTTCCAGGCGTTCATGAAGCGCTTTCGGTGGTACCTCATCGGGCTCAGCGCGGCGGTGATCGTCGCGACGTGGCTCTACTACCTGTATGTGGTCGACCGCGGTGAGGACCTGTTCCGCGCCACCAACGTCTTCATGCTCCACAACATGTGGTCGTTCATCGCGATCATCGTGATCCTGTATGGCATCGGCACGATCTGGCAGGAACGCCGACACCCCGGCTCGATCCCGGACCGATTCATGAAGACCGCGTCGGATCGCTCCTTCGGCATCTACCTCGCCCACGCGCTCGCGCTGTACGCATTGCTCCCCCGGATCGACGCCGAGTCCATCCCGGCCTTGCCGCGCGTCATCCTCGCCTACCTCGCAACCGTCGTGGTGACCGTGTTCATCGTCGAGACGTTGCGCCGCAGCCCGATCAGCCTAATCACCACCGGGCGCAACCGCATCGACTGGCGTAGCCAGAACGCCGGCACCTCGGCCCTGGCCGGCGTGGCGGGCATCGTCATCGGACTGGTCGTGCGCCTCGGCTTCGGTTGGTGGGTCGGCAACCTCATCGCCGCGACCGGCGCCTTCCTGGTGTTCTCGATGGCCCTGGTCTACTGGCGACAGCTTCACCACCGCGACGCGGAGTTCGTCGAAGAAACCGTGTGACACCCCGGCCCGGCCGGCAGTCTGAGTCGGTGATCCGATCAGCGCGGTGACCCGATCAGATCATCGACGCAGCGCGTCGATGACGAGTTGCGCGACACCGGCCTTGCCTGCCGCGTTCGGGTGATACGGCACCGGCAGCTCGAAGCCACGCAGCCACGGGTCGGCCGAGCACACCGTGTGCTCTGCGCCGACTGTGGCGGTTCGGATGATCTCGGCCCCGGAGATCTGGGCCGCCTCGGCGGTCGCCGTCGCGAGTTCGTCGTAGACCCGGATCGTCGCGTCGACCTCTTCCGGCGACAGCGCGAGCTTCGCGCACGTCGGGCCGCCGGCCACGACCACGGGCGGGTAGTCCACGAATACGATGCGGGCGGCGGGAGCCCGCGTCCGCACCGCGAACGCCGTCTCGATCATCTTCTGCTCGACCGCGGCGAAACGTTCGTAATCGGGCTCGGGGGAGATCCGCCGCCCCAGACCACAGATCCGCTCCGCGGCCGCCTTCAGCGCGTCGTGCGCCGAATTGCGGCAGCCCATCGCCGTCAGGCGCTGAACGTAGCCGACATCGTTGCCGCCGGTGGTGATGGTGACCAAGGACGTTCCGGGGGTCACTGCATCGATTTGAGGTTGCCGGACGAACCGTTGTGGCCGGTCGAGGATGTGGTCGGTGGTCGAGCCCGAACAGGTGGCGTCGACGAGGCTCATGTTCAACGCCGCGGCGACCTGATGCGGATAGTTGTCCGGACTGCGCAGGCACCGGTTACCGACGGAGTCGAGCCCGTCGGGCCCTGACGCGTACGAACTTCCCAGCGCCACGTACTTCTGCGGCGCAGCAGCGGTCGTGGCAACGGCCTCGGGCTGACGCTGAGCGGCGGTCTGTACCGTCGTCGAGTCAGCCGCCGACGGCACCGTCGCACTCCCGGGGAGTACGACGACGGCGGCAGCAGCCAACGCGGCGACGGCCGTCGCAACACGGCCGATGAGGACTCGAGACATCGTCGTACAGTTTCACACACGATCGCGCGGGTTGCGACGATCGCCCCGAGTTGAATTCGTCTCTCGGCTCAGAACCGGACACAGATGCCAGAAACGCGCCCGCCGCATCCGATTTCGGATGCGGCGGGCGTGTTCGCGATGTGATGGATGGGTACCGGCGTCAGCTCGCGTCGCTGCCGGCGTCGCCGGCCTTGCTCAGCTCGACGGGGGCATCGGGTAGCTCGCGCGGCTTGTCGGAGCCGACGAAGGTGAACTTGGCGTCTTCACCCTCACTCTCACCGTCCCAGCCCTCGACGTCGACCAGCACGATCTGTCCGGGGGTCAGCTCGTTGAAGAGAATCTTCTCCGACAGCTGGTCCTCGATCTCGCGCTGGATCGTCCGGCGCAGTGGCCGCGCACCGAGCACCGGATCGAAGCCGCGCTTGGCCAGCAACGCCTTCGCCTTGTCGGTGACCTCGATGGCCATGTCCTTGTTCCGCAACTGCGTCTCGACCCGGGTGATCATCAGGTCGACCATCTGGATGATCTCGTCCTTGGTGAGCTGGTGGAAGACGATGACGTCGTCGATACGGTTGAGGAACTCGGGCCGGAAGTGCTTCTTGAGCTCGTCGTTGACCTTGAGCTTCATCCGCTCGTAATTCGACTGCGCATCGTTGCCCTTGGAGAAGCCGAGTCCCACCGCCTTCGAGATGTCGGCGGTACCGAGGTTCGAGGTGAAGATCAGCACGGTGTTCTTGAAGTCGACCGTGCGGCCCTGGCCGTCGGTGAGACGACCGTCCTCGAGGACCTGCAACAGGGTGTTGTAGATCTCCGAATGAGCCTTCTCGATCTCGTCGAACAGCACCACCGAGAACGGCTTGCGGCGCACCTTTTCGGTGAGCTGGCCGCCCTCTTCGTAGCCGACGTATCCGGGAGGCGCACCGAACAGGCGCGACGCGGTGAACCGGTCGTGGAACTCGCCCATGTCGATCTGGATGAGCGCGTCGTCCTCGCCGAACAGGAAGTTGGCCAGCGCCTTGGACAGCTCGGTCTTACCGACGCCGGACGGGCCGGCGAAGATGAACGAGCCCGACGGGCGCTTGGGGTCCTTCAGGCCGGCACGGGTACGGCGGATGGCCTTCGACACGGCCTTGACCGCGTCCTCCTGGCCGATGATCCGCTTGTGCAGCTCGTCCTCCATGCGAAGCAGACGGGTGGTCTCCTCCTCGGTGAGCTTGAACACGGGGATACCGGTCCAGTTGCCCAGCACCTCGGCGATCTCCTCGTCGTCGACCTCGGCCACGACGTCGAGATCACCACTGCGCCATTGCTTTTCACGATCGGCACGCTCGGCGACGAGCTGCTTCTCCTTGTCGCGCAGCCCGGCGGCCTTCTCGAAGTCCTGCGCGTCGATGGCGCTTTCCTTCTCCTTGCGGGCCTCGGCGATGCGCTCGTCGAACTCACGCAGGTCCGGCGGTGCGGTCATCCGGCGGATGCGCATGCGCGCACCGGCCTCGTCGATCAGGTCGATCGCCTTGTCCGGCAAGAACCGGTCGTTGATATAGCGGTCGGCCAGAGTCGCCGCGGCGACGAGGGCACCGTCGGTGATGGACACGCGGTGGTGGCTCTCGTAGCGGTCGCGCAGACCCTTGAGGATCTCGATGGTGTGCTCCACCGACGGCTCACCGACCTGCACCGGCTGGAACCGGCGCTCGAGGGCGGCGTCCTTCTCGATGTACTTGCGGTACTCGTCGAGGGTGGTCGCGCCGATGGTCTGCAACTCGCCACGGGCGAGTTTCGGCTTGAGGATGGACGCCGCGTCGATCGCGCCCTCGGCGGCACCTGCGCCGACGAGCGTGTGCAGCTCGTCGATGAACAGGATGATGTCGCCGCGGGTGTTGATCTCCTTGAGGACCTTCTTCAGGCGTTCCTCGAAGTCACCGCGGTAGCGGCTGCCCGCGACCAGCGAACCGAGGTCGAGGGTGTAGAGCTGCTTGTCCTTCAGCGTCTCGGGCACCTGGCCGTTGACGATGGCCTGCGCGAGCCCCTCGACGACGGCGGTCTTGCCGACGCCGGGCTCACCGATCAGCACCGGGTTGTTCTTGGTGCGGCGGGAGAGCACCTGCATGACCCGCTCGATCTCTTTCTCGCGCCCGATGACGGGATCGAGTTTGCCCTCGGACGCCGCGGCGGTCAGGTTTCTGCCGAACTGGTCGAGGACCAGCGAGGTCGACGGGGTGCCGGACTCGCTGGAACGCCCGCCGGTACCGGCCTCCTGCGGCTCCTTGCCCTGGTAGCCGGAGAGCAGCTGGATGACCTGCTGGCGCACGCGGTTGAGGTCGGCGCCCAGCTTGACGAGCACCTGCGCGGCGACGCCCTCACCCTCGCGGATGAGTCCGAGCAGGATGTGCTCGGTGCCGATGTAGTTGTGGCCCAGCTGCAGCGCCTCGCGCAGCGACAGCTCGAGCACCTTCTTGGCGCGCGGCGTGAACGGGATATGCCCCGACGGCGCCTGCTGCCCTTGGCCGATGATCTCCTCGACCTGACTGCGCACGCCCTCCAAGGAGATGCCGAGCGACTCGAGCGCCTTGGCGGCCACTCCCTCGCCCTCGTGGATCAGGCCGAGCAGGATGTGCTCGGTACCGATGTAGTTGTGGTTGAGCATCCGCGCCTCTTCTTGGGCGAGCACGACAACCCGCCGAGCGCGGTCGGTGAACCGTTCGAACATTGTTCTCCCTCATTTCGCTTTCGCCCCCGGTCGCCCGCGTTCCGGTGTCACCACCGTGATCGGTGACCTTGATGGGCGACCACTGCAGATGGTGTCGGGCTACACGACGACCAGCTTGGTTCCACTCTAGAGGTCGTGCGGTGTGCACCTGCAGTTAACGCCCACCAGAAGTCATCGATCAGACGCCGACGACGGGGGTCTGCGCGGTACAACCGCCCAGCACACGGGCATGTTCCGGCTCGGCGCGCCCAGGGCTACGCCCAGAGCGAACGCAGGTGGCGGCGCGGCGCCGGCCGCTTGCTCATAGGGTGACGGTCATGCCCGCACCTGCCACGCCCACGCCCGCATTCGTCGCCGGACTCCCCAAGGCCGAGCTCCATGTGCACCTCGAGGGCACGCTGGAACCGGAACTGAAACTGGCGTTGGCGCAGCGCAATGGTGTCCGTCTGGACCAGACGACGATCGAGGACGTCCGCGCCTCCTATCGGTTCGACTCGCTGGCGAACTTCCTCGCGGTCTACTACCCGGCCATGACCGTGCTCGAACGCGAACAGGACTTCTACGACCTCGCCTACACCTACCTGCAGCGGGCCGCCGCCGAGGGCGTCGTCCACGTGGAGATGTTCTTCGACCCGCAGGCACACACCTCACGCGGCGTGCCCCTGGCCGACGTGGTCGGCGGTTACCACCGGGCCGCCGTCGACGCCGCCGGGCTCGGGGTGGATGCGGCCCTGATCATGTGTTTCCTGCGCGATCTGCCGGCCGACGGCGACGACCACAGTGCGGCGGCGACCCTCGACGCACTGTTGGCGTCACCGGAACTGACCGCGATGGTCGTCGGCGTCGGCCTCGATTCCGATGAGCGCGACAATCCGCCGGCAAAGTTCGCCGACGTCTTCGCCAGGGCCCGTGCCGCGGGCATGCACCTGACGATGCACTGCGACATCGATCAGCCCGACAGCATCGAGCACATCCGCCAGGCGGTTTTCGAGATCGGGGTCGAACGGATCGATCACGGCACCAACGTGGTCGAGGACGACGACCTGGTCGACGAGGTCGCCCGCCGCGGGCTGGGCCTCACGTGTTGTCCGGTGTCCAACGGTTTCGTCACCTCGGACATGAAATCGGCCGAGATCACGCAGTTACTCGGCCGCGGCGTGCCGGTCACGGTCAACAGCGACGACCCGGCGTACTTCGGTGCGTATGTGGCGGGTAACTACACCGCACTCGCCAAGCATGCCTCACTGTCGACCGAGCAGGTGATCACCCTGGCGCGCAATTCGTTTCTCATCTCCTGGATCGGTGACGAGCAGCGCGCCGGGTATCTCGCCGACATCGACGCCTACGTCGACGGTTTCACCGGCTGACGCGCCTGACATCGGCCGACGGCACGTATAACGCTCGAATGACAATCCTTACGCAACGCTAACGAGACTGCCGCGGCCCTCGATCACACCCATACGGAAGCCCACTTCCGAGGTCGGGAACCTGACAACCAGGAAGGCCGCATCATGACACCCACTCATATCTCGCTCAGGATCAAACGACTTCTCGTACTCTGCCTCGCCGTGGTCGGTGCGCTCGCCGGCACGGTGTCGGCCACCGCACTCGGCACCGGCACGGCGTCGGCCGCCCCATACGGCAGCGGCCACGGACTGTGCTTCGACATCAACTCGCCGCTCGCCCGCGACTCGCTGTCCCGGATCGGGCGCGACGTCAACGGCGGGAGCTGGGAGCCGGCCCGGGCCAGCACCAATCCGCTATCGGGCGGTTGCGATCTCGACTGGATGCTGGTCAACGGCAACGGGGTCGGCGACGCCACCTATCAGTCGCGGGTCCTGCTGTTCAGCAACGGACGGTTCCTCGGCACCGTCGACCCCAAGCCCTACTCCTATACCTCGATCGCCGGCGGGACACGCGGTTACGTGACGGTACGATACCGCTGGCTGCGTCCCGGTGACGCATTCTGCTGCGCGAGCGGCGGGCCGACCGACGTCACCGCATTTGCGCTCGGCGGCAACGTGATCCGACTCGGATCCTTCCCGCCGGCCTGACCGGCTCGACCCACACCGCAATCGTCGGGGAGCCCGGCGCCGGCAACTTTTTTCGCGATCCGGCGTCGGGTTTCGCGCATCGGCGACGACGATGAGGGTGTGAGTGGCGAACACAGCGGCCCCGGGGCTCTCCTCGAGGTCTACGACGCGGCCCTGCCCGCGGTCTATGGGTTCGTCGTGCGACGCTGCGCCGACCAGCGCATCGCCGAGGACGTGACCTCGGAGACGTTTCTGGCCGCGATGGACACCGTGCGGCGCGATCCCGGCACCGTGCCCAGCGTGCCGTGGCTGATCGGCGTCGCGCGGCACAAGCTCGCCGATCACTGGCGGCGGGCGCAACGCACTCCCGAGCCCGTCGAGAACCTGCCCGAACATCCCGGCGAGGATCTCGCCGACGCGCACCTCGACCGCTTGGTCGCCCACCACACCCTGGCGCAGTTGGCCCCGATCCATCGGTCGGCGCTCACCCTGCGCTACGTCGACGACCTCCCCGTCGCCGAGTGCGCCGAGATCCTCGACCGGACCATCGGCGCCACCGAAGCACTGCTGACCCGGGCCAAGCGGGCCTTCCGCGCGGCCTACCCCGACCAACCGTCCCGCCGAATCCGGGAAGGAGGACGCGCATGATTCACGACGACGCGGGCTTCGGCCCGGGCGCCGACCCGTTCACCGTGTTGCGCGCCTCGGATGCACCCGGGTGGGACGAGCCGGTGGCCCCCGACCCGGCCTTTGCCGCCCGACTGCGGGACCGGCTGGCGCGCGGGTCCACTCTTCCGAACGGAATCATCATGTCCGACACCATGATCGACGACCTCACCGCGTCGTCGACGGCCCCCGAGCAGACCACCCCGTCCCCGGTCGAACGCCCCGGAGCGCTGCCCTACCTCACCGTCCGCGACGCCGCCGCGGCGATCGACTGGTACCGGGATCATCTCGGTGCCCGAGTGCGCGGTGAGCCGATCCGCATGGGCGACAACCGGATCGGCCACGCCGAACTCGAGATGGGCGGCGGCGCCGTCTATCTCGCCGACGAGTTTCCCGACATGGGTCTGCGCGCACCGCAACCCGGCGGCGTCTCGGTGAGCCTGATGCTGCCGGTCGACGACACCGACGCCGCACTCGTCCGCGCCCAGCGCGGTGGCGCGGCGGTGACCCGCGAGGTCTACGAATCACATGGCAGCCGCAACGCCACCATCGTCGATCCCTTCGGACACCGGTGGATGCTCACCGGCCCGGTGAGCTCGGCCGTCGGCGTCACCGACCGCATCCGGCCCGGCGACATCGTCTACATGTCGCTGCAGACCCCCGACCGCGCCCGCGCGGCGAGGTTCTACGGCACGGTCCTCGGCTGGGAGTACGACCCGCAGACCCGCCAGGTGACCAACATCGGTCATCGGCTCGGGATCTTCGACGGTGACGGCTACGGGCCCGCAGGCACGCTGTACTGCGTGTACGCGGTCGACGACTTCGATCGCGCGCGGGCCGACATCCTCGCCGCGGGCGGCCGGGCCGGTGAGGTCAGCACCGTCGCGCGCGACGGCTACCGCGTCATGGAGGCCACCGACGACGAGGGCACCGCCTTCGCCGTCCACGTGCCCGGCACCGCGGAGCCCCGTCCGGACCAGCATCCACGCACTCCGGGCGCGATGTCGTATCTCACCGTGCACACACCCGACTCCGCGCGATTCCGGGATTTCTATGGGCGGGTGCTGGATTGGCGCTTCACCGCCGGACGAATCGGCGACGGCTGGGAGGTCGACGGGGCACATCCCCAGGTCGGCATCGCCGGTGGCGCCGACCGCACGATGACCGTACCGATGTGGAACGTCGCCGACATCGACGCCGCCGTGGCCCGCGTCCGCACGGCCGGCGGCACGGTGCTCGACGAGCCCGAACGGCAGGCCTACGGAATGACGGCGCGCTGCACCGACGATCAGGGTGCGCAGTTCTACCTCGGCCAGTTGTTCTGAGGGCGGGCCGCCGCCCCGTGCCGCGACGCTATCGCGGCCCGGGGTGCGACGCGTCGTACGCGTCCCGCGCCTCGACGACGACCGCAAGATTGCCCTGGACCAGGTCGATGAGCGCCCGCAGTCGTTGGGCGGCCTCGACACCGAGGTCGGTGAGCGAATACTCGACCTTCGGCGGGATCGATTGCAGCACAGTACGTGTGACGAATCCATCACGCTCCAGCGTCTGTAGCGTCTGGGACAGCATCCGCTCGCTGACCCCGTCGACCCGTCGACGCAGGCTGCTGAAACGCAGGTCCCCCTCGGCCAGTGCCGCAAGCGCCAGCACACCCCAGCGGCTGGTCACGTTCTGCAGGATGTCGCGGGATCCGCAGTCGCGGGCGAAGACGTCGGCCTCCAACCCTGCGTCGGCGGCCTCGGCATCCGCCGCGCCTGCCGCGGCGTCGGTGTCTCGCTCGAGTGCAGAACTCATGGCCGTCATTCTAGGGAAGACATACCGCCGGCGCTAACTTTTCGTCTGTGCACCCTGGCTTCTATTGCGCAGCACTAATCGTAAGTGCATTATGTTTGAGAAGCCGTTGATCTCGAACGCCGCCCCGCGGCGGACATAGGAGAAGTCATGACCACTTACGCCGTCACCGGAGCAACCGGAAAACTTGGCGATGCCGCTGTGCGCGCACTGCTCGATCGGGGCGTCGCCGCCGCTGATGTCGTCGCCATCGTCCGCGATCCGGCCAAAGCGGCGCCATTGCGTACCAAAGGCGTGGACGTGCGAACCGCCGACTACGGCAACCCCGGCGCTCTACGCGCAGCACTGTCCGGTGTCGAGCGACTGCTCCTGGTGTCCGGTTCGGAGGTGGGGCAGCGAGTTGATCAGCACCGCAACGTGATCGAGGCAGCAAAGGCCGCGGGCGTCGCACTGATCGCCTATACCAGCATCCTGCGCGCCGACACCTCACCGCTTTCGCTGGCGACCGAACATGTCGCCACCGAAGAGCTGCTCAACGATTCCGGCATTCCCTCGGTGTTCTTGCGCAACGGGTGGTACTGGGAGAACTATCTGGCCTCGGCCCCCACGGCGGTCGAGACCGGGACCCTGTTCGGCAGCGCCGGCGACGGAGTGATCGCGGCCGCGTCCCGCCTCGACTACGCATCCGCCGCGGCGGCGGCACTCGTCGACGCGACCGGCGGCGAGGTCTACGAACTCGCCGGCGATGAGCACCTCACATATGCCCAGATCGCGCAGGCGATCGCAGAGATCTCCGGTAGGCCGGTGGGCTACCGCGACCTCGCCGAAGCCGACTATGCCGCGGCCCTGACCGATGCCGGCATACCGGCACCGATGGCCGCGGTCCTCGCCGATTCGGATGCCGGAGTCGCCACGGGCGCCCTCGATTCCGACTCGACCGATCTACAGAAACTGATCGGGCGCTCCTCGACTCCGCTGGCCGAGGTGCTGCGGACGGGCCTGGCCGCCACCGACTGATCCGTGTCACCGACTGATCCGTGTCACCGACTGATCCGTGTCACCGACTGATCCGCGCCACCGACTGATCCGCGTCACCGACTGATCCGCGCCGGCACCCTCCCCACGTATGGCCGCGTGATTGACTGGTCGCCATGTGTGTGCCAGTGGTCCATGGGGGACGGTGACCGGTGTCGAGAGCACTCACCTCGTCGCTTCGTCGAGCGCGCCGTCGACTCCCGTTCGGCATCGGCACCGTCGCCATCGTCGCGGCCGTGGCGCTCGTCGCGGCGGTGGGGGCGGTCCTGGCCATCGGGACCCCCGATCGGCCGTCGACCCGACACGACTACGGTCTGCTGCGCTCGTATGTCCACGAACCCGATGTGGCATGGACGATCTCGAACACGACGCTGCCCGATTACACCTCGGGCGATCGCATCGAGGTCGTCGCGACCCGAGGTGATCGCTGGTTGGTGAGTTACCCGTCCGGGATCGGGCGGGCCTATCTGTTGCTCGACCGCGACAACGGGCACCAGGTGTGGGACCATCCGCTGCGGGCCGGCACCGGCAGTTGCGGGATGACCGCCGACGGCGTCGTCGGATGCGCGGTCAACGCCAACAGTGAGCTCGATCGCGGCTTCTATCTTCTCGACGAGGACGGCAACCACGGTGATCGGATGCCCCTCGAGGACACCGAACTGGTCACCGGGGTCGGCCCGAACTTTCTGCGGATCTCCTCGTCGGGGCACCAGGCCTCGATGTTCACCCCCGACGGCCACAAATTATGGTCCCGATCGTTCGCACAAGCGGCCACGGCGACCGTCCTCGACGATGGCCTGCTGCAGATCAGCACCAGCGACGCCGGGCGTTTCATCGTCGATCCCGCATCCGGCGCCGACCGTCTGCACTGCACCGACTGCACGATCACCGCGTTCGGAACCGGTGTCACCGTCGAACACACCGATCCGGATAATCGCATGTTCGACTCCTATGCGGTCACCGACGGCGTCCTCGACCCCCGACCCGTTGCGCACGTCGCCGGCATGCACGTCCTCACCGGTCCGTCCACGCTGGCCGTCTTGACGCGGACCGGCGACGCGCAGATGCAAGCAACCCAGGGCACCTATGTCGTGGTCGATCCGGCCAGGCCGGGCGCGTTGTGGCAGATCTCCGACGAAGAACTGTCCAAGGCCAACACCCGGCCCTGCGGCGACGCGGTGGCATTCGCCCTCAAGAGCCGGGCGCGGTCGATCTACGCACTCGCCGACGGCACGCATCTCGGCTCGCTGCCCGCCCCGGAGTTCGGCGACCCCGACGCGAACCTCGACAATCTGCGGTGCGTCGGGTCGAGTGGCAAGGACCTCATCTTCGCCAGCAACACCCGGATCAGCGCCGTCGACCCGGCCGCGGGTGGCTTCGCCTGGTCGGTCGACGTCAACGGGCAGGTCGATGCCGTCGACGGCTTCCTCGTCGCCCGAGAGGGGTCGAGCATGCGGGTTTTCGCGCCGAACTGACAGCCGAACTCCTACCGAGCACCCGACCACGTCGCCGCGACCTCAAACCTCGCTGTGGGCGGACTCACATCTGGGTGTCACTCGTCGGCATGACCTGCAATGGCCGTGCCTGCGCTCAGTGAACTCCCAGATTCGGTAACGAGCAGATAACGGAATGGACACGAAAGCCTGTACCGTCGGCCGCGGCCCATTTCCGGAAGGGATGGCCGAGATGTACCGATCTGCGAGCAATCCGAGTCTGTATTCGAGGTCCGAAGTTGGGGAAGCACTCCAAATCACGCGCGGCATTCCTGCCGCGCTCACGCAAGTCCATGCTTGCCGCCGCAATGATCCCGATGGTCGGCGTATGCGCAGCAGCCGCGGCCGCCGCCACCGACGACGCCCACGGGAGCGCGGCGTCGGCCCCGCCGTCGGCGGCCGCATCGGCGCCACAATCGCCCACCCAGTCGTCGGCACCGACTCGCACCAACACCCCGACGTCGCTGCCGACCCGTCCCGCAGCCGGCCCCACGGTGGCCCCGGTCCGAGCCGACACGGCACCACTGCCGGCGAGCGTGACCGACGGAGCGGTGCCGTCGATCAACTACCGCGCCTACAAGGCAGCGGCGGACAACATCGCCCGCACCCAACCCGCCTGTGGCATCGACTGGCGACTGATCGCGGGCATCGGGAATGTCGAATCCCATCACGCCAACAACGGCGACGCCGACTCGTCCGGTCGTCTGCGCGATCCGATCTTCGGGCCCACGCTCGACGGTTCGCTGGCCGGCAATGAGGTCATCACCGACACCGACGGCGGAGCCATCGACGGTGATCCGGTCCACGACCGCGCGGTCGGACCGATGCAGTTCATCCCGGCGACCTGGAAGAAGTACGGCGCCGACGGCAACGGCGACGGCGTGATCGACCCACAGAACGTCTTCGACGCCGCCCTGACCACCGCGCACTACCTGTGCGACGGCGGCCTGAACCTGCGCGACGTCGCCGGCCAGACGACGGCGGTGCTGCGCTACAACAATTCGATGACCTACGTCAGCGACGTCCTCGGATTTGCGCACGGGTACTGACGGGCACAGCCACCCGCAGTCGCCGGGGGGCGGCTACTCTGCGCCCAGAAAGGCCTGTAGCGCAGCGGAATACATCGGGACGTCGGCGGCACCCATGAGTTCGCGCGCGCTGTGCATGGCCAGTTGCGGAGCGCCGACGTCGATGGTCCGTAGCCCGGTGCGCGCGGCCGTGATGGGGCCGATCGTCGACCCGCACGGCAGATCGGCGCGGTGGACGTAGCGCTGCATCGGAACGCCGGCGGTGTCGCAGGCCAGCGCGAAGATCGCCTCCCCCACCGCATCCGAGGCGTAGCGGAGATTCTGGTTCACCTTGAGCACCGGACCGCCGTCGAGGGCGATGTGATGGCCGGGTTCGTGCCGCTCCGGATAATTCGGGTGGGTGGCGTGGGCCATGTCTCCCGACAGACAGACACTGCCCGCGACCGCCTGCAGATAGTCGGCCCGTGTTCCGCCACGCGACAATACGATTCGCTCGAGCACCGTGGCCAGCAAGTCCGATGCCGCGCCCCGCTCGGACCCGCTGCCCACCTCCTCGTGATCGAACAGCGCCAGCACGCGCGTGTGGCTCGACGGCGTGCCGTCGAGCAGCGCCCGCAGTCCCGCGTAACAGGTGCCCTGATTGTCCAGGCGCGGCGCGCTGAGCATGGACTCGTCGATGCCGATCAGCCCCGACGGCGTGACGTCGTGCGTCATCAGTTCCCAGCCGAGCAGCGAATCCGGTGCCACCGCAGCGTATTCGGCTACCCAACTCAGCACGTCGGGCGCATCTGCACCGAGCGACCACAGCCCGTCGAGATGCCGCTGTGGATCGAGCGTGACGCCCTTGCGGTCGGCCGACAGGTGAATCGCCAACTGCGGCACCCGGATCACCGGTTCGGCCACATGCACCAACGTGTGCTCGACACGGTCTCCCACGCGGTAGGCCAACCGGCCGGAGAGGCCGAGGTCGCGGTCGAGCCAGGAGTTCAGCCAGGCACCGCCGTAGGGTTCGAGGGCCACCGTCGACACGCCGGCACCGACCCGGTCGGGCCGTTGTTTGACACGGAGGTTGGGGCTGTCGGTGTGCCCGCCCACGATGCGGAAGTCGCTGCCGTCACCGAGATCCCACGCGATGATCGAACCGCCGCGGATCACGTAGTGGCGCTGCGGCACCACATCCGGGCTCTGCGCGGCATCGAGATTCCACTCGTGATCTTCGTGCAGCCGTCGGAAACCGGCCTCCGCCAACGTCTCCGCCACCGTGGCACAGACATGAAACGGCGACGGCGAGGCGTCGATGAACGCGCCGAGACCGGCGGCGGTCGCGGTGGTGGACAGGCGTGGTGTGGTCATATCTCCCAGACGTTCTCAGCCGGTCACGGGGATCTTGGTGCTCACGCGTTGGCGAGCACCGCGTCGATCGCCGAATAGAAGAGTCCGAGGCCATCGTCGCTCGGACCGGTCAGCGCCTCGGTGGCGTGCTCGGGATGTGGCATCAGTCCGACGATCCGCCCGTCCGGACTGCTGATGCCGGCGATGTCGAGGGCCGAGCCGTTCGGGTTGCCGCCGGCGTAGGTGAACGCGATCAGGCCTTCGCCCTCGAGTTCCTCGAGTTTGCGCTGCGGCGCGACGTAACGCCCTTCCCCCGACTTGAGCGGAATCAGGATCTCCGCACCCCGCTCGAAGCGAGTGGTCCAAGCGGTGGAGGTGGATTCGACGCGCAGCCACTGGTCGCGGCAGATGAAGTGCAGGCCCTCGTTGCGCGTGAGCGCGCCCGGCAGCAATCCGGCCTCGCACAGCACCTGAAAGCCGTTGCAGATACCCAGGACCGGCATACCCTTGCCCGCGGCCTCTAGTACCGATCCCATGACCGGGGCGAATTTGGCGATCGCACCGGCGCGCAGGTAGTCGCCGTAGGAGAAACCGCCCGGGACGATGACGGCGTCGACGCCCTTGAGGTCGGCGTCGCCGTGCCACAGCTCGACGGCCTGCGCACCGGCGAGGCGGACGGCGCGAGCGGCGTCGGCGTCGTCGAGGCTGCCGGGAAAGGTGATGACCCCGATTCGTGCTGTCATCGCGGCGCTACCCGGAGATCCGGGAGACGCTGAAGTTCTCGACCACCGTATTGGTGAGGAGTTCCTCGGCGATCTTCTCCAGCGTCACGTCGTCGACGGCGTCGTCGACCTCGAGCTCGAAACGCTTGCCCTGGCGGACATCTGCGACCCCGGCAATCCCCAGGCGCCCCAGCGCACCGACGATCGCCTGTCCCTGCGGATCGAGGATCTCGGCCTTGGGCATCACGTCGACCACCACTCGTGCCATCGGCAATTGCTCCCATTCGGTTTCTCCGACGTCTCACAAGGGCGTCGAAGGTTGGCTGAACACCGGTTACCTTACCGGTTGGGGCGAATGCCCGGTGCGGTCAGAGCACCGCCTCGATGGCCGCGACGACCTCGGGCGCGGTGGGTTCGGTCCGCGGACGGAATCGGGCGACGGGTTCGCCGTCGGCACCGACGAGGAACTTCTCGAAGTTCCATTGGATGTCCCCGGCCTCGCCGTCGGCGTCGGCGAGGGCGGTCAGTTCGGCATACAGCGGATGCCGTCCGTCGCCGTTGACGTCGGTCTTCTCGAGCAGCGGGAAGGTGACGCCGTAGTTGGTGGAGCAGAAGGTGGCGATCTCCTCGGCACTGCCGGGCTCCTGGCCCATGAACTGGTTGCAGGGCACGCCGACGACGGTCAGACCACGATCGCCGTAGGTCGTGGCCAGTTCCTCGAGTCCGGTGTATTGCGGGGTCAGACCGCATTTGCTGGCGACGTTGACCACCAGCAGCGGACCCTCGAAATCTGCGAGGGACAGTGCCGATCCATCGAGGGCGGCCACAGGGATGTTCTTCACATTGCTCATGACCGTCGAGGGTAATCGTCCGACCGCTATGCCACAGCTCACCGTCCCGGGGAGATATGACACAACTCACCAATAATTGTGTTCGCGCGATAGTTGCGTGGCCGTTAGTATTTTTCGAGTGTCCTCTTCCATCGATTCCGCGTGCCGTGCGCTGCACGAGTTCTTGGATCGACTGACCTGTCTGGGCAAGGCCGCCGCGATGGACGACCTCGCCACCACCGACCTCACGTTCTCGCAGATCCGAGTGGTATTCGCCGCCGGTGACGCCCAGGTGCCGATGTCGGTCCACGAGATCGCCGACGTCATCGGCCTCTCGCTCGCCGCGACCGGACGGACCGTCGACCGGCTCATGCGGCTCGGCTTCGTCGACCGCCGCGAAGATCCCGCCGACCGCCGGGTCAAGCGGATCAGTCTCACCGACGGCGGCCGACGCTTCGTCGACGAACAATTGAGCATCCGCCAGGAGGTCATCACCGACTTCGTGGCCCGGTTGCCCGCCGCACACCGCGAAGCATTGACCGACGCGCTACGGCCCATCATCGACTCCCCCACCGACTACTTCGATCCGACCCGTCCCGCCCACGAACAGACCGCCCACGAACAGAGAGTCTCGTCATGACCAGTACCTCCACCGGCGATCACGCCCACGCCGGCCCACCGGATACCAAACTCGACCGGCACGTGCTGACCGTCGCCGGCGTGGTCGTGCTCGGCGCCATCATGTCGATCCT
Organism: Gordonia sp. DT30; assembly: GCF_049844915.1. Taxonomy (NCBI): domain Bacteria; kingdom Bacillati; phylum Actinomycetota; class Actinomycetes; order Mycobacteriales; family Gordoniaceae; genus Gordonia; species Gordonia sp. DT30. Next base: position 79,985 of record NZ_JBNCLY010000016.1, on the reverse strand, counting down.
CGACGTGACCGTGGTGTCGGTGGCGCAGAACACCTTCCAGGAGACGTTCAACACGAATGCCGCCGGTGCCGCCTGGACGATGACCGGCTACACCCTGGCACTGGCCGCGGTCATCCCGCTCTCGAGTTGGGCCGCAGCACGTTTCGGCACCAAGAAGGTCTACATGACCTCGCTGGTCCTGTTCCTCGTCGGCTCGGCGTTGTGCGCGGTCGCGTGGAACATCGGTTCCCTCGTCACCTTCCGCGTGATCCAGGGCCTCGGCGGTGGTCTGCTGATGCCGATCGGCATGATGATCCTCACCAAGGCCGCGGGTCCCGAACGCGTCGGCTCGGTGATGGCCGTCCTCGGCATCCCGATGCTGCTCGGCCCGATCGCCGGCCCGATCCTCGGTGGTCTGCTGATCGAGAAGGCCAGCTGGCACTGGGTGTTCCTGATCAACGTCCCGATCGGTCTCGTCGCACTCGTCTATTCATGGCTGGTGCTGCGTGACGACGAGGAGAAGACCCGTCCGACGTTCGACATCTTCGGCTTGCTGATGCTCTCGCCAGGCCTGGCGCTGTTCCTCTACGGCATCTCCTCGAGCACCGACGCGGGCACGTTCATGGACACCAAGGTGCTGGTCACGACGATCATCGGCGCCGTGCTGATCATCGCGTTCGTCTTCCACGCACTGCGGGCTAAGAATCCGCTGCTGGATCTGCGGCTGTTCAAGAACAAGACCCTCACCATCGCGGTGCTCACCATGACGACCTTCATGATCGCCTTCTTCGGTGCGGCACTGCTCTATCCGCAGTACTTCATCGGTGTGCGTGGCGAGTCCACGTTGATGGCCGGCCTGTTGCTGGCGCCGCAGGGCCTCGGCGCGATGCTCACCATGCCGATCGCCGGTCGCCTCACCGACAAGATGGGACCGGGCAAGTTCGTCCTCGGCGGCATCGTGCTGATCTTCCTCGGCATGGGCTACTTCGTCTTCCTCGGTGCCGACACGCCCTACTGGGCGGTCTGCCTGGCGCTGTTCGTGCAGGGCCTCGGCATGGGCATGACGATGATGCCGATCATGTCGGCTGCCCTGGCGACCCTGAGCAACTCGCAGGTGCCCGACGGTTCGACGTTGATGAACGTGGTCCAGCAGACCTCGTCGTCGATCGGCACCGCCGTGATCTCGGTCGTCCTGGCCAACATGTTCAAGTCGCACCCGGAATCGCTGCTGGCGATCAGCTCGAACGCGGCCCCGGACAAGTACCAGGCAGCGGTCAAGGCCGGGCAGGCACCGGCACAGATCGACCACCAGTGGTTCGACTGGGCGGCAAGCGCATTCGGACAGACGTTCATCGTCTCCGCGGTGCTGGTCGCAGTGACCGTGATCCCCGCGTTCTTCCTGCCCCGCAAGAAGATCGCCTCCCCGCTCGTCGAGGAGGACATGGATCGCGCACCGACGCTGATGCACTGAGCGCCCGGCATCGCGAACAAGGAGGCCCGCACCCGTCACCCTGGGTGCGGGCCTCCTTGTTCGATGGCTGCGGCGTATCAGGCCGTGACCGCTCCGGTCTGCGCCAGGATCCAGGCGATCTCGAAGGCGATCTCCTCCCACTGCTTATAGCGGCCGGAGACACCACCATGACCGGCCGACATCTCGGTCTTGAGCAGGATCGGATTGTCGGAGGTGCTCAGTTCCTGAAGCCGGGCAACCCATTTCGCCGCCTCGGTGAACAGCACGCGGGTGTCGTTGAGCGATGTCTGGGCGAGAATGGCCGGATACGGCTTGGCGGTGACGTTCTCGTAGGGCGAGTACGACTTCATGTACTCGTAGACGACCGGATCGTGGAGCGGGTCGCCCCACTCGTCCCATTCGATCACCGTCAACGGCAGTGACGGGTCGAGGATCGAGTTGAGTGCATCGACGAACGGCACCGACGCGAGGATGCCGTGGAACAGCTCGGGTGCCAGATTCGCGACCGCACCCATCAACAGACCACCGGCCGAACCACCTTCGGCCACCATCTGTTTCGGTGTGGTCCAACCACGTTCGACGACGTAGCGGCCGGCGTCGACGAAGTCGGTGAAGGTGTTCTTCTTGGTGAGGGTCTTGCCGGTCTCGTACCAGTGCCGGCCCATCTCGCCGCCCCCGCGGACATGGGCGAGCACGAACACCACCCCGCGATCGAGCATCGACAGCCGCGACACCGAGAACGACGGATCGAAACTGGCTTCATACGAGCCGTAGCCGTAGAGCAGCAGCGGCGCCGGTGCCGCGCCCTGTGCACCGGGTTCCGCCACGAACTTGCGGCGCACGATCGAGAGCGGGATGCGCGTGCCGTCGGCGGCGGTCGCCCATTCCCGCGACTGCACGTAGTCGTCGATGTCGTAGTCGCCGAGCACCGGCTGCCGTTTGAGCAGAATCCGCTCCCCGGTCGTCACGTCGAGTTCGAACAGCTCCGACGGTTCGATGAAGCTCCCGTACCCGAAACGCAGCCTCGGCGTGGCCCACTCACGATTCCCCCCGAGACCGAGGGAGAACAGTTCCTGCGCGACGGCGACCTCGATGAAGTCCTCGGCCACCGGGACGCCGTCGATCCGACGCAGGTCGGCGATGGCCGCCCGCGGCAACGCGTCGGCCCGATAGCTCAGGACCAGGTAATCCCGGAAGGCGTCGACGTCCTCGATCCGGAAGCCCCGGCGATGCCCGATGAACTCGGTCCGGGAGCCCGGATCGTCGGCAGGCGCGATGTCGACGGCAAAGTCCTCGGCCTTCTCGCCGTCACGAATGTCGTTGTGCACGATCAGGAAGTAGTCACGGCCGTCGATCTCGGCATGCTCGACGTTGTACTCCACGCCGTCGACCCGTGGTGCGACGCTGCGGAATTCGCCGGTCGGATCGTCGGCCGCGAGAACGAAGCATTCGGAGGTGATCTTGGAGCCGACCGCGATCACCAGGTACTTGTCGCTGCGGGTCGCGCCCATGCCGACCCAGTACCGCTCGTCGGGTTCGTAGAAGACCTTCACATCCGGCGTACCGGCACCGATGTCGTGGCGCCACACCGTGTCCGGGCGCCACGCGGCGTCGACGGTCTGATAGAAGACATGCTTGGTGTCGGCGGACCACACGGCGCCGCCTGCGGTGTCGGCGATGACATCGTCGAGCAGCTCGCCGGTCCGAAGGTCCTTGAACCGCAATGTGTACCGTTCGTCACCGACGACGTCGGTGCTGTAGGCCAGCCAATTGCCGTCATGGCTCACCGTCAGCGCACCCACGCTGAAGAAGTCGTGGCCGTCGGCCTCGGCGTTCGCGTCGAAGAGCACTTCCTCATCGGGCAGCGGCGTATCCTCCGACACGGTCGGCGGGGTCCAGTCATCCGGATCGCCGATCGGGCAGCGGCATTGCGTCCCATACTGTTTGCCCTCGAGCGTCCGCGCGAAATACCAGTAGTCCCCACGCCGCGACGGCACCGACATGTCGGTTTCCTTGGTGCGCGAGCGGATCTCGTCGAAGATCGTCGATCGCAGGTCCGCGAGCGGGGCGGTGTGTTCCTCGGTGTAGGCGTTCTGCGCCTCGAGGTAGGCGATCACCTCGGGATCGTCCTTGTCGCGCAACCACTCGTAGTCGTCGATCACGGTGTCGCCGTGATGCACACGCTCGGTGGGAACCTTCTTCGCCGCGGGTATCGCGGTACGAGCGGCAGGTTGCGACGTCGATGAGTCGGTCACGGAACTCCTATCCCTGCGGCCAGTCATCGAACGATTTCTGCGAAATCCATTCGTAGGCCTCGATGTAACGGTCTCGGGTACGGCTCACCACTTCGGGCGGGAGAGCCGGCGGTGTCTCGTCGGAAGCGCGGTCCCAGCCGGATTCCGGCGAGGTCAGCCAGTTGCGGACGATCTGCTTGTCGAAGCTCGGTTGCACCCGCCCGGGCATATAGGTGGCCGCCTCCCAATACCGCGACGAGTCCGGGGTGAGGACTTCGTCGGCCAGTACCAGCGATCCGTCGGCATCCTGCCCGAACTCGAACTTGGTGTCGGCGAGGATGATTCCGCGCTCCGCGGCCAACTCGGACGCGCGCCGGTAGATGTCGAGGGTGGCGTCGCGCAGCGCGCCGGCCAGGCGGTCCCCCACGTGGGCGGCGACGGTCTCGAAGCTGATGTTCTCGTCATGATCACCCTGTTCGGCCTTGGTGGCGGGGGTGAAGATCGGCTCGGGCAGTCTGTCGGACTCGTCGAGACCGGCAGGCAAGGCCACCCCGCACACCGCACCGCTCGCCCGGTAGTCGACGAGGCCCGAGCCGGTCAGGTAGCCGCGGGCCACACATTCCACCGGCACCATCGGCAGCTTGCGCACCACCATCGAGCGACCCACGCAGTCGGCGGGGATGCGATCGTCGGTGGGCCCGCCGACGAGATGGTCGGCGACCCCGAGCGCATCGAACCAGAAGAAACTCATCGCGGTCAGGATGCACCCCTTGTCGGGGATCGCGGGGCTCAGGACGTGGTCGTAGGCCGAGATCCGATCGCTGGCCACCATCAGCAACGTGTCGTCGTCGATCTGATAGATCTCGCGGACCTTGCCGGAGGCGAGGAAGGTGTACGAGTCGAGGGCCGGACGCATGGTCTCGACCATAGTGCGCGGCAGCGATGTCTGGCAGGCTGGGTGGCCATGGGCGCCCCGCAGATCACCATCACCTACTGCACACAGTGCAACTGGCTGTTACGGGCGAGTTGGATGGCCGCCGAACTGCTGTCGACGTTCGGCGCCGACCTTGCCGCGGTCACCCTGCGTCCGGGCACCGGCGGCATCTTCGTCATCGACGCCGACGGCCGGCAGATCTGGGAACGCAAACGCGACGGCGGATTTCCCGACGCGGCCGAACTCAAACGCCGCGTCCGCGACTCGGTGCTGCCCGACTGGCAGTTGGGGCACGCCGAACGGCCGGAAGTCGAATAGGCGGAAGTCGAATAGGCGGAAGTCGAATAGGCGGAAGTCGAATAGGCGGAAGTCGAATAGGCGGAAGTCGGATAGACGGAAGTCGGATAGACGGAAGTCGGATAGGCGGCCATCCGACTGCTCCGGCTCAGTCGAGGCAGAACTCGTTGCCTTCGGGGTCGGCCATCACGAGGTGTCCGTTCTGCAGCGGCGGCGCCGGTTCGTGCCGCGCGATCCGGGTGGCACCGGCGTCGATCAGCTCCGCGCACCTACGCTCCAGGGCGGCCATCCGCTCGTCCCCCGACAACCCGGGTGCGGCCCGGACGTCAAGGTGGACACGGTTTTTGACGGTCTTGGTTTCGGGAACCCGTTGAAAGAAGATCCGCGCGCCCACGCCTGAGGGGATTCGGCCCGCTCGCTGCGCTCCCGGCGCGGCGGGGTCGATGAGCGCCGACGCATCGTTGCGCCGATCCTCGGGGATGCCCATCGCATCGAGCGCGGCATCCCAGGTGTCGAAGCCCGGCGGCGGGTCCTGGAGCCGATAGCCCAGCACCTCGGCCCAGAACGCGGACAACGCCGCCGGATCGGCAGAATCGATGGTGACCTGGAATTCGAATGTCATGCCGGTGACGGTGCCACACATTGCGGACATCCCCGGTCCGCAACAGCGAATCGCTGTCAGAGAATCGGCGTCAGAGAATCGGGGCCGGCGTGTACGCGGCGGCCTCGGGGTTGCCTGCGATGATCTTCTCCGCGGCGGCGATGACGTCGGCCACCTGACGGCCGGCCGCACCGACGAAGGCCTCCTTGTCGCCGAGCAATGCGTCGAGCTGTGCCCGATCGAGCGGGATGCGGTCGTCGGCGGCGAGGCGATCGAGCAGGTCGGGGCGGCGACCCTGTTCCCGCATCGCGAGCGCGACGGCGACGGCGTTCTCCTTGATGGCCTCGTGCGCGGTTTCGCGTCCGACCCCGGCGCGTACCGACGCCATCAGCACCTTGGTGGTCGCCAGGAACGGCAGGTACCGATCGAGTTCGTTGGCGATCACCGCCGGGTACGCGCCGAATTCGGCGAGCACCGTCAAGAAGGTCTCCATCAGTCCGTCGATGGCGAAGAACGCGTCGGGCAATGCCACGCGACGCACCACCGAGCAGAAGACGTCACCCTCGTTCCACTGGGCGCCCGCGAGCTCGGCGGTCATCGACCCATACCCGCGCAGCACCACCTGAAGTCCGTTGACGCGTTCGCAGCTGCGGGTGTTCATCTTGTGCGGCATCGCCGACGACCCGACCTGCCCGGGCTGAAAACCTTCGGTCACCAGCTCATGGCCGGCCATCAGCCGGATCGTGTGGGCCAGCGACGACGGTGCCGCGGCGAGCTGGACCAGCGCGGAGACCACATCGTGGTCGAGCGAGCGAGGATAGATCTGCCCGACCGAGGTGAACGACCGCGAGAATCCGAGGTGCGTGGCGACGCGTGCCTCGAGGTCGGCGAGCTTGGCGGCGTCGCCACCGAGCAGGTCGAGCATGTCCTGGCTGGTGCCCATCGGGCCCTTGATCCCGCGCAGCGGGTAGCGGTCGATGAGCTCGGCGAGTCTGGTGAGTCCGATCATCAGCTCGTCGGCGGCCGAGGCGAATCGCTTGCCCAGCGTCGTCGCCTGCGCGGCCACGTTGTGGCTGCGGCCGGCCATCACCACCGACGAATACTCCGCAGCACGTTCGACGAGCCGTGCGAGCACCGCGACACCGTGTGCATGCACGTACCGCAACGACTGCAGGATCTGCAGCTGCTCGACGTTCTCGGTGAGATCACGGCTCGTCATCCCCTTGTGGATCTGCTCGTGGCCGGCCAGCGCGTTGAATTCCTCGATCCTGGCCTTCACGTCGTGGCGGGTCACGCGCTCGCGCTCGGCGATCGAATTCAGATCAACCTGGTCGACGACCCGCTCGTAATCGGCGATCGCATGCTCCGGCACCTCGATCCCGAGGTCGCGCTGCGCCCTGAGTACCGCGATCCACAGCTGCCGTTCAGCGATGATCTTGTTGGTCGCCGACCAGATCGAGACGAGATCGGCCGACGCATAGCGGCTCGCAAGGACATTGCTGATGGCAGGTTTCGACACGTCAACAGTGTAGTTTGCGGCGCGCGACAGCGGTCAGCGCTGTCGGCGTCAGAGTGCGAAGCAGAGACCACCCGAGCCGTAGCCCTGATGGACCCGCGCGACGGTGGTCGGCGACTTCTGCCCGTTCTGTACCGCATAGAGCGTGCGGTCGCCGAGGTGACGCGGTACCCAGATCACCGTGGCGCTCAGCTGATACGCCGGCGTCTTGCCGATGAAGATCGGCGGAAAGCCCTTGCGCTGCTCGTAGAAGGAGACCATGCCGACCGAGTTCACCGGCACGGTCAGGCTATAGGCGCAACCGGTGCCGTAGACAACCGACGAGAACGGAATTCCGGGGTCCGGCTGGCCGCTCGGCGCCGCCTGCGCCGCCCCGGCGCCCAGTCCGCCGATCAGTGCGGCAGCCATCACCGCCGCCGTCGCCGAGATCGACAGCATTGCGCGCCGCCACCGTGTCACCGAGCGTTCCCCCATGGACTCCTCTTTTCTCACGTCATATGTCTTGTCTTGCGCCACTTCATATTCGCGGTGCGAGTAGGTCGACGACCCCGCCCAGTGCCGCCCGGGCCGCCTCGAACGGTGATCCGTCCGAGCAACCCAGGGACCCGACCACCGCCCCATCCTCCACCGCGATGAGCCAATCCACCTGTCGCGGGTCGCAGCTCCGCCCCGATTTGGCCAGCACCCCTTCGTGGATCTCGGACACGTGCTGCCTGCGCTCCTCGACGATGTCACAGAGCAGCGGATACCGGGGTGCCAGCGCGATCAGTTCATAGCGTGCGGCGAGATCCTCGATCGGGGTCTGCGATCCGACGAACACCGCCGACAACGCCTCCGCGGTGGCCGCGACACCACGCCGCCGACGGGTGAGTGCCGCGCCGCGGGCCGCGATGGCCTCGTCGGCGCTCCGGGTGATGTACTGCGCGGCCTCGGCCATCAGGTCTTCGAGCGATGCGAAGTAGTACGTCGTCGAGGCCAGCGGAAGCTTCGCGCGATCTGCCACCGCGCGGTGGCGGACCGCGTCGAATCCACCTTCGAGCAGCAATGCGCCGGCGGCCTCGATGAGTCGAGTGCGCCGGCGCGTGCCCTTCGGGGTGGCGGCCGATGTCATGGCGACCATGCTGCCAGGGTGACCTGGATCACCATGCGCTTTTCGGCGGATCTGCCGTCGTGAGGGCGGTCGTTCGATCACCCGACAGAACGATCGCGGGGGTCGTCGGCCGGCTTAGCGTGGCCGCATGTCTCTCGACGGTTTGCGCGCAGTGGCCGACTGCGGCGCGTGGTACGCCGAACTTCGCCGCACGGCACTGCAGCACCACCTGACGCGCGAACTCGGCGAGTACACCTGCAACATCGTCGGCACTGCGGCGGTGTTCACGGCGATCGACGATCCGCTCCGGCAGATCCGGGCCCACCGCTCACCGGTGGCGTCGGTGGGTGACCCGGGACGCGCGGGCGCCACGATCCGGTGGGCGTGGGCCGCCCCCGATCCGGACCTTCCCGCCGACCTGCGGGTCGCCGAGCTGCGACGCGCCGGCGAACGCCTGAATGTGGCCGAACTGCTCGCACCCGAACTGCCTCTGCCCTGTCCTCCGGAGTCCTTGGCCCCCAACGTGATCGCCGCAACCATCGGCGCGGTGGCCGTACAACTCACCGGTGCCGGTCCGGATCTGCGCGTGGACAGAGCCGACGGCGGCTTCGACGTGATCATGGTGACCGGACTTGCACTGCCCGAGCCGACGTTCGCCGATCTCGTCGCCGCATTGCCCACGTTGCTCGACGCGGTGCCGGTCGGCGATCACCGGGTGGCGCTGCACGGTGTGGCCGTCCGACTCGGCTGGCATGTGGTGTGGCAACGGATACCGGAGGTCGGAATCGACGCCGGCGAGGTCTCGCACTGCGTCGTCACCGACGGCTCGTCCGAGATCTCGCTGTCGTTCGACGTCAACGGGCAACCGCTGGATGCACAACCACCGCACCGCGATCGGGCGTTGCCGGCCTGAGCGGAGCCGTCGAGGTTCCCGCTCATTCATTTGCTTCCCGCTCACCGAGATCGGAGCGCGGGAAGCAAATGAGTGAGCGGGAAGTCTGTTCCTCACCTAGCCTTGTCGCGATGACCGTCGACAGCGCCCCCACCACAGCCGGGCTGACCCGCCGCGGTCTGCTCGGCGGCGGATTGGCCGCCGCAGCGTTGGGGCTGGCGGCCTGTGCCGAGCGGACGGTCCCGGTCAACAGCCGACGTTCCACCGACGCCGCCGACGACCTGTTGCCGTCGACGACCTCCACCCCACCGATCGGCGACGGGCCGCCGTTGACCACCGGCAGTTTCGTCTCGACCCACATGCTCGGGCGGGAGACCCGATGGGTGATGGCCCGCCCGCATGGCGTGAGCGGCGTCCTGCCGGTGGTCGTGGTGCTGCACGCGCTCACCACCGACGAGATGACGATCTTCACCTCGCCACTGGCGATACACAAGCAATTGCAGACCTACGTCGACGCCGGCAACACACCGTTCGCGATCGCCGCCGTCGACGGCGACCGCAACTACTGGCATGCCCGCGCCGACGGCACCGATGGTGCGGCGATGGTGATCGACGAATTCATCCCGATGCTGGAGACGAATCCGGACCTGGGGTTGTCCACCGATCGGATCGGACTCTTCGGGTGGTCGATGGGCGGATACGGCGCGCTGCGCATCGGGGCGACGCTGGGGGCTTCGCGCGTCGCGTCGATCGCCGTGAGCTCACCGGCACTGTGGGCGGACCCACGCAACTTCCCGCGCCGAGCCTTCGACAATGTGGCTGACTACCAACGGAATTCGCTGTTCGGCCAGCAGGATGCCTTCCGTCGGATTCCGCTCATGATCGCGGTCGGCTCCGAGGACCAGTCCTTCTCCTACACCCAGCAGTGGGCGGCCGGACTGCATCCGCCCGCCGCGTTCACGACCGGTCCGGGCGGGCACGACAACCGCTACTGGCGCGGCGTGCTGCCCGAGCAGATCGAATTCCTCGGGCGCAGTCTGTAGTAGATCACCGGCCTACGTGAAGACTGTCCACCGCAGGGAAACCCGTTCACCACTGTGGCAACTGTTCACTGGTGTGGCGAAAGTAGTTGCAGCCCTTGTGAAATCGATGCCACCACGCCTTCGGCTTCACGGTCCGCAGACCTTTCTGCCGAACTGTTCGCGGGCCTCATCGCACAACTCGACGACCGGACGGTCCGCGCGGACATCGGTTCGCGGGAAGCGTTCACGGCGATGCAGCAACTGATCATCTTGCGCAACAAGGTCGATCACCTCGCCGCGACGTTGACCGGTGAGTTCGACCGTCTCATGGTGACCGCACCCCAAGGCCGTCCGGTGCGGCAACTGTTGATCACCATGGGAATCGCGCCCGCTGTCGCCGGCCGGCTTGTTCGCGTCGGAACCGCCACGGATATCGACGCGGTTTGCGTATTCACACCGTCGACGGTGCGATATCCCTCGACCACGCCGACGCCATCGTTCTCGGACTCGGCCACATCGACTACCTCGACAGCGCGGCCTGAATCCAGCCGCCCGCAACTACTTTCCGACCCTGCACCCGCCTGCCGGGACCGCAACCGTACCTTGAGAACTTCACAGGGCGCCGGCCCCCCGAACGCGGGCTTCACCTGGCCTCGCCGATCACCCCACCGAGGTGGCGGTCACAGCGAGATCGCGCCGTCGAGCGCGGCCTTACCGATATCGGTGCGGTGATGCGATCCGGCCAGCTTGATCGCGGCGACCCGCTCATCGGCCTGCGCTCGTGCCGCGGCGAGGTCTGCACCGACCCCCACGACGCCGAGGACGCGACCACCCGCCGATACAACGTTGCCGTCGGCGTCGCGCCTGGTTCCCGCGTGCAGCACGCCGGGCCCCTCGGCGCCGGTGATCACGTCGCCGGTGCGGGGGCTGCCCGGGTAGTTCTCGGCCGCGATCACCACGACGACGGCCGCCCCCTCGGCCCACTCCAGTGGCGCCAGGTCGGCGAGCGTTCCGGTGGCGGTGGCGTGAAGCGCTTGCCCGAGAGGTGATTTCAGCAGCGCCAGCACCGCTTGTGTCTCCGGGTCACCGAAGCGGCAGTTGAACTCGACGACCGCAGGCCCGTCGGCACCGATGGCCAGCCCGGCGTAGAGCAGACCGCTGAACGGGCAACCGCGCCGCACCATCTCGACGGCCACCGGCTCGACGACCTCGGTGACGATCTGCGCGGTGACCTCCGCGGGCAGCCACGGCAGCGGCGTATAGGCGCCCATTCCGCCGGTGTTGGGCCCGACGTCGCCGTCGCCGACGCGTTTGTGGTCCTGGGCCGGGATCAGCGGAACCACGGTCTCGCCGTCGACCAGGCAGAACAGTGAGACCTCCGGGCCGTCGAGGAAGCTCTCCAACAGCACCGGATGCCCGCTCTCGAGACATTCCGCGGCGTGATCGCGGGCTGTGGCGCGGTCGGTGGTGACCACCACGCCCTTACCCGCGGCCAATCCGTCGTCCTTGACCACCCACGTCGGTCCGAAGCGGTCGAGGGCGGCGTCGAGGTTCGCCGGACTGTCGACGACCTCGGCGTGCGCCGTGCGCACCCCGGCCGCGGCCATGACGTCCTTGGCGAATGCCTTGGAACCCTCGATGCGGGCGGCGTCGGCGCCCGGACCGAAGGTGGCAAAACCGGCTGCCCGCAACGCATCCGCGACCCCGAGCACCAGCGGCACCTCGGGGCCGATGACGACGAGGTCCGCCGCGATCGTGCGGGCCAGACCCACCACCTCGTCGGCGGAGGCGACGTCGACCGCATGGTTGGTGGCGACGGCCGCGGTACCGGCGTTGCCCGGGGCAACATGCAGATCGGTGACCGACGGATCGTCGGCGAGTCCGAGGAGCAGGGCATGTTCGCGGCCGCCCGAGCCGATCACGAGTACGCGCACGCCCACGACTCTAATTCGTCGGGTTCGGACTCGTCCGAGCGCGTCGGCGTACCCCGAAGATCTCGTCGACCACCACGATGAACACGGGCGCGCACGCCACCAAGACCACGGCCGCCGACAACGACAGTCCGGCGTCGGCCGACCAGACCGCGGCCACCAGGAAGGCGATGGCCCCTGCTCCGCCGAGCAGCGTGAGCGGCTCGAAGGGCAGCAGGTAGTCGTACATCACGAGCAGTCCGACGCAGTAGATGCCGAGTGGTACGGCCAGCGTCGCCACGACCGCGCCCGGTCCGATCGAGGCCTCGTGTTCGGTATGCAGCGCCGACACCTCCAGCCCGGCGCCGGTGGCCGCGGCGGCGATGAAGACGACGATGTGACCGTATCCCCACGGAAAGCACTTCTCCGGGTGCGCATGCAGCCGATCGCCGACCGGGATGACGAAATACATCCACCACATCGCGAACGTGATGACGATCGCCGCGATCCCGAAGACCGCGGACTGCACCGACCAGCCCTGCGCCGCGATGGTGGCCTGCATCACCGCCACCGTGCCGACCACGCCCTCACCCAGGGTGATGATCGTCAGCAGCGAGTAGCGCTCGGCGATGTGATGGGGATGCCAGGGCGTCCGCTTCACGAAGTTCTCGGCGATGATCGGCCCCAGCAACTCGATCAGCGCACAGCACGCGATGGCGACGAAGGTGGACCACAGAGACAGCGGGATGATCGCGACGACCACCCAGGCGACCTGAGCGACGAAGACGGCACCGGCGTAGGTGAAGCAGGTGTTCCGATATTCGGCGCTCTGGACCCCGGCCCGGATCCATTGGGTGAGCAAACCGACGCGCATCACCACGTAACCGATGACGAGTACCCGGATGTCGACGTGCGCGTGGTGCTCGATGGAGGTGAACGCCGGGGCGACCCCGAGTGCCAGGATCGCCACGCCGATCATCTGGACGAGGACGACACCGCGGAAGAACCAGTCGTCGGTGTCGAACGCCGACGCGAACCAGCTGAAGTTGATCCACGCCCAGATCGCCGCGAAGGTGCAGAACACATAGCCGAATATCGCAGTGCGGTAATGCCCTTCGGCGAGATAGTGCGCGACTTGCGTCCCGGCGACGGAGAACACGACCACGAAGACGAGGTCGTAGAAGAGTTCGAGATTGGTCGCGGCCCGCCCCTGTTGGCGCGGGTCGCGACCGGTCATCCGTACGAGACGATGTCCGATCCGTGATGCCACCTGGGCACCCTAACGGATCAGATGGGCGACGTCAGGTCATACAAGGTGACATTGTCAATCGTCAATTTGTGGAAATGTTGTTCCACCCAGTCGGTGATCTGGGCCGAATTGCCATCGGAGCGACCACCCATCATGCCGCCACCGCCGATGAAGTAGTGGATCTTCTTCTGCTCCACCAGGTTGCGGAACCCGGCAAGGGTCGGCGACGGGTCGGTGCCGTTGAATCCGCCGATCGGCATCACCGAGTACCCGGTTTCGAGCTGATAGCCCGAGGCGGTGTTGGAACCGATCGCTGCGGCCACCCAGGTGAAGTCGGCGGCGTTGCTGCTCAGTGTCGCCACCATCTCGGCACTGGGCTTGGACCCCGTCAACAGCCCGCCGCCCGGGCCGTTCATCCGGCCCATGCCGCCGGAGCCGTCGGAGGTCGGCGTGCCGCCGAAGCCACCGGGCACCCCCGGCATCCGGCCACTCCCCGGCATCTGACCCATCGGACCCTGACCCGGGCCACCCATCTGCCGGCCGTGACGGCCGTGGAATCCGGGACCGCCGAACCCGCCCGGGCCGTCACCCGCTACGCGCGGACCGGCGCTGATGATCGAGCCCTGCTTGGCGGTGGTGATGGTGTCGACCGTGTAGGCCAACGGCCCGGCCAGGCCGGCGACGAGCGCGAACACCAGCGCGGCCGCCGACATCGGGCCCCGCTGGGCGAGGAGCATCACCGCACCGCCGACGAGACCGACGAACAGCACCGCCCAGCGCAGCCATGGCACAAAGTCCGGTGCGCGGCCCAGCAACACGAATCCCCAGATAGCGGCCGCCCACACCGACGCGGCGAGCAGCACACGCACCCACGGCGTCTCCCGCGCCCGCCACGCCACCGCCCCGCCGCCGGCGAGAACCGCCGCCACCGCCGGTGCCAGCGCCGCGGTGTAGTAGCTGTGGAAGATCCCCGCCATGAAGCTGAAGACCGCCATCGTGACGACGAGCCACAGTCCCCACACCGACAGGTAGGCGCGGCGCAGGTCGGTGCGTGGGGCCCGTCCGATGATCACCAGCGCACCGATCCCGAGGATCAGCGCGCTCGGGATCAGCCACGCGATCTGGCCCCCCTGGGCGGGCTCGAACATCCGCAGGACGCCGGTCTGGCCCCACATGCCGCCGCGGCCGCCCGGCCCGCCCGGACCACCACCGCCGGGGAACGCCATTGCACCGAGCTCGCCGGCGCGAGCGCGCCCACCGCCACCCGGCGTGACGCTGCCGGTCTCATCGCCGCTGAGACGCCCGAAGCCGTTGTACCCCAAGGTGAGTTCGAGAATCGAGTTGTGCTGCGACCCGCCGATCCACGGCCGGGAGGACGCCGGCCACAGTTCGACGGTGAGAAGCCACCACCCCGCGCTGACGATTAGCGCAGCCAGTGCGGCGAACAGATGGCCGACGCGCCTGATCCACCCGTGCGGCCCACATGCCAGATACGTCACCGCAAGTGGCGGCACGATGAGCATGACCTGCAGCTGCTTGGTGAGGAAGCCGAATCCGACGAACACACCGGTGAGGATCATCCACCGGATACGTCCGTCCTCGACCGCCTTCAGGCAGGCCCACACGGCGGCAATCATCAGCAGGATCAGCAGGGCCTCAGGGTTGTTGAAGCGGAACATCATTGCCGCAACCGGTGTCAGCGCGAGTACCGCGCCGGCGAGGATGCCCGCCCAGTGACCCAGATGACGACGGGTGATCACGTACAGCAACGCCACCGAGGCGACACCCATCAGTGCGTTGGGCACCAGGATCGCCCAGGGGTTGAGACCGAAGATCCGCACCGAGATCGCCGGAATCCACAGCGAGGCAGGCGGTTTGTCGACCGTGATGGAGTTGGCCATGTCCGAGGACCCGAAGAACCATGCCTTCCACGATTGCGATCCGGCCTGGATCGCCGCCGCGTAGAAGGAGTTGCCCCAGCCGTTGAGCGACAGGTGCCACAGGCCGATGATGGCGGTGACCACGAGCAGCGCGGCCAGCGATGACCACTTCCACAGTGCCGGCGGAACGTCGAGTACTGCGAGACCGACGCGGCCCCGGGGATGAACATCCGGGGCCGTCGCCGCGCCGGTCGCGTCTGCGGGCTCGCTCGGCGAACCGGGGTTCGCGCCGTCGTCGGGAGTCGCGAAAGCGGAAGCGGGGTAAGTCATCAGATCTTTCATCGGACGGTCTCGGTGGCGTGACGGCGCGATTGGGGTGACCGGAACACCCACCGCAGCCCGACGAATCGGGTGGCGGTCGCGACCAGGTTGGCAATCACCAGCACGAGCAGTTCGACGTGCTTGTCGGCACCGGGGGCGAATCGGTGCAGACCGACCAGCGACAGCGCCGTCACCGCCCAGCCGAACACGAACACGCCGAGCCCGAAGACCTGGTGTTTGACCGCGTTCTCGCGGCCCTGCACACCGAAACTGAAACGCCGGTTCGCGGAGGTGTTGAGCACGGCCGTGACCGCCAGGGCAAGGAAGTTGGCGACCTGCGCACCGACGAGCTCGTGCAGGACCAGGTAGAGCACGGCATAGGCGATGGTCGAGACGACACCGACGACGCAGAATCGGGCGAGCTGGCCGACCAGGCCGGGTGGCACACCCGCGATCGCCGGTCCGGGCGCCCGTTCCCGGCCGATCATCGTGCGCAGGTCCGCGATGGGGAGTGTGCCCATGGCGAGCGCATAACCCACACGCGCACATCCCTTCAGGTCCTCGACGGCGGTGGCGACGACGTCGACGGTACTGGCGGGATCGTCGATCCAGTCGACCGGCACCTCGGCGATCCGCAGTCCGACGCGCTGGGCGATGACGAGGAGTTCGGTGTCGAAGAACCAGCCGGTGTCGGTGATGTAGGGCAGCACCTGCCTGCCGATGTCGGTGCGCATCGCCTTGAAGCCACATTGCGCGTCGGAAAACTTGGCGCGCATCGTGGTTCGCAGGATCAGGTTGTAGGAGCGCGAGATGAACTCCCGCTTGGGTCCACGCACCACCCTCGCGTCCTTGGCGAGCCGGGACCCGATCGACAGGTCGGAATGTCCGGAGATCAGCGGCGCGATGAGTGGCATCAACGCGTTGAGATCGGTGGAGAGGTCGACGTCGCAGTAGGCGACTATCTGGGCGTCGCTGCGGCTCCACACGGCCTTGAGCGCTCGACCGCGACCCTTCTCGTCGAGATGTATGACGCGGATGCCACCGATCTCCGCGGAGATCCCGGCCGCGATCGCCACCGTCGAGTCGGTGCTCGCGTTGTCGGCGACGGTGATGCGCGCCGAGAAGGGCACCTCGTTGCGGAGGTGTTCGCGGAGCCGTTGCAGGCAGCGCGCGATGTCGTTCTCCTCGTTGTACACGGGGACCACGATGTCGAGGACCGGGGCGGCGTCGGAGCTGTCGGCGACCACCATGATCGGAGCGGCGGCCTTCGAGGCCGCTTCGGACGTCATGGCAATGAGCTTCGCCGCCGCGGCTTCGTCCACTCTGCACCCGACCTGTCGGTTTGCTGTGAGGCACGAGTGTCGGAGCGTGACGATAGATTGGGGCGCATGCCGGGTACCCAGACACTGAGCTCCTCAGATCTCGCGGCGGCCGACGCGGTGATCACCAGCCTCGCCGGCCCCGGCGCCGAACTGCGCGATGACCAGCTCGAGGCGATCACCGAGTTGACCACCCGACCGGCCGCGCGGGTGCTGGTCGTCCAGGCCACCGGATGGGGCAAGTCGGCGGTGTACTGGGCAGCCACGGCGATTTTGCGTGGTCGGGGCAGCGGGCCCACCTTGATCGTTTCTCCGCTGCTGTCGTTGATGCGCGATCAGGTGGCCGCGGCGGGGCGGGCCGGGCTGCGGGCGGCCACGCTGAACTCGTCGAATGTGTCGGAGTGGAACGAGATCGAGGCGCAGTTGCGGGCCGGTGATCTCGACGTGTTGCTGGTGTCGCCGGAGCGGCTGGCGAATCCGGGTTTCGGACGTCGGGTGCTCGATGCGATGGCCGGTCATCTCGGCCTGCTCGTCATCGACGAGGCGCATGCGATCTCCGATTGGGGGCACGATTTCCGGCCGGATTATCGGCGGGTCGCCGATGTGCTGCGCACCCTGAATCCGCAGACACCGGTGCTGGCGACCACGGCGACCGCCAACGAGCGGGTGACCGACGATGTGGCGGCCCAGCTCTCCGCCGGCGGCGATACACACACCGAGACCTTGGTGCTACGTGGTCCGTTGGCACGTAAATCGTTGCACCTCAACGTGATCGACGGCCTGTCGCCGATTCAGCGGTACGGCTGGGTGGCCCAATACCTGCCGGAGCTGCCCGGCTCGGGGATCGTCTACGTCCTCACCGTCGCCGACGCCGACCGCCTCGTCGGCGCGATCGGTGCGGTGCACGGTGACGACTTCCCCGTCGCCGCCTACACCGGTCAGCTCGACGCCGACCGGCGTCACGAGCTCGAGGACGCGTTGCTGCGCAACGAGGTCAAGGCGCTGATCGCGACATCGGCACTGGGTATGGGATATGACAAACCCGATCTGGGTTTCGTCGTGCACGTCGGGTCGCCGCCGTCGCCGGTGTCGTACTACCAGCAGGTGGGCCGTGCCGGGCGCGCCCTCGACGAGGCGGTGGTGATGCTTCTGGCCTCGGCCACCGACGACGCGATCTGGGAGCATTTCGCCACCGCCACGATCCCCGACCCGAAGCGCATGCAGGTAGTACTCGATGCGCTGGCCGAAGCCGGCGAACCGATGAGCGTGGTGTCACTGGAGGCGCAGACCGGATTGCGGCGCGGGCGAATCGAATTGATGCTCAAGCAACTCGCCGTCGACGGGGCCACCGAACGCGGACCGGACGGGTGGTCGGCGACCGGACGTGACTGGACCTTCGACGCCGCCCACTACGACGGCGTGCTCGCGGTGCGGCGCCGCGAGGCCGACATCATGCGCGACTACATCTCGTCGCGGCGCTGCCTGATGCAGTTGCTGACCGAGTCGCTCGACGATCCGGCGGCCGGGCCGTGCGGGCGGTGTTCGGTGTGCCTGGGACACCTCACCGAACCGCTCGACGACGCCGTCGATCCGGCGGTGGTCCGGTCGGTGACGGCGACGCTGCGCCGCTCGGCGCAGGTCATCGAGCCGCGCAAGATGTGGCCCGGTGGCGAGATCGGGCGCGGCCGCATTCCGGCCGGACGGCTCGCCGAGCCGGGCCGGGTCCTCGCGCATGCCGACGCACCGGAGTGGACCGACCTCCTCGCGGCGGCCCGCGGCCACGACCCGCAGGCACTCGCCGACCTCGGCGACGCGGCGGTGGCGACGCTGTCGGCCTGGGTGCGTCAGAGCGGTCGCCGGCCGGATCTGATCTGTTCGCTGCGGCTGACCGGCACGACCCTCGCCGAGGATCTCGCCGCGCATCTGCGCACGGTGGGCAGGCGCGACGGTACCGCCATGCCGGTACGCATGGGCGACGAGCCACCCCGGGACGCGCCGGGCGCGGCGGAGGCGCTCTTCTGGCGGGACCGCCTCGGCGATCCGCCCGCCGACGTGGCCGGCCACTCGGTGCTGCTGGTGGTGGACGAATCGCGCTCGGGCTGGCCGATCACCCTGGCCGCGGCCGCGTTACGCGATGCCGGCGCGACGGCGGTCCTGCCGTTGCTGATCCACCGGACGGTGTGAGGTCCGCACCGTGTGACCCGTCGGCGGCACACCGAAATGTGCTCAGTCGTCGACGTATTCGGAGTACCCGGTCGAACGGAGCGCGGCGCGGATCTTCTCGGCGTCGGCGTCGAGTTCTTCGGGGGTGATGTCCTTGCGGGCGTTGGCGAGATCGAAGGTCTCCATGCTGGCCGCCGGGAACACGTGCACGTGCACATGGGGCACCTCGAGACCGGCGATCAGCAGGCCGATCCGCGGTGCGCCGAAGGCCTCTTTGACCGCACGGCCGACCTTCTGTGCGACGTCGGTCAGGTGGGTGAAGGACGCAGTGTCCATCTGCTCCCAGTGATCGACCTCTTTGCGGGGCACCACCAGCACGTGTCCGGGGGCGACCGGCTCGATGGTCAGGAACGCGACGGCCTGCCCGTCGCGCCAGACGAATCGTCCGGGCAGTTCCCCATTGATGATCTTCGTGAAAACCGACGACATGGCCCACAGTCTAGGGCTCGTCCCGAGCGTTCCCGTCCGGCCGCCGCCGAGAAGTTCATCGACGTGTTGGCGAATCGTTGTCGTGGGTCCGTGACATCCTTTCTGCTGTGAGTCCCGCAGAGTTCCCCGCCGCATCCGGTCGACGCGCCGGTTCCGTCGACATCGTCGGTGCCGCGCAGCGTTTCCCGCGGCTGCGTTACATGGGCTCCAAGTACCGCCTGATCCCCCACCTCGAGCGCACCTTCGCCGAGATCGGCGGCGTCACCGCAGTGGACGCGTTCTCCGGCTCCGGGGTGGTGTCCTACCTGCTCAAGGCGCAGGGTTTTCGGGTCGCCGCCAACGACTTCCTCAACTTCCCGCACATCATCACCCGCGCCACCGTCGTCAACTCGTCGGTTCGGCTCGAGGCGGATCTGATCGAGGAGATCTGCGGGCCGGCCGCCGACGACCGCGATTTCATCTCCGCCACCTTCGACGGCCTCTACTTCGATGCCGCCGATCGTGCCTTCCTGGACTCGGCATGGTCACACATCGCGAGGCTGCGCGGTTATCGTCGCGATCTGGCGATCTCGGCGCTCGTGTTGTCGGCGGCTCGCAAGCAGCCGCGTGGTGTGTTCACCTTCACCGACTCCAGCCGCTACGCCGATGGCCGCCGCGATCTGACGATGTCGCTGCGTGATCACTTCCGGCTGCGGGCCACCGCCGACTACAACGCGACGGTGTTCAGCAACGGCTCGCGCCACCACAGCTCGTGCGGCGACGTCTTCGACCTCGATGCCACCGCGGTACTGGGATCCGCACCGGATCTGGTCTATCTCGACCCGCCCTACGCGCCGCCCGCCGACGACAACGACTACATCAAGCGCTATCACTTCCTCGAGGGGCTCTCGGCCTATTGGGAGGGGATGAGCATCATGGAGAACACCAAGACCAAAAAACTCCCGAAGCGCTACACCCCATTCGCCTACAAACACAGCATCGACGACGCGCTGGTCCGCACCTTCGATCATTTCGAGGATGCGGGCGCGATCGTGTTGTCGTACTCGTCCAACGCGCTGCCCGGCCCCGACCGCATCGTCGACCTACTCGGCAAGGTCAAGCCGCACGTCGAGGTGATCGCCATCGATCACAAGTACAGCTTCGGCACCCACGCCGCGGCCACCCGGCGCGACGTCAGCGAATTCCTCTTCATCGGCCGGGACTGACCGATGGCCGACGCGCCGGATTTCGACGAGTACCTGACGACGTTGGGGCGCTTGACCTCTCACGTCGATCCGACCGCGTCGACTCCTGCGGCCGAGCACATCGCGGCGGCCACCGCCGGTCTCGGCGAGCTCATGGCCACCGACGTGGCCGGGCTGGCCGCATGGGTCCGGGAGAATCCGGCCGACGTTCCGATCCTGGGTCTGGCGATCGGCCTCTCCCAGGAGAAGCTGAAAAACGTCCTGCGCGACCGCTTCGACACGTCGGGCTGGCATGGACTGGCCCGCAGCCGGCCCGTCGAATTGGTGAGCTGGCTGGACGAAGAGTTCGACCTGGTACGGATGCTGAGCGCCCAGATGCATCGCACCTACACCTTCGCCGACGTCCTCATCGCCCGCGCCGGCACCCGGGTGACCGCGACCCGGGCCGGCGCCTCCGGCCGTCGCATCGAGGACGAGATCGAGGACATCGCGCGCGACCTCGGACTCGACTACGTGACACGCTCCCGGTTCTGCGGCCGCAACGGCCGTACCGCACCCGCCGACCTCATCGTCGGAGACCCGCAGACGCCCGACATCGTCGTCGCCGCAAAGGGTTTCGATTCCACCGGCTCCAAATTGACCGACGCGGTCCGGGAGATCGAGGAGATGGCGCAGGTCCGGCTGCCCCGGCAACTCGTGCTCGCGGTGATCGACGGGATCGGCTGGAAGTCGCGCCAGGCCGACCTCCGGCGCATCCACCAGTTGTGGGTGGATCGGGAGATCGACGGCATGTACACGCTGGTCACCCTCGACCGATTCCGTGCCGACATCACCGAGTTCGCGCGCCTGCGTCAATTGATCTGAGGGTCAATTGATCTGAGGTCTCACTCGGCGAGCCGGGGCAGCCGCACCCAGAAGCAGGCCCCCTCCCCCGGCGCCGAATCGACCCCGACGCGGCCGCCGTGCGCGCCGACGAGGGCGGCCACGATCGACAATCCGAGTCCACTGCCGCCGCCGACACCCCTGGACCGGGAGGTGTCGCCGCGGTAGAACCGCTCGAAGACGTGCGAGCGTTCCTCCGGGGTGAGGCCCGCGCCGGTGTCGCCGACGGTGAGGACCACCTCGTCCGACCCGTCGGGAACCGCGATCCCGACGGTGATCGCCGCGTCGCCTGGCGTGTGCACGACCGCGTTGTTGATCAGGTTGCGGATCACCTGTACGAGTCGCGCCGAATCGCCCCACACGATGGGCGGCTCCTCGGTTGCGGCAACCTCGAGCCGGATGTCGCGATCGGGGGCCGCGGCACGCGCGGCATGCACGGCGTCGGCGGCGAGCATCAGGATGTCGACGTGCTCGAAGTCGAGGGGCCGGTGGGCGTCGAGACGCGCGAGTACCAGCAGATCCTCGACGAGCAGCGCCATCCGGCCGGCCTCGTCGTCGATGCGCCGCATCGCATCGCCCGGATCGTCGACCGCGCCCTGTCGATACAGTTCGGCGAACCCCTTGATCGAGGTGAGCGGTGTGCGCAGTTCGTGGCTGGCGTCGGCGACGAAGCGCCGCATCTCCTCCTCGGATCGACGTGCCTGCTGCTCCGACGCCGCCGTCGTCGCAAAGGCGTGCTGGATCTGCCCGAGCATCGTGTTGAGCGACGCCGACAAACTGCCGACCTCGGTATTGGGCGGACCGGTGGCCACCCGCATGTTGAGGTTGCCCGCGGCGATCGCATGGGCGGTCTCCTCCACGCGGTGCAGTGGCCGCAGACTCGAGCGCACCACCAGGTAGCTGAGCACTCCGAGCACCACCACGACACCCGCACCGATCCCGAACTGCAACCACATCAACCGCGACAGCGTCTTGCTGACGTCGGTCAGCGGAACGGCCACCACCGAGACGCCCGCGGGTCCGGTGCGTTGGATCACCCGCCACTGCGGTCCGTCACCGCCGTCGGAACCGACGGTCGTCGGCTGCACGTCGCCCGAACCCAGCCCGTCGATGTCGGGAACGTGGGCAAAGTCGGTGGAGTTGGTGATCACCTGACCCGAATTGAGCACCGTCATCACGAAGAACGACGACGGCGGACGCCGTGGACCGATGGGCGGACCCGGCTGCTGCGCCATCTCGGGGCTCCGGGGTTTGGCCCAGGTCGCTATCGCCGAGTCCAGCCCTTGGTCGGTACGCGAGAGCAGATCGGAACGCATCGCCGAGGTCACCGAGATCCCCGAGACCAAAAGCCCGACCCCGACCAGTCCCATCGTCAGTACTACCAGCGAAATACGCAGCGGAACACCACGTTTGGCGATGGCAGTGCGGCCACGCAGAGTCATCGGCCGTGTCCGGTGGAGATACATCGTCCGGACCTCGCGCCGGCGTCGACTGGGCTCACCGCGGCTCCCGCATGACGTATCCGACGCCACGCAGCGTGTGGATCAGCGGGGCGACCCCATAGTCGAGCTTGCGCCGCAGGTAGGAGACGTAGGACTCGACGACGTTGACCTCACCACCGAAGTCGTAATTCCAGACGTGATCGAGGATGCGCGGTTTGGACAGCACCGTGCCCGCGTTGACCATGAAGTAGCGCAGCAATGTGAACTCGGTGGGCGAGAGCGAGATCGACTTGCCTGCCTTGCTCACCTCGTGCGACTCGTCGTCGAGTTCGAGGTCGGCGAAGGTGATACGCGTGTTCTCCTTGACCCGCTCACCGAACCCACCGCGCCGCAACAGAACCTGCAGTCGGGCGACCACCTCTTCGAGGCTGAACGGTTTGGTGACGTAGTCGTCGCCGCCCACGGTCAGACCGTTCACCTTGTCGGCAACCGAGTCCTTGGCCGACAGGAACAGTGCCGGCGCGCCGATACCGTCGGCCCGAAGTCGCCGCAGCAGACCGAAACCGTCCATCCCCGGCATCATCACGTCGAGGACGAGCACGTCGGGTTTGAGGTTGCGGCACCGGTCGATGGCCTCGGGTCCGCCGGCGGCCGTCGCGACGTCGTAGCCCTGGAATTTCAACGACACCGACAGCAATTCCCGGATGTTCGCCTCGTCGTCGACGACGAGAACCTTCGCACCATGACCCGCTCCACTCATGGTCTCCACCTCACAGACCCAGTCTGTCACGAACCTGGAATCTGCCTGGGAGGTTCCTGATAGCTCTGACCTGCAGAGATCCGTCAGACCTCGTCCGGTTCGCCGTAGCGGCGGGCGATGTCGGGTGACCCGGCCCACCCCGAATAGGTGGGATGCTGCGGCCACCCGGCCGGCGAGTCCTGCCATTGTTCCTGTCGTCCCCACGGCAGGAGGTCGACGAGACCCATGGTGTGCCCGAGTTGTTCGGTACCCCGACCGGTGGTGTGCCAGGTCCGGAACACGCGGTCACCGTCGCGCAGGAAGACGTTGACGGCGAATCCGGCGCCGGGCGCCGCGTCCATCTCGGTCCCGAAGGTGCTCTGCGACGCCGAATACCACTCCATCGGGTTGCCCACGCGCCGTTTGTAGGCGAGCGCCTCGTCGATGGGGCCGTTGGTGACGATGACGAACCGTGCGTCGTAGTCGTCGAGGAATTCCAGCCGGGTGAACTGTGAGGTGAAGCCGGTGCAACCGGGGCACTGGAATTGCGCGCCGTCGGTCCACATGTGGTGATAGGTGATCAGCTGGGACCGGCCGGCGAAGACGTCGGCGAGTCGGATCGGCCCGTCGGCGCCGATCAGGGTGGTCTCGTCGACCTCCACCATCGGCAGCCGTCGGCGGTCCGCGGCGATCGCATCGAGCTCGCGGGTCGCGGCCTTCTCACGTCGACGCAGGTCGGCGAGGGCGGTGCGCCAGGTCGCCTCGTCGACCACGGGCGGCAAGGCCGATGCGGTATCTGTCCGTGTCTGCTGGGTCATCGGGTCTCCTCGGGGGCTGTGGGATCGGAAGCCGGTACGAGGACAGACCGGGGGACGGCCGGGAAATCATCGGCGCGGCGTGAGTTCGCGAAGATACGGCGGCGGATAGCCGGGGCGGAAGGCGACGTCGCCGAGCCACGCGGTGAGCTCGTCGGCGCGCTCGGCGACTGCGCGCCGCGCCGCGCTCGACAGATCCTCGAACAGATGCACGTCGATACTGCGGCCGTCGCTTCCCTCGCCGCCGCGATACCAGCCGCCGACGATGCGCCCGTCCCACCAGACGGTTTGCCCGCCGTTGCCGTTGCGGTCGAAGATCTTGCCGGCATGTGGGCCGAGGTAGAAGTCGCGGGCCTTGTGGCCCATCGTGGTCGGGTCGAGTTCGGGTAGCAGGATCGCCGCAGGCGCCACCGGCTCGTCGTCGGGTCCGCCGGGTAGGTCGTCGGCGAGGACGTAACCCGTCGATCCGTCGTCGAGCTCGACCTCGGCGACGCCGAGCGTTGTGAGCGCCTGGCGCACATCGCGTTTGGTCGAGCCCAACCACCACACGAGATCGGCCTCGGTGCCCGGCCCGAACCGGGCGAGCCATCGGCGGATGAGAGCGGCATGCGCGGCGGCGACGTCGGGCACATCGAGTGGGTGCCGCAGCCATCGATCCATCGCCGACCACGACGGCCTCGACACGTGCCAGCCGCCGTTGTTCGGGCCACGCACCACCTCGCCGGCCGCGCTCATCATGTTGAGGACGCGAGGTATCAACGGACTCGGTCCGCCATACGATTTGCCCGGGCTGATGATGACCTGCCGGTCCACCTCGGGCAGCCGGGCCCGCAGCTCGGCGGAGGTCAGTGTCGTCCCGTCGGCGAATTCGGCGCGGATCGCCGCCCGCGCGGTGTCGATCCACCCCTCCGGGTCCACGGCGTCCTCGCTGCGGCGCAGATCGCGGAGCATGTTCGTGCGTTCGGAGCCCGCAACACGCGATCCGATCGCGCCCACGGCCTCTCCGAGTACGGCACCGGAAAAGACGAAAAGCGTTCGGCGCATGGCCAACTGCTTGATCAGGGTGCGGTCGTCGTAGAGCGCCGAATCCACGTCGGCGGCGCGGAGATCCTCGGTGCGCGCCCACGCCGACAGGTAGACCGTCGACGGTGTGGTCGCGTGCAGTCCCACCATTGCGTCGGCCACCTCGAGGACCGATGCGCCGCGATGGCCCGGTGCCAGACAATGCCTGCGCAGCAACCGATTACGTCGCTGCACATCAGTGATCCGCGGCCGATACGCACTCATGAACCTACCTCCGAACAATCGACCCCGAGCGTAGGACGCCGTGCGAGACGAGCCCGACGACGATGGCCCAGAAGGCGCCACTGATCCCCCAGAATGTCACACCCGCGGCCGCGGTGACGAAGGTCAGGGCAGAGGCGATGCGGAACTCGTCGTGGGTGAAGGCGCCGAGCAGCGCATTGCCCAGCGTCGCGAGCAATGCGAGACCGGCCACCGACTCGAGCAGCCCGGCCGGTGCAATCGCGGTGATGGTGACGAGTGCACCCGAGGCCACGGCCAGCACCAGATAGCTGATGCCGGCGGAGACGCCGGCGACCCAGCGCCGGGAGCGGTCGGCGCCGGCCTCGTCCCCGGCGGCCAGCGCGGCCGACAGAGCCGCCAGGTTGATCGCATGTCCGCCGAATGCGGCGCCGACGACGGTGCCCGCGCCGGTCACGAACATCGCCGGCCGCCACGGCGTCTCGTACCCGAAGGACTTCAGCACGGCGACGCCGGGGACGTTCTGTGAGGCCATTGTCACCACGTAGAGCGGAACGGCCAGACCGATGACGGCCGCGATGTCGAACGTCGGGGTGGTCCAGGTGATCTGCGGCCACCACTGCGTCGAGGTATGCGCATCGATGCCGTGCACGCCGACGTAGATCCCGATGACGACCAGCGCGGTCACCAGCGTCAGCGGCAAAGCCCACCGGGTCAGCCAGCGTGTCGTCAGCAGCCACACCGCCAGGATCGGCAATGTCAGCAACGGCTGCGCGGCAAGGGATTTCATCGGAGCAAGGCAGAGAGTCAGCAACACACCGGCAAGCATCGCCTGGGCGATGGGCGTCGGTATCCGGCCGATCAGGTCGCCGAGGGCGGGGACGAGTCCGGTGGCGAGAATCAGGATGCCCACCACGAGGAAGGCCCCGACGGCCGACGGCCACCCGGCGTGGTAGTTCGCCCCGGCGGCGACCAGCATCGCCGCACCGGGAGTCGACCACGCCAGCGTGACCGGGATACGTGTCGCCACACACAGGATGAGGATCCCGATCGCAAAGGTCACGGTGAGCGCGAGCAGTCCGGATGCGGCCTGCTCGGCATCGGCGCCGACCGCCCGCAGCCCGGCGACCACCACCACGAACGACGAGGTGAAGCCGACCAGTGCGGTGATGATCCCCGCGATGATCGGCTCATAGAGCGACGATGGGGCCCTCGAGGTGGTCACCCGGCCACCATAACGCTAGTGTTCTGTTTACGGAACACCGAATCCGGGATGAAGGGTCTGGCGATGAACGATACGGATCGACGGCGGGCGGCGGTCGGCGCCCGCATCTCCGAGATCCGGGCCCGGCGCGGAATCAGCCTGTCCGGCCTTGCGCGCGCCGCGGGCGTCGGTAAGGGCTCACTGTCGGAACTCGAGTCGGGTCAACGCAATCCGACGCTCGACACCCTCTACGCCATCGCCGGGCCACTCGGCGTGCCACTGACCGCCCTGCTCGGCGAGGAGGCCGGCACCGAGGGCTCGGGCCCGTATCTCGCGGCGCGGCTGCTGCACGTCGAACACCATCCCGACGGCGGCACGACCGAGGTGTTCTGGTTGCACGTGTCCCCCGGCGGCACGCGGGTCTCCCCGGCGCACGGCGCCGGCGTCGTCGAACACATCCGCGTGGTGCGCGGTCGCGTGTTCGCCGGACCCGTCGGCGGCGAGAAGTCTGCCGGACCGGGCGAATCCCTGCACTGGACCTCCGACACCGAACACACCTACCGCAGCGACGACGGTGCGCTGGCGGTGCTCACCATCGATTCACCGGCCGATGATCCGGCGCCGAAAACGCCACAGCGCGAACGCCAACCGCGTGAACAACAACGGCCCCCACCGCCGAAGCGGTAGGGGCCGTTGGGGTTTCGCAGAGAGACCGGCTCAGTTGGTGGTCTTGCCCGGGGACTTGCGAACCGGGGCGCGCTTGGCCGGCGCCTTCTTCGCGGCGGCGATCTTCTTGGCGGGCGACGACGACGCGGTACGGGCGCGGCCCTCCACGGTGCCGGCGGCGCCGTCGATCTTCGACGCGGCGGTCCCGGTCCGCGACTTCAGGGTCTCGCCGGCCTCGGTCACGGCTTCGCTTGCGTCGTCGAGCTTTTCGTTGACCTCGAGCGCAGCCTCGTCGACCCGGTCACCGATCGCATCGGCGGCGTCGTCGATGGCATCCCCGGCCTCGCCCACCCGGGCGCCGACCAGTCCGGCGATCTTGGCGGCCTGCTCGCCGACCGAACGTGTCTGCGACGACACGACACCGAGGGCGTCCTCGGTCAGATCGACGGCGTCGTTGTAGGTCTTCTCGGCGCGGGTCAGGCCTTCCTGGACCAGCGGCTGCCTGCGGAGGCGCTCGACGGTCTCCTCGCCACGCTCGGCGAGCGAGTTGTACAGGGTGGTGGCGAGCTCGACGTACGGCTCGGCGACCTTGCGCAGCTCTTCCGGGGTCAGCTTCGAGCGGAGCTCATCGATGCTGGGAACCTCTTCGGGAAGGCTGTTGAGCCGGGACTTGGTCTCCCCGAAGCGGGTGGATGCGGTCTCGGTGCGCTCACGCAGCTGCGCGAGCGTCTCGGTGACCTGGGTAACGGCCAGATCGCCGGCGCCGACGACGGCGTAGAAGGGGTTTGCCAGGGTTCGTTCGACGGTGCTCATAGCGGCCTCCTAGTGGGTGTGGAGAAGATTCAGCAGCGCTGATGATCTCGAACATGGCCGAAATCGGATGTCTTGCGCGCTTCCACCTACCAGTATCCACGCTTCGCTAGCAATTGCAAGCGCTCTGCTAGCGCAGTCTTCGGATCACCGGTCACACAGCGTGCCCGAGCACTCAGGCGTCGGCACCGGCCTCGGAATACGAGTAGAACCCGCGGCCGCTCTTCTTACCGGTGCGGCCGGCCTCGACCATCCGCAGCAGCAGCGGCGGCGGCGCGTACAGCGGCTCCTTGAACTCGAGATACATCGAATCCGCGATCGCCTTGATGGTGTCGAGGCCGACGAGGTCGGCCAGGCGCATGGGACCCATGGGGTGCGCGCAGCCGAGAACCATTCCCTTGTCGATGTCTTCGACAGTGGCAAAACCCCGCTCCACCATGCGAATTGCCGACAGCAGATACGGCACCAGCAAGGCATTGATGACGAAGCCGGAGCGGTCCGCCGAATGGATCACCTGCTTTCCCAGCACATCGTGGGCGAACGCCTGCGCGCGGGCGCAGACCGCCGGCGCGGTCTCCAGAGTCGTCACCAACTCGACCAGCGGCAGTACCGGAACCGGATTGAAGAAGTGCATACCGACCACCCGGCCGGTGTTCTGGGTCGCCATACCCAGCTTCATGATCGGAATCGACGAGGTGTTGGAGGCGAGCACCGCGTCGGCATCGGTGACGACCTTGTCGAGTTCGGCGAAGATCTGCGTCTTGACCAATTCGTCCTCGACGATGGCCTCGCACACGATCTGCCGATCGGCGAGATCGCCGAGATCGGAGGTGAAATGCAGTCGCGCGGAAGCCTGTTCGCGTTCCCGCTCGGTCAGCTTGCCGCTGGACACGCCGCGGTCGAGCGAGCGCAGGATGCGGGCACGCCCGGCGCCGGTCAGCTCCCGCGTCGCCTCGTACACCAGCACGTCGGTGTCGACCCGGGCACATACCTCCGCGATCCCGGCACCCATCTGACCGGCACCGACCACACCTACGCGGGACACCTTCTCGGTTGCCACGAACCACTCCTTCACCAAAAAAATGAACCCCGGCACCAAAAACGAAACCCGGGGCGAGCGGGAGTGATCCCACTCGCCCCGGGTTCTCGTCACATCGGGCTGTCGACTCTCGCCGGCCTGGTTCTCAGTGGAACTGGCCTTCCTCGGTCGAACCCTTCAGGGCTGCGGTCGAGGTGTTCGGGTCGACGGTGGTGGCGATGCGGTCGAAGTAACCGGCACCGACCTCACGCTGGTGCTTGGTGGCGGTGTAACCGCGCTCCTCGGCGGCGAACTCGCGCTCCTGCAGCTCGACGTAGGCGCTCATCTGGTTGCGGGCGTAGCCGTAGGCCAGATCGAACATCGAGTAGTTGAGGGCGTGGAAGCCGGCCAGGGTGATGAACTGGAACTTGAAGCCCATCGCGCCGAGCTCGTTCTGGAACTTCGCGATGGTCGCGTCGTCCAGGTGCTGCTTCCAGTTGAACGACGGCGAGCAGTTGTAGGCCAGCAGCTGGTCGGGGAACTCGCTCTTGACAGCCTCGGCGAACTTGCGGGCCAGCTCGAGATCGGGCTTGCCGGTCTCCATCCAGATCAGGTCGGAGTACGGGGCGTAGGCCTTGGCACGGGCGATGCAGGGCTCGATGCCCTTCTGCACGTGGTAGAAGCCCTCGGCGGTGCGCTCACCGGTGACGAACGGCTTGTCGCGGTCGTCGACATCGGCGGTGATCAGGGTGGCGGCCTCGGCGTCGGTGCGGGCCACGACGACGGTCGGGGTGTTCGCCACGTCGGCCGCGAGGCGCGCCGAGGACAGGGTGCGGATGTGCTGCTGGGTGGGGATGAGCACCTTGCCACCGAGGTGGCCGCACTTCTTCTCCGAGGCGAGCTGGTCCTCCCAGTGGGTACCCGCGGCGCCGGCCTTGATCATGGCCTTCTGCAGCTCGTACACGTTGAGGGCGCCACCGAATCCGGCCTCGCCGTCGGCGACGATCGGCACGACCCAGTTGTCGACCGACTTGTCGTCCTCGACGCGGGCGATCTCATCGGCGCGAAGGAGCGCGTTGTTGATGCGCTGCACGACGGCCGGGACCGAGTTGGCCGGGTAGAGCGACTGGTCGGGGTAGGTGTGACCCGACAGGTTCGCGTCACCGGCGACCTGCCAGCCCGACAGGTAGATGGCCTTGAGGCCGGCACGGACCTGCTGCACGGCCTGGTTGCCGGTGAGGGCGCCGAGCGCGTTGATGTAGTTGTCGCCGTTCACACCCTCCCAGAGGATCTCCGCGCCACGGCGGGCCAGGGTGTGCTCCTCGATGACACTGCCCTGCAGTTCGGCGACCTGCTCGGCGGTGTACTCGCGCTTGATGCCCTTCCATCGCGGGTTGGTGTCCCAGTCCTGCTGGATCTCCGCGGCGGTGCGGGGCTTTCCGACGTTGCTCATTAGCCACTTCGCTTTCGTTGTGCTGCTCGGCCCGATGTGACCGATCGTGGTTTCGGACCGGCCGTGGAATCTGGCGGTCGAACCCTTGCTGGCAGACAGCCGGCGGACCGGGAGAGACGCTTTGCCAACTCTCCGGGACTGCCCGGTGGTGTCTGTCTTCAAGAGTGCCACATGACAAACCTGCAGGTCCAGTGAGGTTTGGGGTGTGAAGAGTGGCCACGATTCGCCAGCGCCCGGCAAACTTTGCAAATCCGCGCGTGTGAAGTCCTGGCGTCGACCGGCAAAAAAGTACGCGCGTACTGGGATTTTTGCGTCGAGTACTCCGCCGCGCCACTCCCCGGCCCGCCTGGCGGGGGTCGACCAACGGCCCGACAAGTCGGCAGCCACGTGTGACCACCTTCACAACAAGGCGCCGGTAAATCCGGCAGCCGCCCGGCACCGACGGCGGACGGGCTAGCTCTTGCGGCCCTGCACGGCGGTGGTGAGCGCGCTGCCGAACAGCGATACGAAGTCCTGTTCGGGCATTGCCGGACGGGCCATCGGGGCCGGCGCGGGGGGCGCCACCGCCTCGGTCGGGTCGCCGGAGACCGTCAGCCCGACGGTCACCGGTGTGGCGCGCGCAGAGTCCGCAGAGGCGTGGGAGCCGGCCACAACGGCGTAGCCGACGTAGTCGATCCTCGTCCGCACCGAATGATCGGCGAGGGTGGTGGTGGTCGCCGATTTGATCAGGAGCATCTGCTCGACCTGATCGGCAGCGTGGCCGAGATCGGGCTGGGCCATCTCGGTGTGCTGGGTGACGACCCGCGTTCCGGCGAGGTTGCCGTTGCTGATGGTCGTCTCCGTGCGCGCGCAGTCACCGGTCATGGTCGCGATGTCGGCGCCGATGTCACGCGACTGCGTGGTCACCAACTCGACGAGCCCGCCGAACGAGGCCTGCGCCCCGAGTACCGCCGAGTTCGCCTCGTTCAGGGTGGGATCGAGTCGTGCATCGGCGGTGGGCCGGCACTGCGGCGGGGAGACCTCGGTGGCGTCGGAGGCCTTGAGCTGCGACGCGTTGGCCTCGACGAGCTGCGCGACCGACAATTCGGTGGCGGTGAATCCGACCGGCAGCGCCGACGGGTCGAGCAGCAGATCGGCAGGTGCGAGCGCGGACTGCGCGACACCCGTCGGGCCGCCGCCACACGCCATCGTCACCGCCGCGCACAAGGCCAGCACCACCGCCGGCCCCGCCGCTCTCCCCCTGCGCCCATGAGCGCGAAGCACACGCACGCGGGTCACCGTACCCTGAAGTGCGCTCTGCCCACGATCGCCGGTGATCTCCGGTCCGCGTCGGGGCGGCGCGGCCATCGGGAACGGCGGAGGTGTGTGCGGTGACCAAAAGTTATGCCGGAGCTCGGACATATGTCGGCTCACGGCTGCGTCAGCTGCGTTCGGAACGTGGTCTGTCTCAGGTGACACTGGCGCACACCCTGGAGATCTCGCCGTCCTACCTCAACCAGATCGAACATGATGCGCGGCCGCTGACCGCCACGGTGCTCGCCCGGATCACCGAGACCTTCGGAGTCGACGCCGGGTTCTTCGATTCCCAGGACGATGTGCGCCTCGTGGCGGAATTGCGGGAGGTGCTGCTCGACGACGACGTGGCGGCCGCGTCCACCTCGCTCGATCCCCAGGAGATCAGTGCGATGGTCGCCGTGCATCCCGAGATCGCCACCGCGATGGTCAATCTGTACCGGCGATACCGCAACTCCACCGATCAGCTCGCGGCGGCCACCGACGAACGTGGTGACCGGTCGATGCGCGGCGCGATCACCGCACCGCATGAAGAGGTGCGTGACTACTTCTATCAGCGCCGCAACTACATTCACGAACTCGACGTCGCCGCCGAAGAGATGACCACGCGTATGCGCATGCACACCGGAGACGTGCGCCGCGAGATCATCGACCGGCTGGAGAAACGCCACGGCGTCACCGTCGTCCGCCGCGTCGATCTCGGCGACTACGTCCTGCACCGCTTCGATACCGAGACCGGGCGCCTGGAGGTGTCGGCGGCGCTGTCCTCAGGGCAGCGGGCCTTCAAACTCGCCACCGAACTGGCGCTGCTCGAATTCGGCGATCTCATCGGCGAACTCGTCGAAGCCGGCACGTTCACCAGCGACGAGGCGCGCTCGCTGGCGCGGTACGGCCTGGCCAACTACTTCGCTGCGGCCGCCCTACTGCCCTACCGTCAATTCCATGGCGCCGCAGAGGATTTCCGCTACGACATCGAGCGACTGTCGGCGTTCTACGCGGTCTCCTACGAGACGATCTGTCATCGTCTCTCGACGCTGCAGCGACCCAACCTGCGCGGCATCCCATGGTCGTTCGTCCGTGTCGACCGGGCCGGAAACATGTCAAAACGGCAGTCGGCGACCGGGTTTCACTTCTCGTCGTCCGGCGGCACCTGCCCGTTGTGGAATGTGTACGAGACCTTCGGCTCGCCGGGCAAGATCCTGACCCAGATCGCCGAGATGCCCGACGGCCGCGAATACTTCTGGGTGGCGCGCACCGTCGAACGCCGCGCCGCGCGCTTCGGTCAGCCGGGCAAGACGTTTGCGATCGGGCTGGGTTGCGAACTGCGCCATGCGGCCCGCGTCATCTACTCCGATGGCCTCGAGATCGGGCCGCAGGCCCGCATCACCCCGATCGGCGCCGGCTGCCGCGTCTGCGAACGCCAGAATTGCGCGCAGCGCGCGTTCCCGTCGCTCGGCACCCCACTCCGATTCAACGAACACGGCAGCAGCATCTCGCCCTATATGGCACTCTGAGTTCGCCGAGCGGGTCTTTCCGAACCCGCATTCGGACAACGGCGTCGGGAGCCAGCCATGCGAACGGGAGTCAACCGTGCAAGCGGCGTGATCGTGGCGGTCACCGTCATGGCGCAACTCGCCGCCGGGATACTCGTGTGGTCCTCGGCGGGCGCCGAGCCGCCCGAGATGACGGCCGTCCCACCGCAGGTCCCGCAGGCGATCGATGGCGCGGTCCCGCCGCCGCCATTCCCGCATCTGACCCGGATTCCGCCGCGTGCGGTGGCCCCCGGACTTCCGCACCGGCTTCAGGAATTGCGTGCCGCCGCACTGCCCGATCCCACCGGTGACCCCTTCTTCGACCACTGGCCGGCCGATCTCGATCACCGCGCACCGGGAACGATCATCGCCACCCGCGACGTCACCGACCCCGCGGCGCTCCTGGTCACCGCACCCATCCGCTCGGCCCGACAGGTCAAGTTCGCCACCCGCGACGCCGTGGGACGGCCGTCGTTCGGCACGGCGACCATCCTTGTCCCACGCCAGGACTGGCACGGCCGCGGTGCCCGCCCGATCCTGGTCAACAACCTCCCCATCGACGCGCTCGGTGCTGCATGCACGCCGGGAATGACACTGGCACACGGACTTTCCATCGCCACGGGGTTCACCGACTTCTTTCCGCCGAGCACCCAGCTCGCACTGGCTCGTGGCTACTCGGTGATCGTGCCCGATCATCAGGGTCCGCGCATGGCGTATGCCGAGCCGACCACGGCGGGACACATCATCCTCGATTCGGTGCGGGCCGCCGACGCGCTCGACCACGTGGCATTCGGGTCGAGCCGAATTGCGATGACCGGTTATTCCGGCGGCTCGATCGCCACCAACGGGGCCGCCAAACTGCTCGGCGAGTATGCGCCGGAACTGTCACCGCGATTCGTCGGCGCCGCCATGGGCGGCGTTCCCGCCGATTTCCAGATGCTCGTCGGCAGCATGAACGCCAACCTCGCCACCGGACTCTTCCACGCCGCGACCTTCGGTATCGCCCGGGAACGCCCGGAGGTCCTCGCCCTGGCCAACCATGCGGCGCAGTGGATTGCGACGTCGCCGCTGAAGAACGTGTGCGTCGTCCCCGAGGCCGTCGCAGGTGCGACGTTCATGCCGATGCAGTTGATGTCCTCGGTCCCCGATCCGTTCCATTCGCCGGTGGCACAAGAGATCTACCGCGTCACCAAGATGGCCGATCGGCGTGCCGACGTGCCGCTCTACATCTACAACGGCACCCAGGAATGGTGGATCCCCGCGGCCGGCGCGCGCAACCTGTACCGCGAGCAATGCCGGTTGGGCGCGAACGCGACCTACCGGGAGGTGTTCGGTGAACACCTCAGCGCCGCGGTGCTCGGCTATCCCGACGCGCTCAGCTGGCTCGACCAACGACTACAGGGGATCCCGGCCCACAACGACTGCCCGCGGTGACCGTACGCGCTCCCGCTCAACCATTTGCTTCCCGCTCGACGAGATCGTCGAGCGGGAAGCAAATGAGTGAGCGGGAAGGTCAGTAGACGAGTACGCGCACGTTCTCCGCCACACATGCCGGCTTGTCGACGCCCTCGATCTCGACGGTGTTGCGGACCACCATCGTCACGCCTTTCGGGCCTTCCTCGACGGAGGTGATCACCGCATTGGATCGGATCCGGGAGCCGACGGGCACCGGGCGCGGGAAGCGGACCCTGTTCAGGCCGTAGTTGATCACGAGTTTCGGCCCTTCGACGGTGAAGATCGAGCCCGCCAGCCCGGGCAGCAGCGACAGGGTCAGGAAGCCGTGTGCGATCGGGGCGCCGAACGGGCCGGCGGCCGCGCGTTCGGGGTCGACGTGAATCCACTGATGGTCGCGCGTGGCGTCGGCGAACTGGTTGACGCGTTCCTGGGTGATCTCCAGCCATTCCCCCGACCCGAGGTCCTCGCCGATCGCGGCCTTGATTTCCTCCAGAGAACCGAACGAGCGTGGTGTGATGGTCGCCATAGTTCCCGTAGTCTACCGTGAGGGCATGAGCAGCCCTCGGATCGCTCCCGGTGGACTCCGCGACCTCGGCCCCGTCAATTGGGCTTTCGCCCGGATCGCCGGGCGCGTCATGGGAGTCGCCGACCCCCACATCTTCTCCACCCTGGGCCGCAGCCGCGGACAGTTTCGGGCCTGGCTGCACTTCGGGGCGCGGCTGATGCCCTTCGGGGCACTGTCGCGCAAGGACTCCGAGATGGTGATCATACGGGTCGCCCATCTGCGCGGATCGCAGTACGAGCTCGATCACCACCGACGTATCGGCAAGCGCGCCGGTCTCACCGACGACGACCTGTCCCGGATCATCGAGGGCCCCGACGCCGGGTGGGGCGATCGGGAACGGGCCATCCTGCGGGCCGCCGACGAATTGGTGACCACGTCCGACATCAGCGATATCGCCTGGACCGCATTGCGCCGTCATCTCGACGAGCGGCGCACCATCGGCTTTCTGCTCCTCGTCGGCCAATACGACATGCTCGCCACCACCCTGCACACGTTGCGGGTTCAGCCCGACGTGCGCGCCTGACCGCACGATGCCGTCGTTCGCCGCGCACCTGATGCGCAATCCGTGGTTCTCGCGCATCTACGAACGGGCGTGGCGCCCGGTGTTCACCCGCGGGTTCAGCCTCGGCAGTACCGAGACCACCGACTACGACACCGCACTTCGGGCCTACCTGTGCCGGCCCGGAGAGCGGATGGTCCTCGACATCGCCTGCGGGCCCGGCAATTACACGCGTCGCATCGCCGACGGACTCACCGGCACCGGACGGGCCGTCGGCGTCGACTCCGCACCGTCGATGCTGCACACCGCGGTGGCCACCAACGCCGCCTGCCCCGCGACCTACCTCCGCGTCGACGCACACGCGATCCCCTTCGCCGACAACACCTTCGACGAAACCCTGTGTCTGGCTGCGCTCTACCTCATCGACAACCCGCTGCCCGTGCTCGACGAGATGCTGCGGGTGACGCAGCCCGGCGGGCTGATCGTGGTGTTCACCTCGGCGCCGGGACCGGTGGCGGCATTACCCGGCGTATCCACCCTCGCGACCCTCGGCGGCTTCCGGATCTTCGGCCGGGACGAGATCACCGGTGCGCTACGCCGCTTCGGCGCCGAGCACATCGAGCAGATCGTCATCGGCGAAGGCCAGTACGTGCTCGCACGTAAGCCCTAGATCGCGCGATAGTCGCGTATGCTCATCCGGTGCCCGCGGCGCTGCGGCCACACCCCGTGGAGTCCGATCATCCGGATGACCCGATAGCGGTGTCCCGCATAGGGTTCGAGTAATTCGAGCATGCGCGCATCGTCGACACGCTCGCCGATGAGGGTCTGCCCGACCAGCGACGGGATGTGAAAGTCGCCGACGGGTACGGCATCGGCGTCGCCGACGGCCCGCCCCCGCGTCTCGGCGACCGTCCACGGGCCGACCCCACGCAGCACGTCGAGCCGGTCGGCATGCCGCTCGACGTCGATGGAGCCGGCGCCCCGGATGGTACGCATCCGCATGGGTTCGGCACCGCTTCGGTGCCACTCCCACACCGGGATCGAGGCCCACAGCGGTTGCGGCGGCGGCACCCGCATATCGTCGGGAACGGGCCCGGGCGCACGAGAACCGAAGCGCCGCAGGAGATACCGCCATGCCCGCCAGGCCTCGGCGCCGACCACCTTCTGCTCGAGGATCGCCGGCACGAGCGCTTCCCAGACGCGTCCGCTCGAACCGATCCGCAGGCCGGACGACCGCGCGGCCAGTCCGGCGACGACATCGTCATGGATCGGCATGTCCTCGGGGGTGTCGTCGGCGCCCAGCATCGCGGGCAGCGCGTCGAGCAGCCAGTCGGCGCCGTCGCCCCACGCGCGGCCCACCACACGATCGAAGTCGACGCGCACGGTCAGCGTGCCCGGTCCATCGGGAGTGTGGATCGCCCGCCACACCGACCCGTCGCGGCCGTAACGGAAGGCAGGATCACCGCTGCCCCGCCGATGCAGCCCCAGGGTCGCCCGCAGATCGATGGCTGCCGGCGGAGTCCACGCCCGGGTGCGCTCGCTGGTCATCGCCTGCGAGTCTAGCCGCGCCACCTGGCGCGACCGGCCCCGCCGCAGACCCGCCGCGACTGGGGTTGGCCGAGCCCACACCCTCGCCGGGATCATTCACGACGCCTGAGTGCTTCGGCCCCTCGAATGACCGACCGTGACCGTCGGTCGGCTGGGCAGATAAGGTCTCTCGACGACCGGGTTTTCCCCGGTCCGGGCAGAGGGGGAACGAATCCGATGCGCACCACACTCGTCCGCGGTGGCGCCGCCGCCGCGTCCACGGTTGTCTCGGTGATGCTGATCACCGGGTGCACGACGACGGGCACACCCGTGGCCGTCGACGGGGCCGGTGCCACGTCGACCGGGGCATCATCGACGGCGACGCCTACCGGTGACGTGGCCAAGGTGAAGAGTCTCGCGCTCACCGCCGCCGATCTACCTCCCGGGTTCACGTTCACGCCACTGCCCGAAGATCAGTTCCGGAAGGCGGTGACCCAGTCCGGCAGTTTTCTCCGCGACGCGACGATCACCCCGCCGGCGTGCGCCAATCTGCAGAAGCTGCCCGACGTGGACCCCGCCCAGCTCGGTGGCGCGGTGGCCACCGCGCCCGGCGGCGACGGCCTCGTCGAGGGTCTCGCCGCGCGACCTGCCGACATCGCCGCCGCCCGGACCGCGGCGACCGGGCCATGCAAGAACTTCACGATCCGCCTCAACTCCGGCCCCACGGCGGGCAGTGCGACCGCCGCGACGAGCACGCTGCTCCCGGCCCCCGCGACCCGGGCCGACCCGCAGGACGTGCTGATGCTGCGACAGGATCTGAAGGTCTCGACCGACGGGCAGACCGTCGACGTCGTCTCCTACTCCGGTGTCGCATCGGTGAAGGGTTACAACGTCTCGGTCGTGGCCGGCCCGGGAAGACCCGGCGCCACCCCCGACGACGCCGCATTCCGCCAGTTCTTCACCGCGGCGGTCAACAAGGTGGCCGCCCAGGGGTGACCGGGCACCCGCTCGTCAGAGATTGATCATGTGCCCGATCGCGCCGTGGAAGGTTTCCTGCAGCGCCTCACTCAGCGTCGGGTGGGTGTGGACGTTGCGGGCGAGTTCACGCGCGGTCAGATCCCACTTGTGTGCGAGGGTCAGCTCCGGCAGCATCTCGGAAACGTTGTCGCCCACCAGATGTCCGCCGAGCAGTTCCTCGGTCTCGGAGTTGGTGAGGAGCTTGACGAAGCCGGCGGTCTCACCGAGCCCCTGCGCCTTGCCGTTGGCGCTGAACGGGAACGTCGAGACGGTGACGTCGTAGCCCTCGTCCTTGGCCTGCTGTTCGGTGAGCCCGAACGAGGCCACCTGCGGCTGGCAGAACGTGGCGCGCGGCATGAAGCGGTAGTCGCCGAGCGTCATCGTCTCCGCGCCCGCGATGGTCTCGGAGGCCACCACGCCCTGCGCCTCGGCCACGTGCGCGAGCTGCAGCTTGGCCGTCACATCGCCGATGGCGTAGATGCCGTCGACGTTGGTGCGCATGTGGTCGTCGATCGCGATCGCGCCACGATCGGTCAGTTCGACGCCGGCCTTGTCGAGACCGAAGCCCTCGACGCGCGGGGCGAAGCCGACCGACATCAGGACCTTGTCGACGGTGAGCTCGCCGTCGGCGTCCTTGGCATCCTTGTAGCTGACGGTCACGCTGTTTCCGTTGTCGGTGACGGTCTGCACCTTCGTGGAGGTCAGGACCTTCACGCCGAGCTTCTTGTACTCCTTGGCGATGGCCTTGGAGACGTCGATGTCCTCGTTGGGCAGCACGCGGTCGAGGAACTCGACGATGGTGACATCGACGCCGTAATTGGCGAGCACGTAACCGAATTCCATGCCGATGGCGCCGGCCCCGACGATGACGATCGACTCGGGCAGTTCACGGGTGAGGATCTGGGTCTCGTAGGTGACGACGTTATCGCTCAGTTCGACGCCGGGCAGCAGCTTGACCGTCGAACCGGTGTCGATGATGACGTTGTCGAAGGTGATCTCGCGGTCGTCGCCGTCGGCGCCCTTGACCCGGATCGTCTTGGCGTCGAGGAACACGCCATAGCCGTCGATCTCGGTGATCTTGTTCTTCTTCATCAGGAAGTGGACACCCTTGACGATGCCATCACTGACCTTGCGGCTGCGGTCGAAGGCAGAGCCGAAGTCGAAGCTCACCTCGCCCGTCATCCCGAAGGTCTTGGCCTGATGGTTGAAGATGTGCGCGAGCTCGGCATTGCGAAGAAGTGCCTTCGACGGGATGCAGCCGACGTTCAGACACACACCGCCCCAGTACTTCTCTTCGATGACGGCGGTTTTCATGCCCAGCTGGGCGGACCGGATCGCGGCCACATACCCACCTGGACCAGCACCCAGGACAACAGTTTGGAAGTGTTCAGCCACGGTCACCACCCTACGACCACGCGGCACACCGGCGCAGAGCGTCCCCGCTACTGGCCGGTAACCCCGACCGTTTCACACAGTGATTGAATCGGTGATGGAGCTGTGCTTTGATCGGTACCCATGGCACCGACGCGCCCGCAGACCACCCGGGAGCACCTGCTCGCCACCGCCGAGCGGCTGTTCCTCACCGAAGGGTTCGACACCGTATCGGTGCGGGCGATCTGCTCGGCCGCGGCAGTCAACCCGGCCGCCGTGCACTATCACTTCGGGTCCAAGGAAGATCTGATCGCCGCGCTGCTGGAGGAACGGCTGGCACCGCTGTGGGCCGATCAGCTCGATGCCGCGGAGTCCGTGCGCCGCGATGTTGCCGGCCTCGTCGCCGTCGTCGTCGCCCCCTTGATCCGACTGCAGAACGATCCGGTCGGGCATCTGCATCTGCAGTTGCTGGCACGCTTCGTCGACGCACATCCCGACGCCGCGTGGTCGCGTCCGTGGTTTCGTCTCGAGGACTGGGCGGACCTACTGACCGAGCTGGTGCCGGACCTCGACCGGCGTACCGCACGCAGACGCTGGGGGCTGGCATTCACCCTCGTCCTCACGCGTTTCGGCGCGCAGCGGCGGCTGTCGGAGGATGCGATCGCGGCACTGAGATCCTTCGTCATCGCCGGACTCGGCGCACCGGTCGCCGGGGATGATCGATGAACACCCCCATTCGGTCCGGTACCCCCGATCCGTTTGCGCCTGCACGGTTGGGGCCGTTGCACCTGCGCAACCGGCTCATCAAGAGCGCCACCTTCGAAGGCCGCACCCCCGATGCCCTCGTCACCGACGACCTGATCGACTTCCATCGCGAGGTCGCCGTGGGTGGGGTGGCGATGAGTACCGTTGCCTACTGCGCGATCTCGCCCGAAGGTCGCACCGACCGCCATCAGATGTGGTTGCGACCCGAGGCCGCGGGAGGGCTGACGCGACTCACCGACGCCATCCACGACGAGGGCGCCCGCGCCGCCGCACAACTCGGACACGCCGGGCCGGTCGCGAACTCGGCGTCCAATCGCGCGAAAGCGCTGGGACCATCGAGGATTCCGGCGCCGATGGGGATGTCGATGACCCACGCACTCGACGTCGACGACATCGCCGGACTACGCGCCGCATTCCGGCGTGCCGCCCGGATAGCTGTCGACTCCGGGTTCGATGCACTCGAAATCCATTGTGGCCACAACTATCTGATCAGCTGCTTTCTCTCCCCGCTGCTCAATCGGCGCCGTGACGCCTACGGCGGCTCGCTGATCAATCGCGCCCGGCTGGCCCGCGAGGTGTGCGAATCGGTGCGCGCCGAGGTCGGCGATTCGGTCGCGGTCTGGGCCAAGCTCAACATGTTCGACGGGGTCGGTGCCGTAGGTGCACCACCGGGAAGGTATCGGGGATTCAACGTCGACGAGGCGTGCGCGGTGGCGCAACTGCTCGAGTCCGACGGTGTCCTCGACGCGATCGAACCCACTGCGGGCAGTTCACTGCTCAACCCGATGTACCTATTTCACGGGACGGCTCCCCGCCGGGCGTTCGCCGACGCCTTCACCGGTCCGATGCGCTGGGGACTCAAGGCCGCGGGCCCGGTCTTCTTGAAGCACTACGCATATCGCCCCGGCTACCTGCTCCCGCTGGCGCGGCGACTCCGCGAGGCGGTCGATCTGCCGATCATCCTGCTGGGCGGGATCACCGACCGCGCCGGCATGGACTCCGCACTGGCGGACGGCTTCGACTTTCTCGCCATGGGGCGTGCGCTGCTGCGCGAACCCGATCTGCCACAACGGATTCGTGCGGACCCGTCGACGGCGTCGGCGTGCATCCACTGCAATCTGTGCATGCCGACGATCTACACCCGCACTACATGTCCGCTCCGGGAAGACGCGTCGACGTCGACGGATCGGTACGACATCGATCGCGGTTTCCGAGAGTAATGTCTACCGATTGGCGAGCCCGCGGAAGACCCGTTCACACCGACCCGTGGGACTCCTGGAAATCGACGACCGCTTCGCCATGGTCGCGCGCCCACCGGTTCAGCATCTCGATGGGCTCGACGAGGGTGCCACCGAGTTCGGTCAACGCGTAGCGGGCATGCTCGGACTCCTGCGTCCGGGACACCAATCCGTAGCCCTGCAGCTTCCGCAAGGTCTGTGTGAGCACCTTGCGGGAGATGCCCCCGACCATCTCGACGAGTTCACCGTGGCGGTGCGGCTCCTCGCGCAGCGCGAAGATCACCAGAAACGACCAATTGTCGGCGATGATCTCGACGGCCAGACGAGCCGGGCAGTCGGTGAGCAGTGCATTCGGGGCCGATGTTTCCACAAGATCGAAGGTACCGACAGGTAACAGGGCGATTCGTAGCGTTGCATGCGTGCGGTCGTTCACCGACCGCACTGCCACCACAGATCACACCGATCGGAGCTGTCATGCCACGAGTTGTCGTATTCGACGAAACCGGGAATCCGGATGTCCTGCACATCGTCGACGAGCCCGCTCCCGACCCCGCACCCGGCGAGGTGCGCATCAGGATCGAGGCCATCGGGCTCAACCGACTCGATCAGATGATGCGCACCGGCACGTATCCACGTCCGTTCCACCTGCCCGCCCGCCTCGGGTGCGAGGGCACCGGCGTCATCGACGCCGTCGGCGACGGGGTCGAGGGCTGGGACGTCGGCGACCCGGTCATCGTCGCGGCGCTGGCGACCATGGAGGTCAACGGTACGTATGCCGAGTACGTCACGTTGCCGGCAAGTGCGATCGTCGCCCGCCCGGACGGCCTCGATCCCGTACACGCGGCCGCACTGTGGGTGGCGGGATCCACCGCGTACGGCGCCCTTGTCGAGAAGGCCCGGATGCGTCCGGCCGACCGCGTCCTGATCACCGCTGCATCCAGCGGCGTCGGGCTCGCCGCGATCCAGGTGGCCAATCAGATCGGCGCGGTCCCCATCGCCGTCACCCGCCACGGCGCGAAGCGCGAGGCACTCCGGGCGGCCGGGGCCGCGGCGGTCATCGCCACCGACGAGGAGGATCTGCACGAATCCGTCGAACGCCTCACCGGCGGGGCGGGCGTCGACATCATCCTCGACTCCGTGATGGGTC
Organism: Gordonia sp. DT30; assembly: GCF_049844915.1. Taxonomy (NCBI): domain Bacteria; kingdom Bacillati; phylum Actinomycetota; class Actinomycetes; order Mycobacteriales; family Gordoniaceae; genus Gordonia; species Gordonia sp. DT30. The sequence continues at coordinate 36,733 of NZ_JBNCLY010000016.1, read as the reverse complement.
CGGGACTGTCGGATCTCTCGCAAGCGGCGCGCCCGGGCGGCACGTTCGTCGCGGTCGGCTGGCTCGATCCGCGGCCCGCGTCCTTCCCCGCCAACGGTCCGCTGACCATCTATCGCTACGTGGGTTTCGAGCTCCTCCTCGACCCCGCGGCGGTGGCGCGTATCGCGGCCTTCCTCGGCGCCGGACTGCGCAGCGGCGCAATCACTCCCGTGATCGATTCGGTCTACACCCTCGACGACGTCGCCGAAGCACATCGCCGCCTCGACGCCGCCGACGGGATCGGGAAGATCGTCGTCACCGTGTGAACGCCCGCGATCACTGCCGGAGATGTTGCGCCAGAAAGCGTCCGGTCACCGAATCGGGATCGTCGGCCACCTCATCGGGCGTGCCGGTGGCGACGATCCGACCACCGTCGTCGCCGCCGCCGGGACCCATGTCGATGACGTGGTCGGCGTTGGCGATCATGTCGAGATCGTGTTCGATCACCAGCACCGTCGCGCCGCGGTCGGTCAGCCGGGTGAGAACGTCGAGCAGGGTGCGCACGTCGAGCGGATGCAGACCCACACTCGGCTCGTCGAGAACGAAGAGCGCGTCGTCCTGCTTGCGGTGCAACTGATTGACGAGTTTGAGTCGTTGGGCCTCACCGCCGGAAAGGGCCGGCGTCGCCTCGTTGAGGGTGAGGTAGCCCAGGCCCAGTTCGTCGAAGGCGCGCAGCCGCCGCCGCACCCGCGACAGGCCGGACACCATCTCGAGCGCGTCGCGCACGGTGTGGCACAGCAATTCCGGCAGCGAGGCACCATAGCGGCGGAAGTCGTTGGCGCGCGGTGCATATCGGGTGCCGTCGCAGTCGGGGCAGACGATGTCGACGTCGGGCAGGAACTGCACGTCGAGGGACACCTCACCGGTTCCGTCGCATCGCGGGCAGGCGAGGGACCCGGTGTTGTAGGAGAAGTCCGATGCGGTCAGCCCGGCCGCGCGGGCAGCCTCGGTGCCGGCGTACGCGTCGCGCAGATCGTCCATCACCTTCGAGTACGTGGCGACGGTGGAACGGACGTTGATCCCGATCGGCGTCGCATCGACGACATGTACGCGAATACCCTTGTCCGACAGGCCTTCCGGCATGCCGATCGCTCGTACGTGAGCGGGCATCCGGCCGCCGGCGGTGGAGCGGGCACCCACGGCGGGCACCAGGGAGTCGAGGACCAGGGTCGTCTTGCCCGAGCCCGACACGCCGGTCACCGCCACGAGCCGGCCACGCGGGATGTCGACCGACAACGGGTGCACGGTGTGGATGGCATCGGTCTCGAGATGGATGCGGCCGAGATCGAAGGTGTCGGCGGCACTGACCCGGTCGCGGACGACGACGGGCTCGGTGCCCGAGAGGAATCCGGCCAGCCGGGAGTCCGGCGCCGCTGCCAGATCGTCGGTGGTTCCGGCGGCGATGACGGTGCCGCCGTCGGTGCCCGACCCGGGCCCGATCTCGACGAGCCATTGGGCACGCCGCAGGATCTGCACGTCATGGTCGACGAAGACCACCGAATTGCCGTCGACGAGAAGGTCGTCCATCACCCCGAGCAGGCCCTCGATGTTGGCGGGATGCAGCCCGATCGACGGTTCGTCGAGCACGTAGAGCACTCCGGTGGTGCGGTTGCGCACCGCGCGCGCGAGTTGGACTCGTTGCCGTTCCCCGGTGGACAGGGTGGCCCCGGCCCGATCGAGGGTGAGATAGCCCAATCCCAGCTCGACCAGCCGCTGCGCCATGCCGAGCAGCGTGTCGACCAATCCCGTGGCCATTCTCTGCATTTCGTCGGGCAGGGTCGGTGGTACCCCCGGCGCCCACGCGAGCACATCGTCGAGCGACAGAGCGGTCACGTCGGCGAGGTTGCGGTCCCCGATCCGCGGAGCGCGGGCGGCAGCGCTGAGCCGGGTGCCGTGACAATCCGGACACGTTCCCTCGGTGAGGAAGCGGCTGACGCGCGACAGCCGCTTCTCGGTGTCGGCTCGTCGGAGTTCCTCGGTGACGGTCAAACGTGCGTTGCGGAACGTGAAGTCCAGGTCGTGGATACCCTTGCGGGAGGCAAAGGTGATGTGCTTTTTCTCCGCCGGCCCGCCGAGCACGATCTGCCGCTCGTCATCGGTGAGATCCCGCCACGGCACGTCGGTCCGTACGCCGAACTCGCGGGCGATCGTCGGCTGCACGTTGAACCCGAACATGTTCCACGGCACCACCGCCCCTCCGTCGAGGGTCTTGGAGTCGTCGGGTACGAGCGCGGCATCGTCGACGGTGCGTACGACGCCGGTACCCGAACACCTCGGGCAGGCGCCGGCGGAGTTGAAGGCGAGCGCCTCCGCGCCGGGCGCGTCGACCTGCGCGCCGCATGTCGGACAGAAGAACGGTACTTCGGCCGCAACATCGATGGTCGGCGGCACCCGGTGACCGTTCGGGCACACATGTGAAGCCAACCGCGAGAACATCAGCCGTAGTACGTTCAGCAGTTCGGTGGACGTACCGAACGTCGAACGCACCCCCGGGACACCGGGCCGCTGCCGGAGGGCGAGCGCCGCCGGAACGTGTTCGACCGAATCGACCGCAGCGCGCGGCGCCTGCGCCATCCGGCGGCGGGTGTAGGTCGACAATGCCTCGATGTAGCGGCGCGATCCCTCCGCGTACAGCACACCGAGCGCAAGCGAGGACTTTCCCGATCCCGACACCCCGGCGACGCCGACCATCATCCGCAAGGGGATGTCGACGTCGACATCGCGCAGGTTGTTGACGCGGGCGCCGCGTACCGCGATCCGGTCGGGGGCCGGTGGCCGGTCAGCAGATCTGCTCACCCGATCCAGGGTATCGGTGCGCCGCCACTCATATCGGGATCGAACGGCACGCGCGGGTAGGTTGACGGGGTGACCGACAGCGCAATCTCGTCCGGCGATCCCTCAGTCGACCCCTACCTGTGGCTCGAGGATGTCACCGGCGATGAGTCGCTCGCCTGGGTGCGCACCCACAACGAGCCGACGATCGATGAGCTCACCGATTCCGACCGGTTCGCCGAACTGCAGGCACAGTCCCTCGAGATCCTCGACACCGACGACCGCATCCCGTACGTGCGCCGCCGCGGCGAATTCCTGTACAACTTCTGGCGCGATGCCACACATCCGCGCGGACTCTGGCGCCGCACCACCCTCGAGCAGTACCGGACCGACACCCCGGACTGGGATGTGCTCGTCGACGTCGACGCGCTCGCGGGCGCCGAGGACGAGAACTGGGTGTGGAAGTCGGCGAGTATGAACTGGCCCGACTTCGACCGCGCACTCGTCTCGATGTCACGCGGTGGCGCCGACGCGGCGGTCGTCCGCGAATTCGACGTGCCCACCCGCGCCTGGGTCGACGGCGGCTTCGAGCTGCCCGAGGCGAAGTCGTCGATCTCCTGGATCGACCGTGACACCGTCTATGTGGGAACCGATTTCGGTGTACAGCCAGATGGTGCGGGGTCACTCACCACATCGGGATATCCGCGGGTGATCAAGCGCTGGACCCGCGGCACCCCGCTCGCCTCGGCGCCGACGGTGTTCGCGGGAACTGTCGACGATGTCGCGGTCAGTGCCGGCTACGACCACACCGTCGGCCACGAACGGCATTTCGTGGCGCGCGCGACCGACTTCTTCAACGAACTCGCCTACGAGTTGCGGGACACCGAAACAGTACTGATCGACGTGCCGACCGATGCCGACTTCAACGTCCATCACGACGCGATGTTCGTGCGGCCGCGCTCGGCGTGGGAGGTCGGTGGCGTCGAGTACCCCGCAGGCACGCTCCTCGTCTTCGACTACCCGTCCTACCTCGACGGCGCACGCGAGCACACCGTGCTCTTCACGCCCGACGAACACACCAGCCTGCAGTCGTTCGCGTTCACCCGCTCCCATCTGATCGTGGCGACCCTGCACGACGTGCACACCGAGATCACGGTCCGCACCCTCGGCGACTGGGCGACGGTCGAGCAGCCCGGGCTGCCCGCGCTCGCGACGGTGTCGGTCCTCGACACCGACCCCGACGAGAGCGACGAGGTGTTCTGGTCGGCGACCTCCTTCACCGACCCACCGAGCCTGCTGCACGGCGACAGCGGCGCACCGGCCACCGTCATCAAGCAGGCCCCCGCGTTCTTCGACTCCGATTCGGTTGTCGCCGAACAGTTCTTCACGTCCTCCGACGACGGCACCGCGATCCCCTACTTCGTCGTCCGGCGTGCCGATGTCTCCACCGGCCCCACCCTCCTCTACGGCTACGGCGGCTTCGAGAACTCGTTGACCCCCGGCTATCTCGCCTTGTCCGGACGTAACTGGATCGAGCGCGGTGGCATCTATGTGATCGCGAACATCCGCGGGGGCGGCGAGTACGGCCCGAGCTGGCATACCCAGACCCAGAAGGCCGGCCGCCACCTGGTGTACGAGGATTTCGCCGGTGTGGCAAGGGATCTGGTACGTCGAGGGCTCACCACGCCGGCGCAGCTCGGTGCGCAGGGCGGGTCGAACGGCGGACTGTTGATGGGCGTGATGCTCACCCGGTATCCGGAGTTGTTCGGCGCGTTGGTGTGTCAGGTCCCGTTGATCGACATGCGCCGCTATCACCTGTTGCTGGCGGGTGCGTCGTGGATGGCCGAGTACGGCGACCCGGACGACCCCGACGAGTGGGCGTTCATCAAGGAGTACTCGCCGTATCAGAACGTCTCTCGCACGGCGAGCTACCCACCGATCCTGGTGACGACCTCCACCCGCGACGACCGCGTCCACCCCGGCCATGCCCGCAAACTCGTTGCGCGCCTGGAGGAGTACGGCCACGACGTGCGTTACTACGAGAACATCGAGGGTGGCCACGGCGGCGCCGCCGACAACAAGCAGGCAGCGTTCAAATCGGCGCTGGCCTACGAATTCCTGTGGCGCACCCTCGGTGCCGATCAGCCGACAGACGCGAATCCGGGTCAGCGGTAGACGATCACCGCGGCCGCGCGCACCGACCGCTGCCCGACGCGCAGCCCGGGACGAACCAGGTCGGCGACGGTGCGCCGCGCGGACTCGCCGGGCGCGTCGCGGATGTCGACGGCGTCCATGACGGCCGCATCGAAACCGTCTCCGGCGACCGGCACGACGAGCGTCCCGCCGCGCCCGGTGATCAGCCGGTCGAGCCCGTCGGCCAATGCCTCGAACGCCGCGCGGTCGGCCTCCTCGGCCGCCGATACCGCACACGTCCGGGCGTCGGTGTACAGGGCCAGCAGGTCGACGAGCAACGGAAGATCCGCACCGGCCTTCGCTTGCGCCGCCCGTGCCCGGTCCGCGTCGACCAGACGATCCAATGAGGTCGCCTGGCGTGCGAGCACCCGTCCGAGGTCGGTGATCTGTTCTTCGAGCCGGCCGAACTGCTCGGCGATATCGTTGCCTTCCGCGGTCATCCGGGTAGCGTAATCGACCCGCCGAGGCGCGGGCGATGCCTGCTCGCGGGACATCCGGCGCTGTTACGATCCCCGCCGTGGGCGTATACGGAATCGACCTGGGCACGACCAATTCGGAGATCGCGGCGATCGACCGGGACGGCCGGCCGGAGATCATCGGCGACTGGAACGGCGCGCCGACGACCCCGTCGGTGGTGCTGCTGCCCTCGGCACACGATCACCTCGTCGGCGAAGGCGCCCGCAGGCAAGCCCGACTCGACCCGGACAACGTGTGCACACTGGTCAAGCGACGCATGGGCGAGGCCGATTGGCGCTTCGTGGCGCACGGGCAGAGCTGGTCGGCACCGGCGATCTCCGCGCTCATCCTGGAGGCACTGGCGTCGAACGCCGAATTCGCCGGCGGCAAGGTCGAACGGGTGGTCATCACCGTCCCCGCCTACTTCGGCGACGAGGAACGCCGCGCCACCATCGCGGCCGGCTCCTACGCCGGACTCGACGTCGCCGGGGTGCTCTCGGAGCCGATCGCGGCCGCACTGTCCTACGGCTTCACCCGCCTCACCGATGCGTTCGCGAAGACGATCCCCGACGAGACGGTCCTGGTCTATGACCTCGGCGGCGGCACTTTTGACGCGACGGTCATCGAGTTGGCCGACCGCCGTATCTCGGTGCTCGCCGTCGACGGCGACCATCAGCTCGGCGGCGCCGACTGGGACGAGCGACTGGCGCTGCACCTGTCGCGCCGGTTCTGCACCGAGCACCCCGACGCCGAGGATCCACTCGACGACTCGGCCGGATCACAATCGCTCATCCTGGCGGCCGAACGCGCCAAACATGAACTCAGCGAAGCGGAATCGACGTCGGTGATCATCTCGCACGACGGTGCACGTTCGGTGATCACGGTGACGCGCAGCGAGCTCGAGGACCTCACCGCGGGCCTGTTGACGCGCACGCTGGAGTTGACCGAGTCGTGTCTGGCCGGCGCCCGCACGCGCGGCGTGGGCCGCGTCGACCGGGTGTTGCTGGTCGGCGGATCGTCGCGGATGCCCGCGGTGGCACGCGAACTCGGCGCTCGGCTGCAGATCGTCCCGGAACTATCGGATCCCGACCTCGCGGTCGCCCGCGGCGCCGCCGTCTACGGGGAGAAACTCGAGATCGAACGTCTCGTCACCGCCGACCTACAGACCCGCGGCCGATTGGCTTCGCGCGGATCGCTGTTCGACGCCGACCCCACCGACGTCGACGCCGCCGCCACACGTGTGGCGGCCGCTTTCGGAATGCCGGTCGCCGGGGTACGCCGCATGCTGGAGATCAGCGTCGACACCGTCGTCTCGCGCGGCTTCGGAGTGCTGGCCGTCAGCAGCCGGACGGGCGATCTCGAGGCCAGTTGGCTGGTGCATCGCAATCAGCCGTTGCCGATTCGCGTGCAACGCTCGTTCGGCACCGTGCGCGCCGATCAGCGCCGCATCGAACTGACGGTCGTCGAACAGCTCGGCCAAGAGGCCTCGCCACTGCCACGCGATGCGAAGATGCTGATCGAGGGTGCCATCGAAGACATCCCGCCCGGCTACGGCGAGAACAGCGAGGTGCGAGTCACCTTCGAGATGGGATTCGACGGTGTGCTGCACGTCCGGATTCATCATGTCGAGGCGGATATGCCGTTGACCCTGACCACCAGAACCGGTGCGACGCTGTCGCAGGCGGAGGTCCGGCGTGAGCTCGACCAGGTCCACCGCAGCCGGCGACGGGACGGGTGAATCGCGGTGGAGCCCTTCGTACCCGACGACTATCGCAAACGGGTCCTCGCCCCGGTGCTTCGCCGCGGCGTCGAGTCCTCGGATTCGTTTGAGCTGTACGACATCCCGATCGAGGAGGCCGACGCACTCGCTGATGTCGAGGTGGCTTCGCGACTCGATGAGGTGTGGGCATTCTGGCAGAAGCAGCGCGATCACCCCAAATACCGGATTCTCGTCGAGCAACTCGTCGCCGAACATCCGGAGCGCAGCGCTCCGTTGCGCATCGGCTCGTCCCGGATTGCGTATGCGCGCGAGATTGCGGCTCGGCGTGGTGAACACGATGCGCAGCGATACCAGTTGCTCGACAACGCCATCGAGCGTCTCGTCGCTCGCCATGGCGGCATCCCGGAGAGCAAACGCGCCGGCCTCGACGAGATCGGGACGATGGGCGGCCTGAGCGCCGACGAGGTGGCCACCCGCCTACGCAGGCACCGTCTCATCCCGGACGTGCCCACCACCGCCGACCTCCCGGTGCCACCGGTCCCGGCTGCCCTTTCCGAACACAAACTCGCCCAGATCACCGAACTGCTGGCCGAATTCAGCCTGCGCCGTTCCGGGCCGCCGAGGCACACGCTGCTCGCGGTCCTCGACCTGAGCACCGATGACGCCGACGATCGCGCCGAGATCCGGGCACGCGCCGACGGATTTCGGCGCCGGGCACGCGAACTCCCGGCCGGACGGATGCGCGCGATCGTCGACGAACTGCTGATCGACGTCGACGAGATCCTCCTCGGGCCGGGCGACATCACCACCGCATACCTACGCTCGGTCACCGACCGGGCGGCCGATCACCTGCGCCCGCGCATCCGGGCGGCCATCCTCGTCGAAGATCGGCTCCACCCCGACGACCATCAGTTCATGCTGGACGAGGCGCGCGAACTGGGCCTCGGCACCCACAGCGCCCGTCGCCTGATCGCCGACATCGCCGCCGAGTACGGCGGTGCGGTCGATGACAGCCGCGCGGCCGCGAACACCGGGCCGCCGCCCCGCCCGGCACCGCCGACGACCGGGGACTGGCAACGCGAGCTTCGCTCGGCCCGGCAGGCGCTCAGAAAAGGACGCCTCGACGAGGCACGCCGCCGCTGTGAGCAGGCCCGCGCGTTCGCCGGCGACGACGCGGCGGCGCGCCGGCAGATCGATGCCGTCGCCGACGAGGCGCAGCGGTCCCAGACCGTTCCCGCATCTGCACCTGCACCTGCACCCGCACCCGCACCCGCACCCGCACCCGCACCCGCCACCATTGCACCCCCGGCAAAGGTGCGCGTCGGCGTCGTCGACGGCACGGTGCGGGTGAGCTGGGACCCGTCGCCGACTGCGGGGGTGAGTTACCGGGTCACCCGCATCGAGCCGAACGGCCGGCGACAGGTCGTCGGCCGCACCCCGGTTCCCGAACTCGACGACGGCGGGGTCGGCGGGGCGCCCCCACCACCGGTGTACGAGGTCACCGCCACACGCGACGGCGTCCACTCCGAGCCGGTGATCTCCGGTATCACGCCACCGGCAACCGCCCGGGCGCCGGTCCCGACGTCGCAGGTCACCGGTGCGGCGCCGGCCGACGATCTGCCCGCGATCACCGACGTCGTGGTGACCGGTGGGCGGATACGGTTCACGTGGCCCGACGGGATCACCGAGGCCGTGATCGTCATTCGGTCGGATGCACCTCCGGAGCATCCGGCCGATCCGGCCGCATTCGCCAAGAAGATCACCAACACCCGCTACGACATCGACGGCGGTTTCCCGGTTCCCGGTACCGTCGCACGTCCCGGACACGTCGCCGTCGCGGCATGCCGGCGCGATGGGACCGGCACGCTGCGGGTGGCCACCACATTCGGACCGCACGCCCGCGCCGGCCTATGAATGTGCACCGGCGCGGCCGCGTCGCACTTCGCTAGGCTGGGCGCACCCGAACCGGACATCAGCGACATCCGACGATCCACCCCGAAGGCAAGATCCAACGGAAGCAAGAGGAGAACGAACTCCATGGGCATCGACTACACCAAACGACCGAAGACACCGGCGCCGCAACCGGCACCGCAGCCCACCCCGCAGCCGACTCCGCCTGCAGCGCAAGGTTATCCGGCCGGCCAGTCCTACCAGCAGCCGCCGGTGTCGCTGTCGAAGGTGACGTTGACCAAGTCGGCGCCGAGCGTGTCGCTGAGCAAGCAGGGCTCGGCGACCGGTCAGGTGCGCGTGAACCTCAACTGGACCGCGGGGTCGAAGGGCGGTCTGTTCAAACGCTCCGGCGGCATCGACCTCGACCTGGCATGCCTGTGGGAGTTCACCGACGGCAGCAAAGGCATCGTGCAGGCCCTCGGCAACTCCTTCCAGGCGCCGTATCAGGGTCGCCCGATCATCTGGCTCGACGGCGACGACCGCTCCGGATCGAATACCGGTGGCGAGAACATGTACATCGACCTGTCGGCGTCGAATCAGATCCGTCGCGTCCTGATCTTCGCCTACATCTACGAGGGCGCCCCCAACTGGGCGGCCGCCAACGGTGTGGTCACCCTGTTCCCGGCAAGTGGACCCCAGATCGAGGTGCGCCTCGATGAGGCCGACCAGGGCGCCATCTCCTGCGCGATCGCGCAGCTGGAGAATCGTGGCGGCGAGCTGGTCGTCAACCGCGAGGTGCGTTACATCCGCGGTTCACAGTCAAAGGTCGACGAGGCCTACGGCTGGGGCCTGAACTGGAAGGCCGGCCGCAAGTAGTCGCGCCCACACCCCGGCCCGGGCGGGGACGCGTCAGGCGGTGAACCGGGCGCGGACGGCACGCGCCGGGACCATCGGGTCCCACGGTTTGCCTGCCCGGCCCCGGGTGATCGGGTACCAGGCCAGACCGATCAGCGCCGAACATGCGTGCCCGATGGCGGTGAACGTGAGATCGGTGACGAGCGGCAGCAGATAGAACGCCAGCGTGCCGACCAGGTACACCCACCGCCACGGACGCACGAAGTGATACGCGAGGACCGCCGCGACGGCGGCGAGGAAGTAACTGACCCCGACGTCATGGGTGTCGGTCAGCAGCGGACTTCGGAGCCCGTTGTCGATGGCCCACCGCAGGATGCCCTCGCTGACGTAGGTGGCGATGACGTGCGCGCTGAATCCGACCACGATGAACCGGGGGCTGCCCAGCCATCGTTCGGTGGGGATCACGAAGATGCAGAAGGAGATCAGGTAGGGCAGCCAGTAGGCGCCGTCGAGCCAGAAGAGACTGCTGACGAGGACCTGGAACGGGTCGTTGCCCAGGTTGGTGATGTTGGTCGAATGATGCCCCAGTACCCGGTCCAGATGCTGCGGCGACATCGAGTGCTGCAGGACCGTCGTGATGAACAGGATCACCAGCCACACACACGACACCGGCGCGGCGGCCAGGTGCGTTCCGATCCATCTGCACGAGCGGGTCAACCGACTCATCTCGATCCGCCCCCGTCCGTCGATCCGCCCAGTCCGTCCAGCCGCGTCTCAGCGAGCCGCGATCCGCACGATGACGCCCACCACGACGACGATCGCGCCGGCGACGGCGGCGATGATGGCCCACCAGGTCAAGTCGTTGGCCAGCGCGTCGGTCGCCGCCCGGGTCAGTGCGTTGCCGCTGCTGTGATCGGTGAACTGGTGGTTGATGATGGTGGGTGCGGCGAGTGCTGCCACCCAGGCGGCCAACGCGGCCAGCAGCGCACCGACGCCCAGCCAGGCGAGCACCGTGCCGCGTCGACGCGCCACCACGAGCGCCAGCAGCCCGGCGATCACCGCGAGCGCCGTGGCGCCGTAAGCGATCCACGTGATCTGTTGTCCCACTTTGTGATAGCGTCCCGCGGCGAGTCCGCTGCCCTGCGCCATCGGCACCTCGATGTGGGTGGTGCCGAGCGACGGCGTGAACGGTAGGTCCGCGTTCGTCAGCGCCCGTTTCACCATGTCGGTGATGTCGAGTTGCATCTCCTGCTCTGCGCCGGCCGGCGCCGGATCGAACAACCAGCCATGTTCCTGACGGACCAGGTCGGTGAAGTCGCCGGGGAAGTCGGGGCCCTGGGTGTAACGCTTGGCGACGGGCTTGATCAGCGTCGCCGCGCCGGGGAAGCTCACCCGCGAGGAGACCTGCTCGGTGATCTCGTCGGAGATGAAGGACTGGACGTCGGCGTCGTGGGCCAGCGGGGCGACGACGTCGACGAAGCCGTCCTCGTCGACCACCCGTTCCGACACCCACATCGACGACAGGGCGACGACGATGGCCGCCATCGCGATCAGCGTCGCAACCGCACTGAGAAACGTTCGCACCGGCACGAGGTTACCTGCACCCGGTGACCGCCGAGCGGCGCCGACACCGGGTGTTGCGCCGTCACTCGTCGGCGATGGCGCGGGCGCGACCGACGATCAGCGGGTCGGGGCGGCCCACGAGTTCCTGGTTCTTGCCCTTGTAGTCGAACAGGCTCAGCACATGTCGCATCGCGTTGATGCGGGCGCGCTTCTTGTCATTGCTCTTGACCACCGTCCATGGCGCGGTGTCGGTGTCGGTGTTGGCGAACATCGCCTCCTTGGCGGCGCCGTAGGCGTCCCACTTGTCGAGGGAGGCGAGATCCATCGGCGAGAGTTTCCACTGCCGGACCGGATCGATCTGACGAATCGCGAACCGGGTGCGCTGTTCGAGCGGGCTCACCGAGAACCAGAACTTCACCAGGTTGATGCCGTCGTCGACGAGCATCTTCTCGAATGCCGGGACCTGTTCCATGAACTGCACGTACTGCTCGGAGGTGCAGAACCCCATCACCCGCTCCACTCCGGCACGGTTGTACCAGGAGCGATCGAAGAAGACCATCTCCCCGCCGGCGGGCAGATGCGTCACGTAGCGCTGGAAATACCACTCGGTGGACTCACGCTCCGAGGGCTTCTCCAGAGCGACGACGCGCGCGCCACGCGGGTTGAGATGTTCGTTGAAGCGCTTGATGGTGCCGCCCTTGCCTGCCGCGTCACGTCCTTCGAAGACGAGCAGATGGCGCTGTCCGGTCTGTTTGGACCATCTCTGCAGTTTGAGCAACTCGATCTGCAGCCGGCGTTTGGTCACCTCGTACTCGCGGCGGCTCATCCGCTCCTCGTACGGGTAGTCCTCACGCCAGGTGTCGACGACGTTGCGCTCGGGCAGAGTCAGCAGGACGGGGTCGTCGTCGTCATCGTCGTTCACCTCGAACTGCGTGGTGTCGTGCAAGTCGACGAGCGACTGCAGCGCCTCACGTCCGTTCAGCTTGCTGAAGTCGGGTCCCAGGGTTTCCAGATCGCGCAACTCGGTCACGGATCTACGATATGCCGCGCCCACCACCGTCGGGTGTCGAAGGGGTGAACAGCACCGTCCCGCCTCAGTTGTGCAGGTCGATCGCGCCGGACTTCACGCACACCTTTCCGGTGGTGGAATCCGCGGCGGCCGCGAAGCCGCCGGTGCACTGGACCCCGGGTTGGCCGGAGAAGGCCTGTCCGCCCCAGCCGCCGACGGCGACCGAATACCCACCGGCGCGGGCCTGTGCGATCGAGAGGGCCTTGGGGCCGGTCGTGATCGAGTACGAGGTGCCGTTGGTGGTGGCCCCGGCCAGTGCCGACGATCCGGGTTGCTGATTGATCGCATTGGCGTTGCCGCCGCGATCGGACACGGCCACCGCCGTGCCGCCACCGCTCTCCTGCGCACTCGCCCGACTGCCGGCGCCGGCCCGTGCGCCGCATCCGCTGGTGCCCTGGATTTGTTGTGTCTCATGGCCGTTCGCAGTATTACAGGTGACCGCGTGGGCATGACCACCGCCGAAGCCGAGACCCAAGATCGCGCCTGCACCACCTACCGTCACAACCAGTGCACGTACCGCAAACCTGTGGATCCGCAACGTAACTCGGCCTCCTCGCCGTATCGATTTCGGTGACCAGATGGTCAGACTGACCACAGCGTACCCCTTCACACGCGTTCGTAGGTCACGATCCGGCGCGTCGTTCGACCTCCGCGGTCAGTCCCTTCTTCGCGGTTTCGACGGCCGTCTTCTGGCCACGCTTGACGAGCATTCCCGGCAGCTTGACCTTGAGATCGATCTCCAGCTCGAATTGCACATGCGAGCCGTCACCCGAGGGTGTGACGGTGTACTTCCCGCGTTGTTCGGCGAGCATTTTCGACTCGACGAGTTCCCACGTGCACGAGTTGTCGGTCCAGGTATAGGCGACGGTCTGATCGTCGTTCACGCCGACCGCCGAGACGGTGATCGAGACCTGATCGGGAGTGCCGTCGTCGTGTTCGGAGATGATCGTGGCCGAGCGGTGCGGGCCGGACCATTCGGGCAGGGATTCCACGTCCAGGAGCACCTCCATCACCACCGATGGTGGTACGGCGACGTCGAATTCGGTTTTCGCAGAGACAGCCATGCCCAGAATCTACCGTGCTCGGGTTCGGCCCCGACAAAGAACCGCGCGGTTGGCGAGCGCGCCGGACGACGGCCGGTCAGCCCTCGCGATCGACCAGCGTCAGCGGCCACGCCTCATCGGGGATATCGCGGAGTCCGCACGCGATGTCGGTGGCGGTGAACCATCCGCGGAAGTGCAGGATCTCCCCGATCAGCGGGTTGCGCACGGTCGCATCGCAGCGGAACCGTTGATGTTGTTCATCCCAGCCCTCGATGTATTTCATCTGCGCCCCGAGCAGGCCCTTCATGCCCACCTTGGGTCCGCGGCCCAGCCACCGCATCGGACCGCTCTCGAGGAGGAGTTCGCCGGCCCGGGTCACCGACGGTTCGATCGGGTACAGCAGTTCCGGGCCGTCGCCGAAGTAGTCGACCAGTCCGGTATTGCCCGCCACGAGCAGTGAGTTGAGTTTTCGCGACCCCGAGGTGTAGTCGAAGCTGCGCAGCACGGCCAGACACTCACGTCCGAGCTCGTCGGTGTAGCAGTAGTGGCCCTGGGTGAACGGCACCATCCGGCTGGTCTTGGACGGCAGCGCGTTGCGTTTGCCGTAGTACCAGAAAAATGGTGGCGGCAGCGCCGAGGTGATGTAGACCGACTCGAGGATTCCGCTGCCGATCTGGGCCACGTTGGACGTCGAGTCGATGCTGTAGCGCCATGCGACGTTCGGATGCAGACGGTCGAACTCGGAGCCGAGGATATCCCGGTACACCGGCGTCATCGCCCCATCACCTCCCGCGTGTCTCCCCACGACGTGTTTGGCCAAAACCTACTATGTTCGGCTTCACAACGGCAGTCCGAGGTGTGCCCCACGCCATCGCCGGGGATATTCGCCCAGGATTCACGCAGCGTTCCCGGAAGATCGATCAGTGCGCTGCGGCGTCGTCGCAGAGTCGCGCGAGCTCGCCGATGACCTGGTCGAGGGGCTCGACGCTGCGCTGTGTCTGACACAGTCCCACGGCCCCCTCGATCCCGGCGACGACCAGGTTGGCCAGCGAATCCGCCCGGTCGGGGCTCACCCCTTCGGAGATCAGCCGCGCCGCGATCAGGTGCAGCCAGTTGCCGAAGATCGCGTCGGCCTCGTCTGCGACAGCGGGCTCGGATCGCCGGGCCAGTCCACCGGCAAGGATCGGACAACCGAACTGATAGTCGGTGGCCACCAGCATCCGGCGCCACACGTCGCCGATCCCGATGATCGTCGCCGCCGGCGAACCGGGATCCTGGCGACCGATACGGGTGGCGATGTAGTCACCCGCATATCGCACGGCCTCGGTCATCAGTTGGGTCTTGCCACCGGGAAAGTGGTGGTAGATGGAGCCACGCGGTGCGGAACTGGCGGCGATCACGTCGCCGATCGATGTCGCCGCGACGCCGTCGCGGCCGATGAGATCGGCTGCATGCATCACCATCCGCTCGCGCGGCCCCCCGTCGCGGGCCTGCGGTGTGACGATGTCGGACGCCTCGTCGCCCATCGGGCATCAGCTCCTATGTTGGCTTTGATGATCGGCAGGTTCACAATGCTGGGGTTCTATGCAACCATACATAATCATGACGACGTCAACGAGCTCCGCGGGGCCGGCCGATCCCACCGAGATGTCGGGCCTGGAACTACTTCGCGCCTGGCAGGCCGACCCCGACGACGACCGGCCGAGCATCGGGCGGCTCCTCGGTATGCGTCCGGTACGGATCGACGAGGGCGAGGTGCACTTCGCCGTGACCCCGAAGCCCGATTTCGCCAATCCCCTCGGCACCGTGCACGGCGGCATCTGCGCCACCCTGCTCGACTCGGTGATGGGCTGTGCCGTTCATACGACCCTGCCGGCCGGGGCCGGCTACACGACGCTGGAACTGAAGGTGAACTACATCCGGGCCGTCGCCCTCGACGCCGACGAACTCACCGGCGTCGGCACCGTCATCCACGTCGGCGGACGGACCGCCACCGCCGAGGGCAAGGTGTTCTCGGCCGATGGCAAACTCGTCGCGCACGGCACGACGACGTGCATCGTGTTCCGGTGACCGCCAGCGTCAGTTGAGCGGTATGCGCAACCAGGGGCTCGCCGGATCGCCGAGCAGCCGGCTCAGCACCGGTCGGGTGTGCGCGCACGATTCGTCGGCCGCGGCCGCCGGGTCGCGGCCCGCTTCGGCCGACGCCAGCGCACGCCCCCATTCGAACCCGGCCGCGAACGCCGACCAGTCGGCATAGGCCTGCTGGGCGCGGCGCCCCACCTCGGCCACGGCATTCCACGCCCAGGCCTCGGTGACGAAACCGGCACGGTGGCACATACGTACCAGATCGACGGCCTGAGCCAGCTCCCATGCCGACGTGCTCACCGGGAACCCCGGTGGCAGCGAGCGTGATCCGACGGCGACGCGGACGACGGAGTGGGCGCGAATCGGGTCGATGCCACCCGCCGCGGCCGTCACCGACTGCACAAGGCTCGCCTGGTTCGGCAGTCCGGTGCGGGGACCGCCCGCAGTGGCCTGCGCCAGTTTCGCCAGAATCAGGTCGTAGTCGGGGGTGATCATCCCGAGCGCCAGCAGTTCGACAGTGTCGACCGCCGACGCCGCATCGGTGACCGCCCACGCGCGTCGGATGACCTTGCGCAGGTGCCGGTCACCGTCATTCATCAGCAGATGATCAACCGGGTCGGCCGTCGACTCGAGAGAAAAGTATGCGCCACATGCCAATCCGCGCAATTGCTCGACGGTGCCCGGGTATCCCCACCATCGGATCGGGCTGGGCGGCGCGAGCGGTGGCGGCGGCGGTGGCGGCGGTGGCGGCGCCAGAGGTGGCGGCGGCGGTGGCGGCGCCAGAGGTGGCGCGGGCACCGGCACCTGCTGGTTCTGCAGCGCCGCAGCCAACTCGTCAACGAACTCGCGGCAGCACCGATACTGCTGGGCCGGGTCGGTCGAACCGGCGCGCGCGATCACCGCACCGGAACCGAAAGATGCAGCGTCGCCGAGCATTCGGGCGACGGTGACGGCCAGGCCGCGCTGGTCGGGTGCGCCGCGGTCGGTCGGCTCGGCGGCACCGGCCCCGAGTCCGGTGAGGAAGACCTGCCGCGACCCGGTCGTGAGGATCTTCGCCGGTGTGACGCGGAGATGCATCAGCCCGCTCTCGCGGACCGCATCGAGCGCGTCGGCGACAGGCCCGACGATCTCGGTGACCGACTCGACCGGCGCCATGGCACCACCCGCCAGCAACGAACCGACATCCGTGCCGTCGACAAAAGCTGCCGAAACCCACAGGCGCCCTTCGCTTTCACCGGCGTCGTGCAGTGCGACGAGGTGCGGGTGCACCAGCGCCGAGGCCATGTCGGTCTCGCGTCGGAACCGGTCTCGCGCATCGGCGTCGTCGCAACGATCTCGATTCAGGATGCGGATGACGTCGCGGCGCGGCAGCCGCGGGTGATCGGCCAGGTACACCTCGCTCGTGTTGCCGGCGCCGAGCACACGGATGATCCGATAGCCGGCGATCTCCTCCCCTGCGGACAACAACGTCACACCAGGTAGAGCTCGCGTAGCTGCTGCTGCGCGGCGTCGTCGATGCCGAGTCCGTCGGCGAAGTATCCCGGGATCCCGCCGAAGCGTTTGTCGACCTCACCGAAGGCTGCGTCGAGGTAGTGCGCGTCCACGCCGAGCACCGGGATCAGGAGGCCGGGATCGCCACCGGCGGCGGCGAAGTCGTCGAAGATCGGCTGCAGGGCCGGCACGAGACGGTCGTTGGTGAGCAGATAGTCTTGATACACATCGTCTTTCGCTACACCCATCAGCGTCAGGAACGACGCGGCCGCCCACCCGGTGCGGTCCTTGCCGGTCGTGCAGTGGAACAGGGACGGCCGCGGATGTTCGCCGAGCAGCCCTCGGTAGAAATCCCGATAGGACTCCACAGCGCTCGGCATCGAGACGAACTTGACGTAGGTGTCGGCGATCAGGTCGCGGGCCTTGCCGCCCGAGAGTTCCTGGCTCGCCATCGCCACCGTCTTGGGATCGGAGAGGAATTTGCCGATGTTGCCGGGGATCGTCATTCCCGCGCCCTCGAGCACGTCGAGGTGGATGTCGGCGACCTCGGGCAGCGCCGGATCGGGAAGTGCCGTGCGTTCGGCCGCCGAGCGGAGGTCATAGATGGTGCGGACGCCGAGGTTCTCGAGATGTTCGAGATCGGCGGTGGCCATCGCGGAGAAGTCCGTCGACCGGAACAGCACACCGTCGCGGACCACTCGGCCGTCGGCCGTCGGCCAGGCACCGAGGTCACGGAGATTGGGCAGACTGGGGACCGGACTGGGAGCGCCGGGCGAGGGGGTCATGCGTCGAGTATTACAAACGACGCGGCCCGGCCTGCGGCCTCACTGCCGGTGCGGTGATCAGTCGTCGGTGCCGTCCGCCGCGACCTGCGCCAGCGCCTGCGCGAACACCTCGGGTGGCTGCGCACCGGACACGCCGTACCGCCCGCCGAGGACGTAGAACGGTACGCCGCCGATGCCGTAGGCGGTTGCCTGGTCGAGGTCGGCGGCGACGGCATCCGCCTCGGTACCGTCGGTCAGCGCCGTCAGTGCCGCAGCGCGGTCGAGTCCGATCTCGGCGGCGAGATCGGCCAGATCGTCGGCCCGGCCGATGTGGCGGCCTTCCGAGAAGTACGCCGCGAACAGCCGCTCGACCATGTCGAGTTGGCGCCCTTGCGCTTGTGCGAAGTGCACGAGCTCGTGGGCCTTGCCGGTGTTGGTGTGCGCCACGATGCCGAAGTCGTAGTGCAGTCCGGCCTCCGCGGCGATCGCGGTCACCTGGTCGAGCATCGGTGTCACCTGCTCGGCCGGCATGCCCTTGTGACCGACGAGGAAGTCGATCTCGCTGCCGTCGAAGTCGATCGGGGTGTCGGGGGCCAGCTCGAAACTGTGATAGGTGACGTCGACGCGGTCGGCCAGGCCGGATTGCGCCAGTCCCGCCTCGAAGTTCCGCTTGCCGATGTAGCACCACGGGCAGGCGATGTCGGACCAGATGTCGACGGATATCGGCGAGTTCATGTGGGTCTCAACCGGTGCCGGTGCCATGGCATTCCGGCACCCGCACACGCCGAAGGCCGGCCACCCGTGCGGGTGACCGGCCTGCGGTCGGAAACGCTGTGAGCGTTGGGTTCTGAACTATCTCAGAAACCCATGCCGCCCATCTCGTCGCCACCCGGCATGGCCGGGGCCGGGTTCTTCTCCGGCTTGTCGGCGACGACGGCCTCGGTGGTGAGGAACAGGGCCGCGATCGACGCAGCGTTCTGCAGCGCCGAGCGGGTGACCTTCACCGGGTCGTTGATGCCGGCGGCGAGCAGGTCCTCGTAGGTGCCGGTGGCGGCGTTGAGGCCGGTGCCCTTCGGCGAGTTGAGAACCTTGTCGGCGACGACGCCGGGCTCGAGGCCCGCGTTGATGGCGATCTGCTTGGCCGGGGCCGACAGCGCAACCTTGACGATGTTGGCGCCGGTGGCCTCGTCACCGTCGAGCGAGAGTGCGTCGATGGCCGGCTCGGACTGCAGCAGGGCCACGCCACCGCCGGCGACGATGCCCTCTTCGACGGCAGCCTTCGCGTTGCGGACGGCGTCCTCGATGCGGTGCTTGCGCTCCTTGAGCTCGACCTCGGTGGCCGCGCCCGCCTTGATGACCGCAACTCCGCCGGCCAGCTTGGCCAGGCGCTCCTGCAGCTTCTCACGGTCGTAGTCGGAGTCGCTGTTCTCGATCTCGGAACGGATCTGCGCCACGCGACCGGCGATCGCGTCGGCATCGCCTGCGCCGTCGACGATGGTGGTCTCGTCCTTGGTCACGACGACCTTGCGGGCGGTACCGAGCAGCTCGACGCCTGCACCCTCGAGGGACAGACCGACCTCTTCGCTGATGACCTCGCCACCGCTGAGGATGGCGATGTCGGCCAGCATGGCCTTGCGACGGTCACCGAAGCCCGGAGCCTTGACGGCGACGGACTTGAAGGTCCCGCGGATCTTGTTGACGACCAGCGTCGAGAGGGCTTCGCCCTCGACGTCCTCGGCGATGATCAACAGCGGCTTGCCGGCCTGGATGACCTTCTCCAGCAGCGGCAACAGGTCCTTGACGGTCGAGACCTTGCCCGACACGAGCAGGATGTACGGGTCCTCGAGGACGGCTTCCTGACGGTCGGCGTCGGTCACGAAGTAGCCCGAGACGTAGCCCTTGTCGAAGCGCATACCCTCGGTGAGCTCCAGCTGGAGCCCGAAGGTCTGAGCCTCTTCGACGGTGATGACGCCTTCCTTGCCGACCTTGTCCATCGCCTCGGCGATGAGCTCACCGATCGACGGGTCACCAGCGGAGATGCCGGCCGTCTGAGCGATCTGCTCCTTGGTCTCGACCTCCTTGGCGCTCTTGAGCAGCGACTCGGTGACGGCCTCGACGGCCTTCTCGATGCCGCGCTTGAGGCCGAGCGGGTTGGCGCCGGCGGCGACGTTGCGCAGACCCTCACGCACGAGAGCCTGGGCGAGCACGGTGGCGGTGGTGGTGCCGTCGCCCGCGACGTCGTCGGTCTTCTTGGCAACTTCCTTGACGAGTTCCGCGCCGATCTTCTCGTACGGGTCCTCGAGCTCGATTTCCTTGGCGATGGAGACACCATCGTTGGTGATGGTGGGGGCGCCCCACTTCTTCTCCAGAACGACGTTGCGGCCCTTGGGGCCCAACGTCACCTTGACTGCGTCGGCGAGGCTGTTCAGGCCCCGCTCGAGGCCGCGGCGGGCCTCTTCGTCGAACGCGATTTGCTTGGCCATGGGTAAGTGATCCTCCGATGGGGGGTGACACCAGGTATCTATGGCCGGACTCGGTGCCCGCGACGGACGACCGGTGTGTCATTCGGTACCGATCTCACCGTCCCGACCTGGCACTCACAGTCCGCGAGTGCCAACGTCCGTTTTAGCACTCGACCAGGGTGAGTGCAAGGTGTCGGCGCGACTCCTGCCGAGAAGATCGGTCAGACATCGGTCGCGGTTTCCGAGAGAGATGTCTACCGATTCAGACAACACTCGCCTCCGACGCCACCGGCACGTCGGTGGTCGAGTGGGTGAAGCCCTGGTCGGCGCCGATGAAGCGGCTCAGCACCAGCATCAGCACCGCCCCGAGCAACGCACCCACCGGCCAGCTGAGTGCGGTGATGTTCTGCGACTCCGGGACGAGCGCGACGACGGCCGCGACCGAGCCGGATACCAGCAGTGCCACGATCGCGGCCGGATTGAATCCCCGGCGGAAGTGGTAGGTGCCGCTCGGGTCGACCGTGTACAGGTCGGAGATCTTCGTCCGCTGCCGACGCAGCATGTAGTAGTCGACGATGAGGATGCCGAACACCGGGCCCATCAGCGATCCGACGCCGCCGAGGAAGTACACGATCGCGACCTCGCTGCCCCAGACCTTCCACGGCAGCACCAGGATCGAGAGCACCGCGGTGATGATTCCGCCGGTCCGGAACGAGATGTACTTGGGCGCGACGTTACTGATGTCGTACGAGGGTGAGACGAAGTTCAGCACGACGTTGATACCGACGGTCGCGATCGCGAACAGCGCGGCCGCGATCACCACGACGACGTCCGAATCCACCTTGGACACCAGGGCGACGGGATCCATCGTGCCGTCGCCGAACACCTTGAGCGCACACAGCGAGATGACGATCGACAACACCACGAAAGCCGTTTCGTTCAACGGGATACCCAACGCGTTACCGCGCTTGATCGCCTTCTTCGACGGTGCGAACCGCGCGAAGTCGCTGTAGTTCACCAGCGGTCCCGCCATGTAGGCGATCATCAGGAACGCCACCGCGACGAATGCGGCGATTGTGGCCGGGGTCGACAAGACGTTGCCGATCCGCGCATTCCAGTCGATGCTCCAATGCGCCTGGTCGAGCATCCAGATGGCCAGCGCGATCATGCCGATCCACACCACCGGCCCGGCGAAGTCGGAGACCTTGCGGACGATCTCCATTCCGTAGCTGAGCACCAGCAGCTGAGCCGTCCACAGGGCCATGAAGGTGATCCACCCGAGCGGACTCTGCCCGAGGAAGCCACCGTGGGTCCACGACGCCATACCCGGCCAGATGCGCACGATCAAAGCGATCACCGCGAGGGAGGCGAGATAGGTCTGGATGCCGTACCAGAACACCGCAACCAAGCCACGGAACAGTGCGGGGATGTTGGAACCGAAGATGCCGAAGGTGGCGCGGGCGAAGACCGGGAACGGCACCCCGACCTTCTGCCCGGCGGCACCGATCAGGTTGGAGCCCAACCACAGTCCGAGTACGCCGGCGAACAGCGCCAGCATCGTCTGCCACCCCGTCAGGCCCAGCGCGAGCATACCGATGGCGAAGGTGTAACTACCCAGGCTGTGCGCCGAGGTCATCCAGAGACAGAACAGGTCCCAGGACCGCCAGGTGGCCTTGCCCTCGGCGGTCGGCGCCAGATCGGCGTTGAACAGGACGGACTTCTCGGGCATCTGCTGAACTGTTGTGTCGGCCATCACCGCACCATCCCTTCGCTGTTGTCGCGCAAGACTTCTCGATATATATCCATTGCCTCGCCGACCTCGTCGTCGGTGACCACGCACGGCGGTACCACATGAATCCGGTTGTCGACGGTGAACGCCAGCAACCCGCGTGCCGCGAGCTCCGATCTCATCGCCGCCACCCGCGCCGCGGGTAGCGGTTCGCGCGACGCGCGGTCGGTGACGAGTTCGAGGGCCCAGAACACCCCGGCCCCGCGGACCTCGCCGATGATCGGGAACTCCTCTGCGAGCGTGGCCAATTCGGGACCGATCACCTCGGCGCCGACCCGGGCCGCATTCTCGACGATGCCCTCGTCGGCCATCGCGTCGAGCGTCGCCACCACCGATGCCGCGGCGAGCGGATGACCGCTGTAGGTCAGTCCGCCGGGAAAGATCCGGTGCGCAAAGGTCTCGGCGATGTGATCGGCGATCACCACCCCGCCGATCGGGACGTAGCCGGAGTTCACACCCTTGGCGAAGGTGATCAGATCGGGCACCACGTCATGGGCCTCGAACGCGAACCACCGTCCGGTGCGGCCGAATCCGGCCATCACCTCGTCGAGGATCAGCACGATGCCATGCCGGTCGGCGATCTCACGCACCCCGGCGAGATAGCCGGGCGGCGGCACCAGGATGCCCGCGGTGCCGGGCACCGATTCGATGAGGATCGCCGCGATACTCGAGGCACCCTCGACGGCGACGAGCCGTTCCAGATGTGCGAGCGCGCGTTCGGTCTCCTGCTCGGGACTGTCCGAGAAGAACTCCGAGCGGTAGAGGAACGGGCCGTGGAAATGGACGTGCCCGCGCGCGAATTCGTTGGGGATGCGCCGCCAGTCGCCGGTGGCGACGACCGCGGCACCGGTGTTGCCGTGGTAGGAGCGGTAGGTGCTGAGCACCTTGTCGCGGCCGGTGTGCAGGCGCGCCATCCGGATCGCATTCTCCACCGCGTCGGCGCCGCCGTTGGTGAAGAACACCTTGTTCAGGCCGTCGGGGGCGCGCTCGGCGATCCGGCGGGCGGCCTCGCCGCGCGCGAGGTTCGCCGTGGACGGCGCGATGGTGCACAACGTCTGTGCCTGTTCGGTGATCGCGGCGACCACCCGCGGGTGCTGATGGCCGATGTTGGTGTTGACCATCTGGCTGGAGAAGTCCAGATATCGGTGACCGGAGTCGTCCCAGACCCGACATCCGCGGCCACCGGTGATGACGATCGGGTCGAGATCTGCTTGCGCCGACCAGGAATGGAACACATATTGCCGGTCCAGTTGCCGGGCGCGCTCGTCGGCGGTGGTCTCGAGAGTGCTCACGTCCCTATCCCTTTCGCACCGCGCCGGCGGTTCTGGTGAGGATGGGGATGATCCGCTCGCCGTAGACGCGCATCGTCTCCTCCTTGTTGTCGTGCTGCAGATAACCCGCGAACTGGTCGACGCCGAGCTTTTCGAGGGCTTCGAGTTTGGTGAGGTGGTCCTCGGCGCTGCCGAGTACGCAGAAGCGGTCCACTATCTCGTCGGAGACGAAGTCGGTGTGGCTGTTGCCGACCTGTCCGTGCTGGTTGTAGTCGTAACCCTCGCGACTGGTGATGTAGTCGGTGAGCGCGGCGGGCACCGATCCGTCGTTGCCGTAGCGCGCAACGATGTCGGCGACGTGGTTGCCGACCATGCCACCGAACCAGCGCGACTGGTCGCGTTGATGGGCGAGGTCGTCGCCGACGTACATCGGCGCCGCCACACAGAATTTCACGTCATAGGGGTCGCGACCGGCGTCGGAGGCGGCCGAGCGGACGGTGTCGATCATCCACGAGGCGATGTCGAGGTCGGCGAGCTGCAGGATGAAGCCGTCGGCCACCTCGCCGGTCAGCGCGAGCGCCCGGGGACCGTAGGCAGCCACCCACACCGGCAGTTGCGATCCCGAGCTCCACGGGAAAACTATTGTGGTGCCGTTGATCTCGACCTCGCGAGAATTGCCGAGTTCCCGGATGACGTGCACGGCCTTCCGCAGATCCCGCAACGTGGTCGGCGCGCCGCCGGTGACCCGGACCGCCGAGTCGCCGCGGCCGATGCCGCAGATGGTGCGGTTGCCGTACATCTCGTTGAGTGTCGCGTACAGCGATGCGGTGACCGTCCAATCACGCGTCGCCGGATTGGTGACCATCGGCCCGACCGTGATACGTCGCGTCTCGGCCAGCATCTGCGCGAACAGCACATAGGGCTCCTGCCAGAGGACGTGCGAGTCGAACGTCCAGACATGGTTGAAGCCATGGGATTCCGCCAGCCGGGTCAACGCGATGGTGCGGGCCGCCGGCGGATGGCATTGCAGGACAACTCCGAAATCCATGATGCTCCTAGATGAGGTACTGGCTCAGTTCACGGCGGACGAACCGGCCGTGCCCCTTGGTGCCGACGTAATCACGGTCACCGACCACCACGGTGCCGCGGGAGAGCACGGTGTCGACGGCACCGTCGATCTCGTAGCCCTCCCAGGCCGAGTAGTCCATGTTCATGTGGTGGGTCTTGCCCATGCCGATGGAGGTGTGTCCGTTCGGGTCGTAGATGACGATGTCGGCGTCGGCGCCCGGCGCGATGACACCCTTGCGGCCGTAGAGCCCGAACATCCGGGCCGGCGTGGTGGCGGTGATCTCGACCCACCGCTCCAGACTGATCTTGCCGTCGACGACGCCCTGATAGAGCAGGTCCATCCGGTGCTCCACCGACCCGATCCCGTTGGGGATCTTGGTGAAGTCGCCGATGCCCATCTCCTTCTGGTCCTTCATGCAGAAGGGGCAGTGATCGGTGGACACCAGTTGTACGTCGTTGGTGCGCAGTGCCTGCCACACCTCGTCCTGATGATGTTCGTGCTTCGACCGCAGCGGCGTGGAGCACACCCACTTGGCACCCTCGAATCCCGGTGCGCCCAACTGGTCTTCGAGCGAGAGATACAGGTACTGCGGGCAGGTCTCGCCGTAGACGTTGCGTCCGGCATCGCGGGCGGCGGCCAATTGGGTGACGGCCTGTTTGGCCGATACGTGCACGATGTAGAGCGGCGCCCCGGTGAGGTCGGCAAGCATGATCGCCCGGTGGGTGGCCTCCTCCTCGAGCTGCCAGGCCCGGGCGATGCCGTGATAGTACGGGTCGGTCTTGCCTGCGGCGACGAGTTGTTCGGCGAGCACGTCGATGGCGGGCCCGTTCTCGGCGTGCATCATCGTCAGCAGCCCGGTGTCGGCGGAGACCTGCATGGCCCGCACGATCTGGGCGTCGTCGCTGTAGAAGACACCGGGGTAGGCCATGAACAGTTTGAAACTGGTGATGCCCTCGTCGGCGAGGCCCCGCATCGCGGACAGCGACTCGGCGTCGACGTCACCGACGATCTGGTGGAACGAGTAGTCGATCGCACATTCACCCGCGGCCATATCGTGCCAGGTGGCGAGTGAATCCTGAAGTCGCTCACCGTATTTCTGCACGGCGAAGTCGATGATCGTGGTCGTTCCGCCCCACGCCGCCGCGCGGGTGCCGGTCTCGAAGGTGTCGCTGGCCTGCGTACCACCGAACGGCATCGACATGTGGGTGTGCGCGTCGATCCCGCCGGGGATCACGTATTTGCCGGTCGCGTCGATGACGGTGCCGGCAGTGGTGGCCAGGTCGGCGCCGAGCACCGTCGATCCCGGCTCGAGCAGTGCGACGATCCGCTCGCCGTCGACCAGCACGTCGGCGGCACCGGTGCCGGTGGCCGAGACGACGCTGCCGCCGTGGATGAACGTGGTTGCCATGGTTGTCCTCTCGGGATCGGGTCGTCAGCGCTGCGGGATCGCGTCGTAGCTGTCGGGCCGCCGATCGCGGTAGAACTGCCAGTCGTTGCGCACCGCGCGCACCAGATCCAGGTCGATTTCGCGCACCACGACCTCCTCGGCGTCGGTGGAGGCGACCTCGCCCACGTAGTTGCCGCGCGGATCGGCGAAGTAGGAGCTGCCGTAGAAGGTGACCGCCTTGTCACCGAATTCGCCTGTCTCGGTGCCAATTCGGTTATTTGCGGCGACGAAGTACTGGTTGGCGGCCGCGGCGGCGGGCTGTTCGAGTTCCCACAGCCGGTTGGACAGCCCGGGTTTGGTGGCCGACGGATTGAAGACGATCTCGGCGCCGCCGAGACCCAGTTCGCGCCAGCCCTCCGGGAAGTGACGGTCGTAGCAGATGTACACACCGACCTTGCCGACGGCGGTGTCGAAGACCGGGTATCCGAGATTGCCGGGCCGGAAGTAGAACTTCTCCCAGAACCGGTCGAGATTCGGGATGTGACTCTTCCGGTATTTGCCGAGGTAACTGCCGTCGGCGTCGATCACCGCGGCGGTGTTGTAGTAGAGGCCCGGCATCTCTTCTTCGTAGACGGGCAAGACGATCACGATGCCGAGTTCGGCGGCGAGCGCGGCGAAGCGCTCGGTGAGCGGCCCCGGCACCGACTGGGCGTACTCGTAGTATTTGGCGTCCTCGACGATCCCGAAGTACGGGCCGTGGAACAGCTCCTGGAAGCAGACGATGTGCGCTCCTTCCGCAGCGGCCTGCCGGGCCAGCCCTTCGTGTTTGACGACCATCGACTCCTCGTCACCGGTCCATGCCGCCTGAGTGATCGCCGCTCTGATCACGGTCATTGCTCGCTACCTCCGTTGCCGGTGAGACACCTCGCCGTGTGCTTGAATTGAATGACACTGTGGCCAGTAAACATTTCGAGAATATTTCTCCCCGTAGAGCAATTGTTACAACGGAGCAGCCGATGTCCATAGACGATCCCACCGCCGACGCCGCGCCGCAGCGCATCGTGATCGACGACCCCTCCCCCGCCGGGATCGCCGGGGCCATCGGACGGATGATCCGGGCCGGTGAACTCGTTCCCGGCGACCGGCTGCCCACGGTGCGCCACCTCGCGGCCCAGCTGGGTGTCTCCCCGGCCACCGTCAGCCATGGCTGGAAGGCGCTGGCCCGCTCGGGTCTGGTCATCTCGCGGGGACGCAGTGGGACCTTCGTCGCCGCGAGGGCCGGCGTCGATGTCGCGCGGGCGTCGCGGACGGCGACGATGGCGCGCACCCACGGCAGCATCGGACTCGATCTCTCCAAGGGCTCCCCCGATCCGGAACTGCTCCCGGAACTCGCTGCGGCACTGGCGAATGTCGCCAAGCGGGCCGCCACCACCAGCTATCACGATCACCCCGTCGTACCTGAGCTCGGTGAGCTGTTGCGCACCCGGTGGCCGTCGAAGGCGCAGGCACTGACCGTGGTCGACGGCGCCCTCGACGCGGTGGCCCGGTCCTTGCAGGCCGTCACCACCTACGGCGACCGGGTGATCGTGGAGGACCCGACATTTCCGCAGTTCCTCGACCTGCTCGAGGGTCTCGGACTCCAGCATGTCGCGGTGCCGATCGATCCGCACGGACCCGATCCGGCTGCTTTCGCACAGGCGGTCTCGCAGTAACCGACCGCGGCGATTCTGCAACCGCGTGCGCACAATCCAACCGGCGTGAGCATGACGGCGGCGCGGGCCCGCGAGCTCGCACGCCTGCTGCGCGGCGCGCGCTGCGTCGTCATCGAGGACGACCACAGCGGCGCCGCCGTGAGCGCCCCGGACGTCAGCCTGTCGCGCTGGCTGCCCGAGCAGGTGATCCACGTGCGCAGCTTCTCCAAGTCGCACGGACCTGATCTGCGGATCGCCGCGATGACCGGGCCCCGCGAGGTGATCGACCGGATCGCCTCGACGCGACGGCTCGGGCCCGGATGGACTCCGCGGCTGCTGCAACGGGTGCTCTACGAATTACTCACCGACGAGGCCGCCATCGCCGCCGTCGACCATGCCCGGACCGTGTATCACACCCGCCGCACCGCACTGGTCGACACCTTGCGCGGCAACGGGATCGAGGTGATCGGAACCGACGGCTTCAATGTGTGGGTCCCCGTCGCCGACGAGCGCAGCGCACTGATTCATCTGGCCGCCAACGGCATCCAGGTGGCGCCTGGCGAACCGTTCGTCGCGGGACCGGCGCGCGGCGGCGACCACGTGCGCGTCACGATCGCCACGCTGCGCGCGGATTTCGAGCGGGTCGCCGCCACCATCGCAACCGCTGCGTCCGGCGGCGAAGCGGGTTTCTTCGCCTTGCGGTGACCGATGGGCACCGGGCATCCCGGACTCATCTCAGCCTGCGCCGCAGCAGCTTTCCGGTGGCGGTATGCGGCAACTCGCCGACGAGCTCGATCTCGCGTGGGTATTTGTACGCCGCGAGCCGCTCGCGGCAGTATTCGATCAGATCGTATTCGGTGGCGCCATCGGGCTGCCGGAGAACGACGAACGCCTTGACCGACTCGCCGCGGTATTCGTCGGGGATGCCGACGACGGCCGCGTCGACGACGTCGGGATGCGCACGCAGTACCCGCTCGACCTCGTTGGGCCACACCTTGTAGCCGGAGGCGTTGATCAGTTCGCTCTTGCGGTCGATGACATAGAACCAGCCGTCGGCATCCATGAAACCGATGTCGCCGGTGAGTAGTTCGCCACCGAGAAATGCCTCGGCGTCCGCGCGCGGGTTGCGCCAATAGCCGCCGATCACCTGCGGGCCGGACACCACCAGCTCGCCGATCTGACCGGCCGGGAGCTGCGTGCCGTCGTCGTCGACGACGCGCGCGACGGAGTCGAAGACCGGGAGCCCGACCGAGAGCACCCCGGTCTCCGGGTCGACGGGGGCCGGCGTGCCGATGGGCACCATGTGGGTTGGGGATGACGTCTCGGTGAGGCCGTAGACGTTGTGGATGTAGCCGCCCAGGCGCGCCTCGAGACGTTCGGCGGTGGCCGGATCGATCGGCGCACCACCGGACAGCCGCACGCGCAACGACTCGAGATCTGTTGCGGTGAGGGACGGTTCATCAGCCAACGCAATGTAGGCGGTGATCACCGCGACCATGAAGAACGGTCGCGCACGCCGGATGGCGTCGAGGACGACGTCGGCGCGGAACCGGTGCGTCAGTACCAGGGGCGCGCCGGTCAGCATGGAGAGCGCGACGGCCCCGACCAATCCGGTGACATGGAAGAACGGCGATACCGCCAGGATCGGTTCGCGCTCCAGCGCGCACCAGCGGCGGTAGACGTGTGCGTTGAACACCAGATTGGAATGCGACAGGCAGGCGCCCTTGGGCGGGCCGGTGGTTCCGGAGGTGGCCATCAGTACGGCGGTGTCGGCGGGACCGACGGACCGGGCGACTGTGTCGAATCCCGTTGCGGGAGTGGTACTGCGCAGCAGCGTGTGCAGGTCGATGGTGTCGACGGGCCGATGCCGTCCTGCTGCGGTACGTCCGGCGTCGGCGAACAGGCGTGGTTCGTCGACCACCCCCTGCGGGCCGTCGAGGGGTGAGATGGTCAGCACGACGCGCACACTGCGGGTGCCGTCGGCGAGCAGTGGTGCGACGATCCCGGTGTAGAGGTCGTCGAGTACGACGATCGCGGTCGGGGTGTGATCGTGGAGCCGCTGCCGGAGTTCGTCGGCGGTGACCATCGGGCTGATGAGGGCGGCGATTCCGCCGGCTCGCCAGGTGGCGACGAGGCAGATGATGAAGGCCGGGTTGTTCTGCAACATCAGTGCGCACCGGTCGCCGCGCGCGAAGCCGCGGGCCACCAGCAGCCCGGCCACCGCGTCGGCGGCGGCGTCGACCTCACGCCAGGTCATCGTCTGGCCGAAGTAGTCCAGGGCGATGGCATCGGGTCGGGTGGCGACGGTGGCATCGAACATCTGCAGCGCGGTTGCGGCCCCGACCCGCAGGTGCGCCCCCAGTCCCGGACGGTAGTGGGCCAGCCAGGGTCGCCGGTCGTAGTCGCCGGGTTCGGCGTCGCGGTTCGGCGGATCGGGATCGAGATCGTCAGGTGTGCGCATCGCGTGCGTGAGTGTACGAACACTCGGCAACCGGTGTTGCCGAAATGGGGGTAACCGGCCCGCGTCATCGATTGTCGGGACCGGCCGGGACGCGTCTTCGGAGTTCTTCGAGGAAGTCCCACAGTTCGCGCTCGCGTTGTGGGTCATACGACTCCGGCGACGATGGGACGACCCGCGTGCGGTCGATGTACTCGCCGCTGCCTGCGGCGGTCCGGGCGAGGATGGCGTCGGCGAGTTTAACTCCGGCAGTGGGAATCCGGTCCACGAGCGGCGTGATCGAGAGTGCCGGCAACACCCACCGGCCGGCGAACCGGTCGAGCGCGCGGGCGTCGCGCGTGAGCCCCGTACCGGGCACCAAGGAAGGGTTGTACGAGACGATGTCGAGTCCTGCCGGCAGGTGACGTGCCCATTCGTGGACCAGATGGAGCGCGGCCAATTTACTCGTCGAATACGCAGTCCGGCCGGCCGCGGTGCTCGCCGGGTCCGCGAACGCGCCGGGGGCGGCCAGCGTCCGCGGAGCTGACCAGCGGGGCGCCGGAACCAGCCCGCCGGTGTGCCGGAAGTCACCGAAGTGCGTGTCGCTCACCGTGATCGTGATCCGCGCGGGAATGCGCAGGTGCTCGCGTAGACCCATGATCAGCAGGTGGTTGGCGACCACGTTCACCGCGAAGGTCGTCTCCAGCCCGGCGCCGGTGGCGTGCAGCGCGTCGACGAACTGGATTCCCGCGTTGAGGCCGAGGGCACTCAGCGGCGGCAGTGTCGCGGCGTCGAGCGCACCGACGAGGGTTGCGATGGCGCCGTCGATACTCGTGGCGTCGGTGAGGTCGGCGGGGAGCATCGTGATCCGGTCCGCGTACGCCGCCAGCCCGGTGGGAAGTTCATCCATCCGGCCTCGAGAGAGCAGCGCGAGATGGACGTCGCCGGTCGTGGACAGAATGTGACGGGCGGCGGCGAGGCCGATCCCCCGAGTCGCGCCGGTCATGACCACCGTATGCATGGGAAAACCCTTCAGTTGACGCTGTCACCTCACCTAACCATTTCCAGTTGACGGCGTCAACCCGTAGTCTCGCCTGGTGCGCACCCGAACGGAGAACGCAGCCAGGACCCGACGCGCGCTACTCGACGCCGCGATCACACTCGTCGACTCCGGTGGCCCCGAAGCCGTGACCCTCCGTGCGGTCGGCGACGGAGCCGGTGTCTCGCGCGGCGCCGCCTACCGCCACTTCGCGGACAAGGACGCATTGCTGACCGCGATCGCCGTCGAGGCCTGGGGCGAGGTCGCCCACGGTCTCGAAGCCATCGTCGAGGACGATTCGCAGACTCCCGCCGACGCATTGCGCAGTGCGTTGATCGCCATCTCCGATCTCGGGCGCGCACGGCCGCACCTGTATCGGTTGATGTTCTCGGTCCCGGCCGACGGCGACATGTCGGCGACCGCGGCGGGCGAACGCGCGCAGGACGGCTTCTTGGCCCTGGTCGAGCGCGTCACCGGCCGCGCCGACGCGTTGCCGATCGCCGGCCTGCTCTTCGCGGTGACACACGGACTCACCGACCTGGACCTCAGTGGACACCTGCCACGGGACAAGTGGGCCGCCGGCCGCCACGAACTTCTGGAACTCGCGGTTGCCCGCCTCACCTAGCCTGCGGGCCTTCCCGACGGCGCCGAACCGCAGACAGGCCCGGCTCATTCGCCTACATTGTTCAGTGTGGCTGAACAGGCGGTAGGCGCCGCGGTGCGTCGTGCGCGCGAACGGGCGGGTATGACCCTGCGCGACCTCGCCGGCCACCTCGGCGTCAGCGCCGGCACGATGAGCGCCATCGAGAACAACAAGGTGGCCGTCACCGTCGAGCGGCTCAACGCCGTCGCGGCCGCTCTCGGGGTGACCGCGACCGCACTGCTCGCCAGGGACACCGCGATGGCACCGCCGACTCCCGCGCGTGGCGACGACGACTGGCGACACTTCGCCGACCTCGACCTCGACCCGGTGCTGGCCGCCGCCGTGGAGGTCTTCACCGAGACCGGGTATCACGGCGCCACCATGCGCGTGGTCGCCGGCGCTGCCGGGATCAGCGTGGCCGGCATCTATCACCACTACCGCAGCAAGCAGCAACTTCTCGTCGCACTCTTCGACGTCATGATGAACGAAGTGCACTGGCGAATGA
This sequence comes from Gordonia sp. DT30, assembly GCF_049844915.1. Taxonomy (NCBI): domain Bacteria; kingdom Bacillati; phylum Actinomycetota; class Actinomycetes; order Mycobacteriales; family Gordoniaceae; genus Gordonia; species Gordonia sp. DT30. The sequence continues at coordinate 4,500 of NZ_JBNCLY010000016.1, read as the reverse complement.
CCGCCGCCGCGAGCGAAACCCCGGACCCGGTAACGACTTTCGCCTTGATGGTGGAAGCGCTGACGCTGTGCCACACCCAGCGTCGCGACCTGGCGTTCATCGCGGCCACCGAGATGCGCAGCCTCGTCGAGCCCGACCGTTCACGCGTGGCAGACGAACGCCGCCGAGTGCAGCACCACCTCGACGTCGTCGCCGCGAAGGCCGTGGCCACCGGCGCGTTCACCACACCCAATCCACACAACACCGGCCGCGCCATCGCGACGATGTGCATGGCGTTGCCGTACTGGTTCTCGGTGAGCGGACCGCAGTCGCCGGCCGAGGTGGCCGCCGAATATGCCGATCTGGCCCTGGCCATGATGGGCCGCCGTGTTCAGCCGGACTGAACCGCAACCGCCGCGTCGGTAGCCGGCGAGCGGGCCATAAAACCGGGGGTTGACGCGTTCACGGCGATCTGTGATGCTCATCTCACTGAACGCGAGCCTAACGATCGCTCGGACTGTTCAGAACTTGTCACCACTCTCCCGGAGGATCACCGATGACCACCGCTCATGACGCTCCCGCACTCACCGAACTCCTCGACGACTCACCCAGCAACTGGGGCAAGTGGGGTCCCGATGACGAGGTCGGCAGCCTCAACTACCTGACCGCCGAGCATGTGCTCGCGGGCGCGTCGCTGATCAAGAAGGGCGAGCTGTTCACCTTGCAGCGCCTGATCGGGGACCCGAAGGGCGATCCGGTCTGGCCGGGCCGCAGCCCCGCCACCCGCGAGATGGTGTGGGACGAGTCCGACTGGGACGACGGCGGCAATGGCCCGGTCTTCCCCGGCGGCCTGCACTATGCCGACGACAAGATCAGCGCCTTCCTCCAGGGTTCGACGCAGTACGACGCGCTGGGACACGTCTGGTACGACGGCAAGATCTGGAACGGCTACGACGCCCGCACCACCATCGGCGGCCTCGACAAGGCCAGCGTCGAGCCGATCGCCGAGCGGGGTATCGCCGGGCGTGCGGTGCTGCTCGACATCGCCCGATTCCGTGGCGTCGACAGCCTCGGACCGCGCGAGACGATCGACCACAACGACCTCGAAAACTGCGCGCGGGCACAGGGAATCGAGATCAAGCCGCGCGACATCCTGATCCTCCGGACCAATCACCTCGAGCTGTTCTTCGCGCAGGGCGACAAGTTCTACGACGACTTCTGCGAGCCGGGTCTGGTGTACTCGCCGGAACTCGTGGAGTGGTTCCAGCGCAACGAGATCCCCAACCTCGTCACCGACACCATCGGCAACGAGGTCACCACCGACCCCAACAACGGGGTCGCGCTGGTCCTGCACAACGCGCTGATGCGCAATCTCGGTGTCGCCTTCACCGAGATCTGCGACCTGGAGAAGCTCGCCGCCGACTGCGCCGCGGACGGGGTGTACGAATTCTTCTATGTCGCAGCGCCGTTGCGGATTCAGAACGCCACCGGCTCGCCGGTCAACCCGGTGGTGATCAAGTGACCGAAAGCCGTTACACCGAGCGGCCATGGTTGTCGCTGTATCCGCCGGGCACCTCGGGCGACATCGCGGTGGAGTACGCCAGTGGCCTGGCGGTCTTCGACGCCGCGGTCGCCGAGAACCCCGACGACGAGTTCCTGGTCTATTTCGATCGGTCGATGTCGTTCGCCGAGGTCGACCGCGCGTCGCGGGCCGTGGCAGTCACCTTGCTGGAGCATGGCTTTCACACTGGTGATCGGCTGGGGTTGTACGTGCAGAACAATCCCGGATTCGTGATCGGTCTGATCGCGGCATGGCGGGCCGGTGGTGCGGCGGTCGCGATCAACCCGATGAACAAGGCTCGCGAGCTGACCTATCTGCTCACCGATTCCGGTGCGGTGGCACTGCTGACGCTCGAGGATCTCTACACCGATGTCGCGAAAGGCGTCATCGACTCGGGTTCGACGGCGGTACACACCGTGATCACATGTTCGCCGCTGGACTTCCAGACCCGCGACGACCCGCGGCTGTTCGCCGAGGTGGAACGCCACCGGCCCGAGGGCACCCTGGATCTGGTGACGATCATCGACGACTTCGCCGGTGGCGATCTACCCGAGGTGTCCCCCGGCCCCGATGATCTGGCGATTCTCGCCTACACGTCGGGCACCACCGGTAACCCCAAGGGCGCCATGAACACCCATGGAAACCTTGCGTTCAACGCGCAGACCTACCGGGAGTGGACCGGCCTCAAACCCGGCGAGGGTGTCCTGGGTATCGCACCGCTGTTCCACATCACCGGCCTCGTCGGGCACGTGATGTTCGCGATGCTGGCCCGATCGCCGTTGGTCCTCGCGCATCGCTTCGACCCGGCCGTCATGCTCGACGCCATTCGTGAACACCGGCCGGTGTTCGCGATCGCCGCGATCACCGCATTCAACGCTCTCGCGTCGGCGCCGGGGGCGACCCGCGACGACTTCGAGAGCCTGCGCATCCTCTTCTCCGGCGGCGCACCGATCGCGCCCGCAGTCGGCGACCGGCTGGAGAAGGTGTTCGGCGCGTACATCCACAACTTCTACGGGCTGACCGAGACCAACTCGCCATCTCACGGTGTGCCCCACGGGGTTCGGGCTCCGGTGGATGCGGCGTCGGGCGCGTTGTCGGTGGGTGTGCCGGTGTTCAACACGGTGGTGCGGGTCGTCGGCGAAGACGGCAACGACGTCGCGGTTGGCGAGATCGGCGAGTTCGTCACCTCGGGCCCGCAGGTGGTGCCCGGGTATTGGAACAAGCCCGAGGCCACCGCGAAGTCGATACCCGGCGGTGCTCTGCACACCGGCGATGTGGGTTTCATGGATGCCGACGGCTGGTTTTATCTGGTCGATCGCAAGAAGGACATGATCAACGCCTCCGGCTACAAGGTGTGGCCGCGTGAGGTCGAGGACGTGCTCTACACCCACCCGGCGGTCCGCGAGGCGGCGGTGGTGGGTGTACCCGACGAGTACCGCGGCGAGACGGTGAAAGCCTATGTGTCGCTTCGTGATGGCCAGCAGGTGGAGCCGGATGAGCTGATCGCGTTCTGCAAGGAACAGATGGCGGCTTACAAGTATCCGCGGTCGGTCGAGGTTGTCGGCGACCTGCCGAAGACCGTCACCGGCAAGATCTTGCGCCGGGAATTGCGCGACGCATAACGCCGCGACCACGCGGAGTCCGCCCGGGATGGTGCCGGAAACGGCACCCACCGGGCGGACTTTCGTTGCGCCCTGATCAGTTCAGCTCGGCAACGTCAGCTCAGCTTCTCGACGCAGACGAGCTTGTGCCGCTCCTTGTAGGTGTAGTAGTTCGTCGTGCCCTCCGGGCACTCGCTGTCATCGGTGGTACCTGGGCGCACGGCCAGAATCCGGCGGGCGTCGTAGTCCGTCGATGAGCAGTCGACGTGCGCCGGGTCGCCGAAGCTCGGCACCGTCATGCACTGTCCGACAGCCCAATCGGTGTCGAGGCACAGGGCACCCTGCTGCTTGCCGCCCTGGGTGACGTAGTAGGTCTGGTCGATATCCGACGGGCAGGCTTCCTTGGTCGGCGCCTTGGCCACCACCACATAGTTCGCGGGTGCCTGCCCGCAGGTTGCGTGCTCGATATCGGCGTGGACCATGTCCCCGGTCAGTTTGACGCAATCTCCTATCGCAGCCTCGAAGTCCACGTCACCACCGGCATCCTGGCTCTCGGTGACCGACGACACCGGGGTGGACTTGCCGAACGGCAATGCCGAACATCCGGTCACCAGTATCGCGATCACCCCGGATACGCCGAGAATCAGCGCAATTCGCATGGACAGACGACGCATCTTCGATTTCCTCCCGTTGGAACCGGACCCCTGCCGGCAACGCGAAGACTTTACGACACTCCAGACAATGCACTGATGTCGGGCCATTCGAACATCCGACAACGCAGCTGCACCATCACCGCACCGGTCAGCGTGGATGGGTGACGATGGTCTGTCCGGTGTCGCGGTGACGCCAGGTGACGGTGCGGTCGATGTTCAACGTGGGCCGCCAGATCCCGAGGTGCTTGCGTTGATGATCGGGGCGGCACAACGGGATCAGGTCCGCGGGCAGCGTCCAACCCCCGGCCCGCGGATCGGCATGATCGAACGCCACCACATGGTCGAGTTCACACGCCTCCGCAGGCATGCCGCAGTACGGGAACCGACACCACACATCGGTACCCAACACCTCCGCCCGCACCCGCGCCGACGGCCGATACCGCAACGCACCCGGCGGTGCCGTGGCATGCCCACCATGCCCACTCGAATCCCACGGCGGCGCCAGGGACCGATCAGCAATCGACTCCACCAACCGCGCCGCGGCGCGACGCGCCGCCTCCGACACCTCGACACGGGTCGCCAACGGCGCCAACTCCCCCGCCAACACCGGATCAATCACCCCATACCCACGCAACCGCGGCACCACCACCCCCGCCGAATCCGCCACCAGCGTGAACGCCGGAGCATCCGGGGTGATCATCGGCGA
>NZ_JBNCLY010000015.1:50366-116904 GCF_049844915.1 Gordonia sp. DT30 | reverse complement strand
TGGACCAAGACCGCCGAAGAGATACTCGAATCCCTCGGCAGACTTCTAAAACGAATTAACGGCGCGGGACACTAGCGCACCGCCGGGCCCTGCGCCACCACGGTGAACACCGGGATCTGCGCGGCGTGCTCGGCCAACTGCGCCTCGCTCGCGTCGGCGGCGAGACCGTCGGGCAGGAACCGGCCGACCTCCCAGCCCCACTTGTCCAGGTAGCGGTGAATGATCGGCGCCCGCTGCTCGGCGGCGACCTCGGCGATTGCGACGTGGCGCGTGCGGCGTCCACGCCGCAACTGCCCTTCCCCGGCGGCGCGTGCGTTGCGGACCCATTGGGTCCGGCCGCGGATCGAGATGAGGTACTCGGAGCCCTCGAAAAGGAGTGGGTTCACCGGAATCTGCTGGGGCGTACCGGTCTTGCGGCCTGTCACGGTCAGCGTCTGTGCCCCGGCGAGGTTGATGCCGTGGTTGGCGAGCCAGCGCACGACGCCATTCATCCGGGCATCCATCGGCTGCGGCGGAATGTAGTGGTCAGTGGTCATCGGAGGGCCTTTCGTGGACGACGATTCGGTCGGTGGCATCGGATGGAGTCCATCGAGAGCGGTGCTCTCGAATCGAGTATGCGACCCGCCGTCGACGAATGCAAGAGCGCCGCTCTCGTTTGTGTCATGATGCGTCCATGCCCGACGCACACACCCGCACCCGAGCCGAGAACCGGAGAGCGATGGAAGCCGAGATCCGGCGGCTCGGACGGGCACACCTGAGCACTCATGGCGCCGCCGGGTTGTCCCTGCGCGCCATCGCACGCGATTTGGGCGTTGTCTCGTCCGCGGTGTATCGCTACGTCCCGAGCCGCGACGAACTGCTCACCCTGCTCCTGATCGAGGGCTACACCGATCTCGCCGACGCGGTGGACGCCGCGGTCGAACGCGCCGACCCCGGCGCGCCGCGCGCCCGACTCATGGCCGCGGCCATGGCGATCCGGTCATGGGCGGTCGACGACCCGGCACGCTGGGCGTTGTTGTACGGCAGTCCGGTGCCCGGCTACGCCGCGCCGGCCGACCGCACCGTGGGACCCGGCACGCGCGTCATCGCGCGACTGCTGCGCGAGCTGTCCGCCGCACCGTCGTCCGGGTCGAACCCCCAGCCGGACAAGGGCTTTCCCACCGAACTGGCACACGACCTCGATGCCATCCGCACCGAATTCGGGTCCGCCCTGCCCGACACCACGCTCCTGGCCGCGACCACGTTGTGGGCCACCGTCATCGGCGCGACGTCCCTCGAGGTCTTCGGCCAATACGGCGCCGACACGTTCGCCGCACCCGAGCAGCTGTTCACGGCGCAGATCGACGCCGTCCTATCCCTGATCGTCGGCTGAACCGGCGGCCGTGACCGTCGAGATGTCCGCGGTCACCCCGTCGCCGAGTTCGATGGCGCCACGCTCGCCGGAGTCGGTCACCGCGAATTGCACGGCCAGCACCTCGGTGGCGATCAGCTCGGCGTGGGTACGTGCCCATTCGAGCCGCTGCGCCGGGACTACCAGCCGCACGATGATGCGGTCGGACACGTCGAGTCCGAGGGTGCGCCGCGCCTCCTGGAGTTCACGGACCCGGTCCTTGGCCCAGCCCTCCGCCTCGAGTTCCTCGGTGACCGTGGTGTCGAGCACGACGAGCCCACCGCCATCGGGCAGCTCCGCCGTCGACTCGGGTTCCTCGGCCACAAGCCGGCGCGTGTACTCGCCCGGCTCCAGGTCGATGCCGTCGGCGCGGACCACCTCGGTACCGTCGTCGGTGTTCTGCAACTCCCAGTTGCCTGCCTTGACCGCCTTGATCACCCGCTGGACCTCTTTGCCGAGTCGTGGACCGGCCGCCCGCGCATTCACCACCAGTTCCTGGCGGCCGTACGCGTCCGCATCGGTCGACAACGTCACCGATTTCACGTTCATCTCGTCGGCGATGAGGTCGGTGAAGGGTTCGAGTTGCCGCGCGGTCGGCGAGGCCACGGTCAGTCCGGGCAACGGCAACCGCACCCGCAGCTTGTTGGCCTTGCGCACACTCGACGCGGTCGAGCACACGGCCTGCACCTCGTCCATCGCCGCCACGAGCGCGGGATCGGCGGGCAGCTCGACGGCCGACGGCCAGTCGGTCAGATGCACCGAACGCTGACCGGTCAGTCCGCGCCAGATCGCCTCGGTCGCCATCGGCAACAGCGGAGCGCCCAGCCGCGAGGCGATCTCGAGCACCGTGAACAATGTGTCGAAGGCATCCGGATCGGTATCCTGACCGGCCCAGAACCGTGCCCGCGAACGGCGCACGTACCAGTTGGTCAGCGATTCGACGAAGCGCCGCAACGTGTCACACGCCCCGGCGATGTCATAGACGTCGAGCGCGGCGGTCATCTCGTCGCGGGTCACCGCGAGCTTGGCCAGGATGTAGCGGTCGAGGACGTTGGACGAGTCGGTTCGCCACGTCGCCGGCCGATCGGCATAGAGCTGTAAGAAGCTGTAGGCGTTCCACAGGGGCAGCAGTGCCTGCCGCACCCCCTCCCGGATCCCCTTCTCGGTGACCACCAGGTTGCCACCGCGCAGCACCGGCGAGGCCATCAGGAACCACCGCATCGCGTCGCTGCCGTCGCGGTCGAAGACCTCGTTGACATCGGGATAGTTGCGCTTGGACTTGCTCATCTTCTGGCCGTCGTCACCCAGGACGATGCCGTGGGCCACCACACTTTTGAACGCCGGACGATCGAACAGCGCGGTCGCGAGGACGTGCAGGTTATAGAACCAGCCGCGGGTCTGCCCGTTGTACTCGACGATGAAGTCACCTGGATTGTGTGGCGCCGTACCCGTGCCGGGGTCCCCGTCGAACCAATCGGCGTTCTCGAACGGGTAGTGCACCTGCGCGAACGGCATCGAGCCGGACTCGAACCAGCAGTCGAGCACCTCGGGCACCCGGCGCATCGTCGAATTGCCGGTCGGGTCATCGGGATTGGGTCGGGTGAGCTCGTCGATATACGGGCGGTGCAGATTGTCCGGGCGCACACCGAAGTCGCGTTCGAGTTCATCAAGTGAGCCGTACACGTCGATACGCGGATGTTCCGGATCGTCGGAGACCCACACCGGGATCGGCGCGCCCCAGAAGCGGTTTCGGCTGATGTTCCAGTCCCGCGCACCCTCGAGCCACTTGCCGAACTGGCCGTCGCGGATGTGCTCGGGCGCCCAGCTGATCTGCTTGTTGAGCTCGAGCATGCGCTCCTTGATCGGCGTGACCGCGACGAACCACGACGGCACGGCCATGTAGATCAACGGTTTTCCCGATCGCCACGAGTGCGGATAGGAGTGCTCGATCGTCTCGTGCCGCACCATGCGGCCCGCACGCGCATCCGGACCGGCCAGGACGTGATCGCCGCCGGCCTTGAGATCCTTGATGATCACCGGGTTGGCGTCGAAGACCATCAGCCCCTCATATGACGGCACCATCGAGGTGAAGCGCCCGCCCGGATCGAGTGGTTGCACGACCTCGATGCCGTTGGCGGTGGCCAGCTCCATGTCCTCCTCACCGAATGCGGGAGCCAGATGGACGATGCCGGTACCGCTTTCGGTGGTGACGTAGTCGCCGAGCAGGATCCGATGGGCGTTCGGATGCCCGACGAAGAAGTCGAACGGCGGGGTGTACTGCAGATCGGCGAGCTGGGCGCCCTGATAGGTGCCGAGCACCTCCAGACCGGTGGCCTCCTGGGTCACTCCACCATCTCCGATCGGCGCGCCCGCTCCTTGGGCACCACCCAGCTCCTTCGCGTACGAACCGAGCAGCGCCTCGGCGAGCAGATACTCGTGGCCATCGGCAGCACGCACGTGCACATAGGTGACGTCGGGGTTCACCGCGATCGCGAGGTTGCTCGGCAGCGTCCACGGGGTCGTCGTCCAGATCAAGGCGTTGACCCCGTCGAGCGGACTGCCGGCGGCGACGAGCGGCATGGTCACGGTGACGGCCGGGTCCTGCCGCATCCGGTAGGCGTCGTCGAGCTTGGACTCCTGGTTGCTCAGCGGGGTCTGCTCGTACCAGCTGTAGGGCAGCACCCGGTAGCCCTGATAGACCAGTCCCTTGTCCCACAGCCGTTTGAACGCCCACATCACCGACTCCATGTAGTCGATGTCGAGGGTCTTGTAGTCGTTGTCGAAGTCGACCCAGCGCGCCTGCCGGGTCACGTAGTCGCGCCACTCGCCGGTGTACCGGAGCACCGAATCCCGGCAGTAATCGTTGAACCGCTCCATGCCCATCTTCTCGATCTCCGACTTGTCGGTGATCCCGAGCTGACGTTCGGCTTCGAGCTCTGCAGGCAATCCGTGTGTGTCCCAGCCGAATCGGCGCTCGACCTTCTTGCCGCGCATGGTCTGGTACCGCGGTACCACATCTTTGACGTAGCCGGTCAGCAGATGACCGTAGTGCGGGAGACCGTTGGCGAAGGGCGGGCCGTCGTAGAAGACGAACTCCTCGGCGTGCACGCGATTGTCGATGGAGGCGCGAAAGGTGTCGTCGCCATCCCAGTACTGCAAAACGGTCTGCTCGACATCCGGGAACGACGGCGCGCCGCGCTCGCCCCCGGTCATGTCGACGACCGGATAGACCCGGCTCCCGGATTCACGTGCGCCGGATTCGGGTGCGTCGGGGGTGTGCGGGGACGGACTGGCGTCGGTCACGGCTGTTCTCCTCGTGCCATCTCACAACTGTGTCGGCACGGGGACGCAGCCGGAATATCGGTTGCGCGGTACCACCCCGCTTGCATCGGCGGACCGATGCCTCTCATGACCCGCTGGAGCAACACGCACGCTCAAGAAGCCGTCGGCTGTGACGGGCCGGCCCGCCCGGTTCTACTGAGAACACGCGCCGGGCGGTTCCGTTCTTCCGAGTGCTCCCCGGTGATGGCCGGATCGATGCGAACGCCAGTCTAACCGCGTCGGTCCCGGATGGGCCAACTCTGCCGACCGACCGGGTCCGCGCAACTGTTCGTCGTCGTCGACCGGGCGACGACGCTCACTCCCGCGGGGGTCGCCAGTCGGGGTGGAGCGGATCGATCTTTCCCGGACCCTCCCGCGGCGGGCCTTCCCGCGGCGGACGGCCCGGGGAGCCTTGTCGACCGGTGTTCGGCGGGGAGGCACGGTTGTCTTGTGGTGGCCGCGGATGCCACCCATTCGGGTCCGGCCGCCCGCGCTGTCCAGGATTGGGCCCCGGATTCTGCGCCGGCGGGCGTGACCGGTTCGGTGGCGGTTGGCCGGCAGCGGGCCCTCCGGAACGATTGGGATCGCCGGAGCGCTGAGCATCACCGGCGCCGACCGATCGCAAATAGTCCGCGTAGCCGCGTTCGCCGGTCGAGGGCGGCGACGGTGGTACGGGTCGGGACCGGTCCGGTTGCGACTTATCCTGCTGTTCCCGGCCCTGCTGATCCCGCCCCGGCTGGGGTCCACGCTGTTGCGGCCGAGGCGCATCCGACTGGCGTTGACCGCCGGTGGGCGGCGAATCAGGGCGCGACATCACGTCTTCCCAGAGCGCGCGACGGTCGTCCTCCGGGAACCTGACCGGTCCATCGTCGTCTGCGACATCGCCACCGTCATCGAGGTAGCGATCATCCGCGTAGTCCGCGGCGTCCGAATCGGAGTCGTCACCGGTCGCGACATCATCGCGGTCGACATCATCGGGTTCGACATCTCCGAATCCGAATCCACCGCCGGTGTCCTCGTCCTCCGGCTTGCCGCGTCGTCCGCTCCAGACGATGTCGGTGACGAGGAAGATCAGCCCGATCAAACACACCACGATGCAGGCGATCGCCAGCCACAGTGTGCCGGTGATCAGCCCGACGACAAGCAGGACGAAACCGACAAGGGTGGCAGTCAGCGCCAGGGTCAGCACGTCATCGACCTACGTTGATCGGGTTCAGCTCTGCGAGTAGCTGCTGAAACCACCGTTGCCCGGATCTGTCGAGAAGGACTGATCCGCCTGACGACCACTTTCCACCGGCGCGGCGCTGCCACGCTGCTGCAGTTCCTCGAGCTGAGATTCCAGATAGGTCTTGAGACGAGTGCGGTACTCGCGCTCGTAGATCTTGAGCTGTTCGATCCGTCCCTCGAGCACCCCACGCTGCTGGTTGATGGTGCCCATGATCTCGGAGTGTTTGCGCTCGGCATCGCTCTGTAGCGAGTCGGCACGTTCCTGCGCCTGGCGCAGTTGCGCCTCCGAGCGGGTCTGCGCATCGGCGAGAATGGCCTCCGAACGCTGCCGCGCGTCGGCCAGCAGTGCCTCGGATTTGTTCTGCGCATCGGAAACCATCGAATCCGAACGCTGCCGCGCGTCGGCCAGGAGCGAGTCGGCTTCATGCCGCGAGGTGCTCGTCAGGCGATCGGCCGTCTCCTGCGCGAGCGCCAGAACCTTGGCTGCACGGACATGTGCGTCCGCGTCGCCCGCGGGCGACGCCGCCTGGCTGGGAGCCGAGGTGGGCTCTGGCGCGGCGGCCGCGAAGACCTGGGTGTGATCTTCCGACGGTGCCGGTGACGAAGCCCCGGCGCCCGACTTGGCATCGGAGAGTTCACCGTCGAGCTCCTCGACGCGCTGCTTGAGATCGGAGTTCTCGTCGATCAGCCGCGCAAGTTCTGCTTCGACAAAGTCGAGGAACTGATCCACCTCGTCTTCGTTGTAGCCGCGTTTACCGATAGGCGGTTTGCTGAACGCGACGTTGTGCACATCAGCTGGTGTCAGCCGCATGTCGGTTCCCCTCAATGTCGTTCGAGCTGCTTGTCTTGGGTCGAGCGTCTCTTCGGTCAATTGTCGATCCACTGGTCATTACAGACTGTCACTGACCATTCATACCAGTCAAAATCTGTAACTAGCGTCTTATCCTGTCACATCCGAACCGTTCGGTGTAGGACATCGATGTCGTCCTGCAATCAAACGGTCGCTCAACTATGACATCAGCAACCGGGGCACGGGCCAAGCCCAGCCGGGGTTCCGAAGAGAATTTTCCGCCGGTTTCATGCATGTTCACATGCCGAGAGTTGACACACCGTACTTCGATGTGCCCGGCCGGATACTCACATACCGAGTGCCGATATCGCCGCACTCGTCCGGAACGAACTCACGACCTGCATCGCGATCACCACCACGATCAATACGATCATCAGCGAGAGGTCGAGGCGCACCGGCCCGAGCGGAATCGGCGGGATGATTCGCCGGAGCAGCTTGATCGGCGGATCGGTGAGAGTGAAAGTGACCTCGATGAGCACCACGACGATGCCGGTGGGGCGCCATTCACGCGCAAAGCTGCGTACCAACTCGACGACGAGCCGGGCCAGGAGCAACAGCCAGTACACGAACAGGACGTAATAGATGACCTCGAACACAATCGCCACTTCTCAAGAGTGCCTGACGCAACGCGCCCGCGGCCGCACCGGGGGTTCCGGCACGTCGCCGCGGGCACGGGGACGCTAGGGGTACGGAATGTCCGGAATGCCGCGTCGCGACAGACTCGGTGACATTCGCGCCGGTCAGGACTGGTTATAGAACCCGGTCTCGGCGATCTTCCGCCGATCCTCGGGCGAGACGTCGACATCGGCCGGTGAGAGCAAGAACACCTTGGTGGCCACCTTGTCGAACGACCCACGCAGCGCGAAGGCGAGTCCGGCCGCGAAATCCACCAGCCGCTTGGCATCGTCATTGGTCATGTTGACCAGATCCATGATCACCGGGTTGCCGTCACGGAAACGCTCGCCGATGGTGCGCGCTTCACCGTAATCGGAGGGACGCAGGGTGGTGATCTTGTTCAGGGGACCGTCGGCGAACACCCGCTCGAGCTCGCCGTGGTCGGCGCCGGCCGAACGCGATGGGGAGGCCGCGCGCAGAGTCGCACCGCTCGAGCGCTGCAGCGGCTCGAGACGTGCCGCACGCATACGCTCCGGCGGCATCTCGGTGGCGGCCCGCACGCTTCCCGCGTATGCGTACTCGGCGCTGCCGTAGCCCTGAGCGCCATAGCCCTGGTCGTATCCCTCGTATCCGCCGACCGCAAGCCGTCGCTCCTCGACACGGCCGACGTCGCGGTAGCCTCCGTCACGGTAGTCGCCGTACCCGGAGTCGGCGAGTGCCTCGTCACGGTAGGACGAATCGCCGTAGTACTCATCCCGGTACGCGCGCTCGCGCTGCGCCTGCCGGACCGGACCGGGCTCGTCGAGGTAGTCGTCCTCGTACTCGCTCGGAGGCACCATGCCGAAATATGCCTTGAACTTCTGCATCGTGGTCATGCGCTGGGCCTCTCTGTCGTCCGACTCTCAAGAGTGGATGTTGCAGCTGTTGCCGGTGTGTGGGCTGTTCTCGGTGGTTCGCGTGTGACTTATGTGATTAGTGAGAGAGTATCGGCCGGGATCCCATGATCGCGGTACCGACACGCACGCATGTCGAGCCGTATTCGACGGCAATCACCATGTCCGAACTCATCCCCGCCGACAGCTGCCCGGCCTTCGGATGGTCGCGCAGAAACACCTCCCGCACACGGGCGGTCTCCGTCATCGCCTGGCGCGGATCGGCCTGCAGCGGCGCGATGACCATCAGTCCCAGAAGACGCAACGACGCGGCCGCCTCGACCCGATCGGCAAGCGCTGGCAACTCCGTCTCGAGGACTCCGCCACGGGTCGGATCACCATCGAGGCTGACCTGACAGAAAACCCCGAGCGGTTCCGACCGGAGGTGTCCGTCCAGCGCAGCCTGTGCACCCGTGGCCAACTGGTCGACGATCTTGTCACGATCCACCGAATGAACCGAACGTGCCCACTGCGCAACGGTTTTCGCCTTCTTCGTCTGCACGCTGCCGATCATGTCGAACACCGCGCCCGACTGCCCGGCCAGCTCACCGAGCTCGGCGATCTTGCGACTCGCCTCGGGCTCGCGGGACTCACCGAACTCCCGCTCCCCCAGCTCGATGAGCCGGGCCACGTCGGCGGCCGGGAAGAACTTCGTCACCACCAGCAACTCGACGTCACCGGGCTCTCTGTCCGCGGCCGCGACCGCCGCGTCGAGCGACTCGCGCACCGCGGCCAATCGCCCGGCGAGCTCCGCGGTCCGCCGATCGTTCATCGTCCGGCCTGCTCGGCCCCCGACGGTCCGGGCTCTGGTTCCATCCAGATGACCGACGCGAGCCGGCCGGTCGGCGCGCCGCGCCGATGACTGAACAGGACCCGGTCGGAGATCGTGTCTCGCGGATCTACGGCCACCGCGTTCACTCCCATGGCCAGCAGCTGACGCCGGATACCGGCCCTCAGGTCCAGGCCCGCGGTTCCGGCCGCGGTGCGGCAGGCACTTCCCGGCAGATACTCCTCGACGTCACGCTGCATCGAATCGGGAACCTCATAGTGTTCGCCGCCGGCCGCCGGACCCAAGAAGGCGCCGATACGTTCGGGCCGCGCGCCGAGGGTGATCATCGCCCGCAGCGCCGCAGGCACGATGCCGATCCGGGCACCCACCCGACCCGCGTGGACCCCGGCGATAACGCCCGCGACGTCGTCGCTGAGCAGTACCGGCACACAATCTGCCGACAACACCGCCAGCGCCACCCCGGGCAGCGCGGTCACCAAGGCGTCGGTGGCGGGCACCCGGATCGAGGGCCCGACGTGCTCGACATCCGACGACGAGAACGTCGACTCGTCGACCACGGCGACATTGCGACTGTGGATCTGCTCCATCCACACCAGCCTGGCCTCGTCCACCCCGATCCGCTCGGCCAACCGGGTGCGATTGGCCGCGACCGCAGCCGGGTCGTCGCCGACGTGATCGCCGAGGTTGAAACCGTCGTACGGTGCCGGCGACACCCCGCCCGCCCGGGTGGTCGTCACCCGCCGTACCCGAACCGCGGCCGGCGGTCGCCGCACCGCGCCCGCGTCGTTCACGCCTACCGCTTCATGAACGACGGAACGTCCACGTCATCGTCGTCGTCGAGCGTTACGTTGTTGCGGCGGGGACGTTCCGGGGCCGGCGACGCGAAAGGGTCGCCCTGGCCCGCCGGCATCTCACCGAACAGCGGATCGTTCTTGGACGCTCGGGTCACGTCGCCGGCCTGCGCCGCACCGACCTTGCCCGCGCCGGGCGCCGCGGCCGGGATGTCGGCCCGCTTGCGCGGTGATCCACTGTCGAATCCGGCGGCGATGACGGTCACCCGCACCTCGTCGCCGAGGTTGTCGTCGATGACGGTGCCGAAGATGATGTTCGCGTCCTCATGTGCGGCCTCCTGCACCTGGGTGGCGGCATTGTGGATTTCGAACAGGCCCAGGTCACTGCCGCCGGCGATCGAGATGAGCACACCACGTGCACCCTCCATCGACGCCTCGAGCAACGGCGAGTTGATGGCCGACTCCGCGGCCTTCTTCGCACGGTCCTCACCCCGCGACGATCCGATACCCATCAGCGCGCTGCCTGCATCGCTCATGACGCCCTTGACGTCGGCGAAGTCGACGTTGATCAGGCCGGGAGTGGTGATCAGATCGGTGATGCCCTGCACACCGTTGAGGAGTACCTCGTCTGCGCTACGGAAGGCGTCCATCAAACTCACCTGCGCGTCGCCGAGTTGCAGCAGCCGGTCATTCGGTATCACGATCAGCGTGTCGCAGGATTCACGCAGCGCAGTGATGCCGACCTCGGCCTGGTTGCCACGGCGCTTGCCCTCGAACGCGAACGGACGGGTCACCACACCGACCGTCAATGCCCCGAGCTTGCGGGCGATCGACGCCACGACCGGCGCTCCGCCGGTTCCGGTGCCGCCGCCCTCGCCCGCGGTCACGAAGACCATGTCGGCGCCCTTGAGGAGTTCCTCGATCTCGTCGCGGGCGTCCTCGGCCGCCCGTCGCCCGACCTCGGGATCGGCGCCGGCACCGAGCCCACGGGTCGAGTCCCGGCCGACATCGAGTTTGACGTCGGCGTCGCTCATCAACAGCGCTTGCGCGTCGGTGTTGATGGCGATGAACTCCACCCCCTTGAGCCCCTGCTCGATCATGCGGTTCACGGCGTTCACGCCGCCGCCGCCGATGCCGACGACCTTGATCACGGCCAGGTAGTTGTGCGGTGGCGTCATGACGCTCGCCTTCCTCTTGTCGATCTGTGAAACCCTAAACCTCAACCACAGATTCAGAGTTATGTCAAGTAGTGGTGTTGGGAACGACGCTAGGCATCGCCACCCCCGCGGGCCAGGACGTCGCCCGGCGTGTCGCCAAACTTGTGCCCGAACGGGCCGATCCGAGGCAAGATAGGGGTCAGGGCTCAGCGGTAGGCGGGGAAATTCGGTGCGGAGACGTTGTATTCGGTCGCATGCCGGGTCAACAGATATCCGAGCGTGCGCGCCTTCTCCTCGCCCCGCGAATCATCGCCCCAGATCACCTTGCGGTTGCCGGTAAGGGCGAACTCTATGTCCACCGGTGACGTCGCGATCACCTTGACCACCAGCGCCGACAATTCCGGCGGCAACCCGGCGACGGCTCCGAGTGCGGCCCGAGTCGTCGGGTCCGCGGGTCCGGGGGTCGCGGTCTGCAGAACCGGCAGCTTCTTGATCTCCGGCGGGCTCGACGCGACCGGAAACGTCAGATACCCGACTCCCGAATGATCGAGAACATGCACCTTGTCGCCCTCGGGAACCAGCGCGACCGGCACCCGCTCGGCGACGGTGATGTGCAATGTCGACGGGTAACCGCGTTCGACCCGGGCCGATTCGACCGACGGGATCGCCGCGATACGACGCGCCACCGCCTGCGTGTCGACCCTCAGCAGCGGGGTGCCGGGGGGCACCGCGGCCGCATCGAGGATCTGGGCGCCGGGCACGGTGCGGTTACCACTGACGTCGGTGTCGCGCACCGACATCAACGGGGTCAGATAGGCGACGAGCACCAAGCCGACCACGATCACCACTGTGAGCACCACTCCCAGTACGATTCGCGGACGACGACGTCGCGGCAGCACGCGCATCATCTCTCACCGCCGCCCGGTCCACCGCCACTCGAGACCTCGCCCCCCGGGCCACGGGCGGCAAGCGCGGCAAGAATCTCCGGCCCCTGCATGGTGATGTCGCCGGCACCGAGGGTCAGCACCACGTCGCCGTCCTCGGCCATCTCGGCCACGAATCGCGCCAGCGACGACAGATCGGGCTCGAAATGCGCGGTCCGGGTCATCCGGTCGACGATCATCCGACCGCTCACACCGGGTACCGGCTCCTCGCGCGCGCCATACACGTCCGCGACGACGACCGCGTCGGCCACATCGAGCGCCGCGGCGAACTGATCAGCGAATTCCGCTGTGCGCGAATAGAGATGCGGCTGGAACACGGCCACGACACGACGTCGGCGCCCACTACTGTCACCATCGACCATCGCGCGCGCGGCCGCCAACACCGCAGCAACCTCGGTCGGATGATGAGCGTAATCGTCATACACGTCGACCTCACCGACACGGCCCTTGAACTCGAAGCGCCGGCGCACCCCCGAGAATGCCTCGACCCCGCCGATCACCTCCGACAGCTCGCCACCGGCGCAGACCGCGGCGACGATCGCGCCGAGTGCGTTGCGGGCCATGTGGATTCCCGGCATGGTCAGTGCGACCGAGCACTGTGCCGGCGGGTCGGCCACCGGCGCGGAAAAACGCACCTGCACATCACTTCCGGCCGCGGTCGGCATCCATGACTCCATCGTCGCCACCGCCCGCACGCCGTCGGGAACGGCCGCTCCCGGCGCCCCGTACCCGAGTACCGACACGCCCCGCTCGGCCAGTGCCGCGGCGCATCGCCCCGCCAGCGCCGACGAGCCGCGATCATCCAGGCACACCACCAGCGCCCCGCCCGGCGTGATGCGCTCCGCGAAGGCGTCGAAGACAGCCACGTACTTCTCCGCCGTACCGAAGAAGTCGAGATGATCGACCTCGATGTTGGTGACCACCACAATGTCCGGCGTGTACTCGAGCAGCGATCCATCGCTCTCGTCGGCCTCCGCGACGAAGACCGGCCCGCTGCCGTGATGCGCATTGGTCCCCGACTCGTTCAGTTCGCCGCCGATCGCGAACGAGGGATCCAGGCCGCAGTGTTGCAGCGCCACCACCGCCATCGACGTCGTCGACGTCTTGCCGTGCGTCCCGGCGATCAGCACGGTGCGATAGCCGACCATCAACTCGGCCAGCACATGCGGGCGTAGCAAGATCGGGATCCGGCGCGAACGGGCCGCCACCAACTCCGGATTGGTCTTCGGGATCGCGGCATGAGTGGTCACCACGGCCGTCGGTCCGCCCGGGAGCTGGTCGAGGGCAGACGGGTCGTGGCCCACCTGGATACGGGCCCCGCGGGTGCGCAACGCGAGAATCCCCCGGCTGTTCTTGGCATCCGATCCCGACACCTGGCCGCCGCGGGCAAGCAGGATCCGGGCCAGCCCGGACATTCCCGCGCCACCGATGCCGACCATATGAACCCGTCGCAGATGAGCGGGAACCGGGTGCTCGAAACCCGGCTGCTCGGAAGTCTCCCCGACCGTCGGCCCGGGCACATCGCCGCTCATGGGTTCACCTCCATCGCCTCACCACACCACCGGGAGCCGACGCCGGTCCCCGGATGCCGCCGCTGCCAATTGTTCACTGCCCGGAGGTCGATCGTGGCGAACGAAACGCGGCGGCGAGGCCGCGACGATGCTCGCCGGCACGAAAGTCGGCCGCCAGATCCAATGCCGCACGCGCGACCTCGGTCGCCGCGTCACGATGCCCCGTCCCCGACGCCGCCACCGACATCGTCGCGAGCCGCTGCGGATCCGACAGCAGCGCCGGAACCTCCCGCCCCACCCACTCGCTGGTGAGGTCATCGTTGTCGACCAACAGTCCGCCGCCGGCCGCAACCACCGGCAATGCGTTGAGCCGCTGCTCGCCATTCCCGTGTGGCAACGGCACATAGATCGCCGGCAGCCCCGTTGCCGATACCTCGGCCACCGTCATCGCACCGGATCGACAGACCACCAGATCGGCAGCCGCATACGCCAGGTCCATCCGCTTGAGATAGCCGACACCCCGATACGGCGGCGCCCCCGGCGGTGATGCCGGATCGATCGAGTTCTTCGGACCGTACGCATGCAGCACACCGATCCCGGCCCGTCCCAGAGCCTCCGCCGCACCGGCCACCGCGGAATTGAGTTGCTGGGCGCCCTGCGATCCACCGAACACCAGCAACGTCGGGGCATCGGCATCGAGACCGAAGTAGTGACGGGCCTTGGGACGCAATGCGGCCCGGTCGAGTTCGGCGATCTGCCCGCGCACCGGAATCCCGACCACCCGCGCATCCGCCAGACCCGAACCATCGACCGCCGCGAGCACCACGTCGGCGAAACGTGCGCCCACCTTGTTCGCGATCCCCGCACTCGCATTCGCCTCATGGATCACCACCGGTAGCCGCCGCTTGCCACGTATGTGGATCTGCGCCGCCAGATACGCCGGGATCGACACATAGCCACCGAAACCCACCACCACGTCGGCATCGACCGCGGTCAGCACCTTGCGCGCGGCCAGGACCGACCGCGCCAGCCTGCCCGGCGTCTTCGCCAACTCCACACCGGGCTTACGCGGCAAGGGCACCGGCGGAATCAGCGACAGTTCATATCCGCGCTCGGGTACCAGCGTCGTCTCCAGTCCGCGTTTGGTGCCCAGGGCCGTGATCCGGGCCTGCGGATCGAGCCGGCGCACCGCATCGGCCACCGCCAGCGCCGGCTCGATGTGGCCGGCGGTTCCACCGCCGGCCACCACCACCGACAACGGGCGAGAATCCGACTTCCGGGGCGCGGACGCGCCTGCCTTCTCCGGCCGCACGTCGTCGGGCCCGGTCTCGTCAGGCGATTCCATCGCGGGGGTCTGCTCGGGCGATTGCATCGCGGGACTTCAACTCCATTCGGCCGCCGATTCGACGGATCGCACTCTCATATCCAACACTCGCCTCACCGGCGGTGCCCCGAGTCGGCTCACCGACGACGATTCGCACCACCGGCATATCCCCGTGGCTGCGACCGCGACGGCGTCGCCGAATAGCCCGAACGGGGCCGCCACGAATGGCCACCCGCCGTGCCGTACGGCCCGCTCGCTTCGCTCCCGGCGCCCCGAAAACCAGGCCCGCTCGCTTCGCTCCCGGCGCCTGAACGATACCTGCCCCGACCCGCCGGTGCCGGTACCGGGCGCGCCGCCGGATCCGGTACACCGGGATCGGACCGGCCACCCGGCCACATCCGCTTCCACACCGGCCGCTTGACCGCAGGCTCCGGCCCCCGGCCGCGACCCGGCCCGGACCGCGCGCGTCCCGGAGCCCCGGGCATAACGCCACCTCGACCGTCGAGCCGATCACGCAGCACCTCCGCACGAGACGGGGTGTAGGCCACCGGCGGCGGCACCCGCAGCAATCGGCCGAACCGTCTGGTCCGGCCCGACGACAACGCCACCACTGCATCGGGTTCGTGACGAGCGGCGTTGGCCAGCAAGCCCAACATGGCCAACACCGTCAGGGTCGACGTACCACCCGCCGACAACAGCGGAAGCTGAATACCCGTCACCGGCAGCAAACCGATCACATAGCCGATGTTGATCAGTGCCTGCGCGGTGATCAACACCGTGATGGTTGCCGTCATCAGCCGCAGGAACGGATCAGTCGACCGGTGCGCGATGCGGAAACCGACAAACGCGAAGATCACGAAGAGCGCCACCACCAACAACCCCCCGATGAGCCCCAATTCCTCACCGATGATCGCGAAGATGAAGTCGTTGTGCGCGTTGGGCAGATAGTTCCACTTCGCTCGACTCTGCCCGAGGCCGACTCCGAACACTCCACCATTGGCCAATGCATAGGTGGCCTGACGCGCCTGATACCCGGCACCCTGCGGGTCATCGATACCGCCGAGAAAGCTCATCACCCGCTGCGAACGGTAACTCTCGACCAACGCCAACACGACTGCGATCGCGATCCCGGTGACCACGAATCCGCTGAACACCTTGATCGGCAAGCCCGCGAACCAGAGCAACGTGCCCACGATGATCGCGATCGTGATCGTCGTCGACAGGTTTGGCTCGAGGATGATCAGCAGGCAGATCACCAGACCCACCGGCACCAACGGGACGAGTAGTTCCCGCAGCGGCGCATTCTCGCGACGGCGCGACGCCAGCAGGTGCGCGCCCCAGACACAGAGTGCGACCTTCACCAGCTCCGATGGCTGTACCGACAACCCGGAAATCACGAACCATCGGCGCGCACCCTGACTCAGGGTGCCCACCCCCGGGATCAACACCAGCGCCAACAGCATCGTCGTGATCACCATCAGCGGCGCGGCCAGGCGACGCAGCACCCGCACCGGCAGTCGGAGGGTGAAATAGAAGACCACGACGCCGAGTAGAGCGAAGACCACCTGCGTGGCGAACAGGCCGTAGGCCGATCCGTCCTGCGAATATCCCTCGACCGAAGACGCCGACAGCACCATCACCAGACCGAACACGGTCAGCAACAGCGCCAGCGTCAAGATCAGATGATACGACGCCAATGGCCGGCCCAGCAGGCTGCGCGTTCCCTCGACGATCGTCGACAAAGCGGTCCCGACCGTCTCCGCCGGGCGGGCACGCGAGTGCGTTCGGACGCCGGTACGCGGTGACGCCGAACGCCCTACACCGGCCACCCCGGTGGTGTCGTCGGTGCTGTCGCCGGATTCGGGGTCCGCCGCATCCACGTCGTCGGTCACGATGTCGCCGGACGCCGAATCCGGGTCGGCGGGTCGCGCGGCGGTGGTTCTGCGTCGGGACGACGCCGCGCTCATCGGCCTTGCGCCTGCTCGGCACCGCGCCGGGCGGTCAGCGACCGCGCGGCGTCGGCGAATGCGTCTCCGCGCCGGCCATATCCGGCGAACATGTCCAGCGATGCGGCTGCCGGCGCCAACAGGATCGCGTCGGGCCGGTCCTCGGCTCGGCCGGTGTCGGCCAGCGCCCAGGCGGCGCCGACGGCCCGATCCATCACCGCCACCGCCGCATCGCCCGGGCTCGGTGCCGTATGCGTGACGGCGGACGGGCTCGTCGGACCGGGAAGACACACACCAGCCGGAAAGGAGAGTTCACGCTGTAGGGTCACCGCCCCATCGTCCCCTGTGAACACTGTGACTGTTGGGACTTCTGGGGCGTGTCGCGCGATCGCTGCGACAACCAGGTCGCGGTCCCGCCCGATCGCAACGACCCCGGCGAGTCGATCGGCGATGGCGTCGAGCATCGTGTCGAGCGACGCACCCTTCAACAGTCCGCCCGCGATGAGAATCACCCGTCGGTGCGCCGCGATCGCCGCCTGGGCGGCATGCGGATTGGTGGCCTTCGAATCGTCGACGAACTCCACGCCGTCGATCCGCGCGACGATCTCGCCGCGATGGGCGGCGGGCCGGAAGTCGGCCAGCGCCGATCCGATCGCGTCCGGTGGCACGCCGATCGATCGCGCGAGCGCCGCAGCGGCCAGCGCATCGGACCGGCCCGACGGCCCCGGTGGACGAATGCCGGTGACATCGGCGAGTGCGACACCGGCCCCTGATGTCCCGGCACCGGGCTCCCCGACCGCAAAGGCGCGATCGACGATCTCGCCATCACGGATACCGAGCTGGCCGTCCCCGGGTTCACCGAGTGTGAAGCCGACTCGGCGGCCGGCGACCGGCAGTGCGGCAGCGACCGGGTCGTCGAGCCCGACGATGCCGATGCCACCGTGCAACGCGATCTGTTTCGCCTCGGCGTAGGCGCGGAACGACCCGTGCCAGTCGAGGTGGTCCTCGGCCACGTTGAGTACCACCCCGGCGGCCGGCGCGATCGACGGCGCCCAAAACAGTTGAAACGACGACAGTTCCACGCACAACACCTCGACGCGGGGCGTCTCCCGCATCGCGTCGAGAATCGGGAGCCCGATGTTGCCGCAGGCCGCAGCGGCGCGCCCGGATGCGGTGACGATGTCGGTGAGCATCGACGTGGTGGTGGTCTTGCCGTTGGTTCCGGTGACCACCAGCCACGTGCGTGGCGGACCGTAGACACGCGCGGCGTCGAGGCGCCAGGCGAGTTCGACTTCGCCCCACGTGGGGATGCCTGCGGCGTGTGCGGCCTCCGGCAGCGCGTGACCGGGCGCAAAGCCCGGGGAGACGATCACCACATCGGTGCGGTCGGTCCAGGCCGGGTCGGCGAGTAGATCGGCGACGGCGATGAGTCGGGCCCCGCGGTCGACGATGGCCGAGGCTCCCGCGATGGCGGCGAGTTCGCCGGTGGTGACGCGATCGTCGGCGATGGTGACGCGCGCGCCGAGGTCGAGCAGATGGTCGGCGGCCGACATCCCGGCCGCACCGCCACCGGCGATCACCACCGAGTCACCCGCCACCGGTTTCGGTAGCCGCGACGGGTCTTCCGGCATCACTGACACCTCAACCCCTGAGGGCCAGGAACTCGCCATAGAACAGCGACAGCCCCAGTGCGCAGGCGATCGCCGTCAGCAGCCAGAACCGGATGATCACCGTTGTCTCGGCCCAGCCGCCGAGCTCGAAGTGGTGATGGAACGGCGCCATTCGGAACACCCGTCGGCCGGTGGTGCGGAAGAAGGCGATCTGGATGACCACCGAGGCGATCTCGGCGACGAACAACGCGCCGATCACGACAGCGAGCAATTCGGTGCGCGTGGTGATCGACAGGCCGGCGAGCATCCCGCCGAGGGCGAGTGATCCGGTGTCACCCATGAAGATCTTCGCGGGAGCGGCATTCCACCACAGGAAGCCGAGACAGGCACCGCCACCGGCGACGGCGATCAGCGCGAGGTCCAGCGGATCGCGGACGTTGTAGCAGCCCTGCGGGATGTCGTTGGCCGGTTTCGCACCGCCCGAACATGCGTTGACGAACTGGAAGAACGCCACCAGCACGTAGGAGCCGAGCACCATGGCCATGGACCCGGCAGCCAGTCCGTCGAGGCCGTCGGTGAAGTTGACCGCGTTCGACCACGCCGCCACCACCAGCCACACGAAGATGACGAATGCGACCGACACCATCGAGACCGCGTCGATGTCGCGTACGTACGACAGATACGGGCCGGCCGGTGTGAGACCCGAGGCATTGCGGAATTGCAGCACCAGGATGCCGAACAGGATGGCCGCGACGAACTGTCCGATCGACTTCGCGGTCTTGTTCAGCCCGAGATTGCGATGCTTGCGGATCTTGATGATGTCGTCGAGGAATCCGACGATTCCCAACGCCGTCGCCAGACCGAGCACCAGCAGCCCCGATGCGCTGGGTCCGGAGCGGGAATCGGTGAACACTCCGGCGAGGTGCGCGCCGAAGTAGCCCGCCCACAACGCAATCAGGATCGCGACGCCGCCCATTGACGGGGTGCCGCGTTTGGTCTGGTGACTCTGCGGGCCCTCGACCCGGATCTCCTGACCGAAGCCCTGCCGCGAGAACAGCCGGATCAGCAACGGCGTGAGCATGATCGACACCGCCACCGCGATAGCCCCCGCGATGAGGATCTGGGTCACCTGAGCGTCCTCGCCTTCATTCGTTCGTTCCTGCGTCCGGAAGGGCCGGACGCAGGGTCACCTCGTGACCGAATCGCTGCCGCCACCGGTCTGCCAACTGCTGCACCGGAACTCCTGGCGCCGCCAGCAGGACCGTGTCACCCGGCTGCGGCATCCACTCCGGGTCCGTGCCGAGAATCTCGAGGGCTTCGGTGGCCGAGGAGGCCATCCGGACCTCATCTCCCCACGAACCCTCCATCACCGTGCCCTGGTACAGCGCGCGCACGGCCCTCGATGACCCTACGCACAGCACCTTGTCGACGGCGAGACGGACCGCCAGACGACCGACCAGGTCGTGTGCCACCGCACGCTGATTCTCGTCGACCGCACCGGCATCGTCGGTCACCAGCTCGCCCAGGACGGCCCAGGTACGGACGGCATCGGCGGACTGCGGTGCGGCGCCCACAGGTCCATCGGGCGCGGCCCGCCGGGCGCCGTCGGCCGATTCGACGAGGGTTCGCAGCGCCGACGTCACGTCATCGATCCGCGATGGCGCCGGCACGGCGATCACGGTGAGCGCGGCGCTCACCGTTGCGCTCCCGGCACCTGCGGTGCAGACCGCTCACGATGGCCGGAATAGGCGTTCGCCAATGCCTCACCGAGTACGAGCCGATCGTCGAAAGGATGTTTCACACCATCGATCTCCTGCCCCGGCTCGTGCCCCTTTCCTGCCACCAGGATGACGTCCCCGGGACGCGCCCACTCGACCGCCGCGCCGATCGCCGCCCGCCGGTCCCCGATTTCGCGGTGCTCGGCACCCGCGGGCACCTCGTCCGCGCCGACCGCGTCGACCCCGGCGACCATCGCTGCGCGAATCGCGGCGGGATCCTCGGTACGCGGGTTGTCGTCGGTGATGATGACCAGTTCCGCGCCGCGCGCGGCGGCCGCCCCCATCATCGGCCGCTTGCCGTGATCTCGATCGCCACCGGCGCCGATGACCACACCGATCCGTCCCGAGATCTGACCGCGCAAGGTTGCCAGTACCGCCTCGAGCGCACCCGGCTTGTGTGCATAGTCGACGATCGCGAGGAAGGGCTGGCCGCGCTCCACCCGTTCGAGCCGGCCCGGTACCGACACCGCCGCCTGGGCCTCGGCGGCCTGGCCGGCACCGACCCCGGCGGCGACCGCAACCGCCACCGCGAGTGCGGCATTGGCGACGTTGTATCGCCCGGGCAGCCCAAGCACGAGCTCCACGCCGCTGCGGCCGGGACCGGCAAGCGTGACGCGTTGCGACCCATCGGCTTCGACGGTGGAAGGTCCGGCCCGCCACTGCGCGCCGACATCGGTCGTCGACACCGTCACCGGTGTGATCGATGTACCGGCGGCGGCGAGTTCGGCCATGCGCCGACCCCATTCGTCGTCCACGCACACCACCGAGCGGACCGCCCGGGTGGACGAACCGGAGACGAACAACCGGGCCTTCGCCTCGAAGTACGCGCGCATGGTCGGATGGAAATCGAGGTGATCCTGCGAGAGATTGGTGAACGCCCCGACCGCGAAATGTGCACCGTCGACGCGGCCGAGCGCCAGTGCGTGGCTCGACACCTCCATCACCACCGCATCGACACCCCGTTCGACCATCGCCGCGAGCATGCCCTGCAGCGTCGGTGCCTCCGGGGTGGTCAGCGAACTGGGTACCGCCACCCCGTCGACCCGTGTCTCCACGGTGCCGATGAGCCCCACCGAATGTCCGGCCGCCAGCAGCGCCGCCTCGACCATGTAGGAGGTCGTCGTCTTGCCGGAGGTACCGGTGATCCCGATGAGTTTGAGTCGCTGGGACGGGTTGCCGTACACGCGGGCGCTCAGTCCGCCGAGGACGCTGCGCGGATCGGAATGCACCAGTACCGCGCAGCCGGCGTCGGTAGGCAGCGACCGGGCCAGCTCCATGCGGCCGGCGGGATCGGTCAGCACGGCGGTCGCACCGCGTTCGACCGCTTCGGCGGCGAATCGAGCGCCGTGGGTGCGCGCGCCGGGCAACGCAGCGAACAGGTCGCCGGCCCGAACGTCCTGGGCGCGCAAGGACACGCCGGTCACGGCGGTCGTCGCCGTCGCGTCGCCGACCAGATCGACCCGCGCGCCGGTGGCCTGCGAAAGCACCCGCACCTCGGTGGGATCCACATGCTGGGGTCGGCTCAGATCGGTCGGCCGACGGTCCCTCGACGAGCCGGTGCGTCGAGACGATCCGCGTTCGGATGCCATGTCGCCGATCGCCTCCTCTCACCCGTCGATGACGGCCGGGGACCGGCGTGGCCGGTGCCGTCTGAAACCCGCATGAACGCACTCACGATACCGTCAACACCTCGGGCGATTCCGCCGCGGGTTGTGCAGTGTCAGACGATGTCACGAGGCCTGCAGGATCAGTCGGGGCGCCGGGTGGGGCGATTGGGGAATCCGGTCGTGCTGCAGAATGAACGACGCAATCGAGCTGAACAGCGGCGCCGCGGACTGCCCACCGGAACCATCGGAGCTGCGCTTGGGATTGTCGAGCATGATGCCGACGACGAACCGCGGGTCATCGGCCGGGGCGATCCCGGCGAAGGTGATGTTGTAACTCGAGTTCGAGTAGCAGCCGCAGGCCGGGTCGACCTGCTGGGCGGTGCCGGTCTTGCCCGACAATTGATATCCGGGTACCGCGCCCTTGGCGCCGGTACCGGTCTGCTCGCCCGTCGGGTCGTCCTGGAACACCGCGCGGAACATGTTGCGAACCGTCTCGGCGGTCTGCGGGCTGACCACCTGCACGCCCTGCGGACGCGGATCCTCGGTGGCATCGTGACCCGCACGCTGCTCGGACCGCAGAATGCGCGGCGGGATCCGCAGCCCGTTGTTGGCGATGGCCTGATACATGCCGGTCATCTGCAGCAGTGTCATCGAAAGTCCCTGGCCGATCGGCAGATTCGCGAAAGACCCACCCGACCACTGGCTCAGTGCCGGCACCTCGCCACCACTCTCCGCAGGCAGCCCGACGCCGGTGATCTGGCCGAGACCGAATCGGTTCACCATGTCCGCGAAACGCTCCTCGCCGACCTGTTGGGCCAGCATCAGCGTCCCGACGTTGGAAGACTTACCGAAGATGCCGGTCGTGGTGTACGGCGCGACGCCATGGGTCCACGCGTCGTTGACGGTCACGCCGGCCATCCGGATGCTGCCCGGAACCTGGTGAACCTGTTCGGGAGTGGTCAGGCCGTATTGGATCGCGGCCGAGGCGGTGATGACCTTGTTGACCGATCCGGGTTCGAACGGAGAGGTCACGGCCGGATTTCCGAGGTCGGCGCCCGGCTGGTCCGCCAACGGCTTCGACGCATTGAACGTGCCGTCATTGGCCATCGCGACGACCTCGCCGGTCTTGGCGTCGAGCACGACCGCCGACGCCGACTTCGCACCGGAGGCCGCCTTGGCCTTCATCACCTCGGTCTGCACGAACCACTGGACGTCGGAATCGATGGTCAGTTGAACGGTGGCACCGTCGATCGCCGGATGCACGTTGCGTGTGGAGCCAGGAATGGTCGCACCATCGGAACCGCGGTCATAGGTCCGCGAACCATCGGTGCCGGCGAGCGCCGAATCCAGCGACGCCTCGAGGCCGATGAGGCCGTTGCCGTCGTAGTTGACGTCACCGATGATGTTGGCGGCCAAAGACCCGCCGGGATAGAGCCGGACGCTCTGCGGGTCTGCTCCCACCTCGGGATAATCCGCGGTGATCCGCGCCGCCACGTCCGGACTGACCGAGCGGGCCAGGTACACGAACGTCTCGTCGCTGGTGAGCTTCTTGTACAGGTCGTCGGCGCTGATCGATCCGCCCAGGGCCGTCGAGACACCGGCGGCGATCTGGTGCAGCCGGGTGTCGACGTCGGGCAAACTCGGATTGCCCTTGTGCGCCGCGGCGATCGAGTTGCGAACTGCCTTGGGCAGGAACGTCAGTGACCGCGCCTCGTCGGTGTAGGCCAGCGGCCGTCCGTTGCGGTCGAGGATCGCCCCGCGCTTGGCGGTCAGGATCTGCGTGTACTCACGCTGCTGGGCGGCCTGCTGCGCAAGTGCCGGGGCCTCGATGGTGTGTACGACCACCATCCGGATCGCGACGGCCACCACCGCCAGTACGACCACGACCCCCGCGATACGACTGCGGACGAGGAAGGTCTGCGTCCGCCCCCGAGGCCGGCGCGGCGGGGGCGGCGAGCCGCCTGCCCCGCCTGCAGCCGATCGGCCGGAGGTGACTGGCCGGGTCACACGTGTCGTCATGGTCGTCAATTGTCCACCGCGCTAACGACTCTGCGGCGAATTTCCGCCCGGCGGGTTGCCGGAGGCGGGTGCCGGCGCCGACTGCGGCAGCACATTGGGGGCCGGGGTCGGCGCGGCGCCGGGCTGCGCGGTGGGTGCCGGACCGGCAGCCGGCGGGGCAGGTGTCGGGTTAGGGGCAGGTGTTGGATTAGGGGCAGGAGCAGGCGCACTCGGCGACGAGGCGGCACTCGGTGCCGCGCCCGGCGTTCCGCCGAGCCCCACGGAGTCATCGACCTTGTTGGGGTCGATCCGCGAGGTCGGATTCGGTTGATCGGCAGGATTGATCGATGGCATCCGCTTGCCGGTCGCCGGCTCGGGATCGCCGACGACCCGCGGCTTGCCGTCCGGACCGATTACCATGCGCGCCGGGTTCTGGGCCGGTACCATCCCGAGCTGCGCTGCCGCATCAGCCAATTCGGGTGCCGAATTACCCGATTCGAAAGTTCGCTTGAGAGCGTCGTTGCGGTCCTGCAATGTCTGGTTCTGCTGTCGCGCCACACCGATCTCATACGAGTCCTGAGCTGCTTTGGTCGACAGCAACAGACTCAGACCGAGGCCCAGAGCGAGCACCGCGAGCACCGGAACCACGAACGGCACCCGAGAAAGACGTTGGGCCACAGTGATCCGCGCAGTCCGCTGGGCAGCGGGGGCGATCGGTTCGGACCGCGCGCCTCGCCTCGGAGATCTCGCCTCGGCGGCCAGTCGCTTGCCGCGTCGGTCGATTGCGCGTTGAGCCGCACGCGACCGGTGCGAGCGGTCGGCGGTCCCCCGAGAACGGCGAGCACCACCATCGATGGTGTCAGAATTCTTGTCGCGCAACCGATCCTGGCGATCAATGTCGTCGAGAAGGGTCATGCCACCTCCTCCTCGGCGATACGTTCGATCACGCGGACCCGGACCGGCGCCGACCGCGGGTTCGTGTCGATTTCCTGTTGGTCCGCGCGTTCGGCACCACGGGTGACGAGTCGAAAGCGGGGTGCGGTTCCGGGCAATTCGACGGGTAGTCGGGCCGGCGATGTCGAGGTCGTCCGTAAGGCGAACTCGCGCTTGACGATCTTGTCTTCGAGGGATTGATAACTCATCATCGCGACGCGGCCTCCGACTCTCAATGCCGCCAGCACGGCCGGCACCGCCTGGCGGAGGGCGACCAGCTCTCCGTTGACCTCGATACGCAGCGCCTGAAAGGTGCGTTTCGCGGGATGACCTCCGGTGCGACGAGTGGCCGCCGGAATCGTGGAATAGAGCAATTGCACCAAACGCGCACTGGTCGTGAAGGGTTCGCGTTCGCGTTCGCGCAGCACCGCCGAGGCGATCTTTCCGGCGAAGCGCTCGTCGCCGTATTCGGAAAGAATGCGGGCGAGCTCTCCATGTGAGTAGGTGTTGAGGACATCGGCTGCGGTCATCGGCCCCTCGGGGTCCATGCGCATGTCCAGCGGTGCATCGACGGCGTAGGCGAAGCCACGTTCAGCCTGATCGAGTTGCATCGAGGAGACTCCGAGGTCGTACAGGGCGCCGTCGACGCGGTCGATCCCGGCCTGCGCGAGTACGGAGGGCAGCTCGTCGAAACGCGCCTGGTGCAAGGTGATCCGGTCGCCGAAGGAAGCGAGGCGCTCCCGCGCGATCGACAGAGCTGCGGCGTCCCGGTCGATCCCGACCACCCGGACCGAGGTGAATTTGCGGAGAATCAGTTCGCTGTGTCCCCCCGCCCCGAGAGTGGCATCGACGAAAACCGGCTGGGCGACTGCAGCATTGACGAGCGCAGGCTCCAGTAGCGAGACGATTCGCCCAGCCATCACCGGGACATGTCCGTGTTCACCGGAACGACGGGACGGCGTGGCGTCGACGCCCGATCCGTTGTCGTCGTTCTGCGGTGTCACCGACCTACCTCCGAGTACGCCGATCCCGTGGCCCAAGGCCGGCTGATGGGACCGGATGTCGTGTGTTGGCTGCGGCGGATTCTGGTGGAGCGGGGTCCCGACCCGATCACGCACCTGGCGTTGGGGAAGTACGCCAGGGTCGGACCGGGTCGAGGCCTCGTGCCACCGGAAGCCATGTGCATCTGTCCGGCACTTTTCGACTCGGCTAGAGCACCGCGCTCAATGCCGCGGAGTTCGCCGCCGAGAAGTTCTCCTCATGCTGGCTCTGGTAGTCGCGCCATGCCTGCGCGTCCCAGATCTCCAGGTGATCGAAACTGCCGATCACCACACACTCCTTGGACAGTCCCGCGTACTGCCGATGTTCGGCGGACACGGTGACCCGCCCCTGCCCATCGGGTCGCTGTTCATCGGTGCTGGCAAAGAAGTACCGCTGGAAGGCGCGCGCTTCGGGATCGTTGCGCGAGGCCTCCATCGTCTTCTCCGCGATCGCATCGAACTCGTCGGCCCGATACACCGACAGGCTGTGGTCCTGACCGCGTGTGACCATGACCCCTCCTGCCAGTGCGTCGCGAAACTTGGCGGGCAACGTGAGTCGCCCTTTGTCGTCCAATTTCGGCGTGTAGGTACCGACAAATCGCATCGACATATCGGCACCTCCTGCCCACCGGAATCGGCGTTCCGATCGCCTCTCCCAGTGCCGCCCACACTACCCCACTTTCCACCACTTTCCACCCCTTACTCCCCACTCACCCACCACTCCCGCCGAAAACCGCAGTTCAGTGCGATTTCTAACGCGATGAGACCCGCGCGTCGCGTCGTGTCGCGACCGACGTCGGCAATGTATTGAAGTGACGCCAGATCACTCACGTGCCTGGTGGGGTCACTTTGGCGGGCCGGTGGGGCGCCGTGGGGATCGGGGTGGGGCGCCGTGGGGATCGGGGTGGGGCGCCGTGGGGATCGGGGTGGGGAAGGATGTGCAGGAATGAACGGGCTCCGGTCCTCCGACGCTCTGAAACCGCCCCAGCCCGACGGGCTCCCCAGTCCGACGGGCTCCCCGGATACGACAACAGCCGCACACCTGAGGGTGTGCGGCTGTGGTCGGTTGTCAGTCGTGAGGCACGCCTGCTGAGCCGTGCGGGCGCCTACGTCGCCGGCGTTGTTCCTATGTCGCAGTTGTCGGCAATGTCACTCGCGCGGACAGGTTCATTCCTGCTCGAAGCGACGGTTGAAACGATCTTCCATCCGCTCGGAAAACTTCCGTTTGGGCGTCGATGGCTTCGATCCGCGGCCACGCGTGCCACCGTCAGAGGCCGACGAGGCCCCCTTACCGGGTCGGCCGCCCCACAACGCGAGGAGCGCGGCGGCAAACATCACCAGGAAGCCGATAAGACTCAAGATGGGGAATCCGCCCACGTCGAGTCCGGTGATGGGACCCACGACCAACAGCGCCAGGCCGATGACGAAAACGACGGCTGCCTGCAGGCGGCGACGACCTGTCGAACGTCCGAGACGACGACGTGTGACGCTGGACGCAAACTTCGGGTCCTCGGCGTACAGAGCGCTTTCGATCTCTTCGAGCATGCGCTGCTCGTGCTCTGAGAGTGGCACCGACCCTCCTTAACTGTTACCGACGAGCCATCGACGCGATGTCCGCCGCGATACTCGCCCGATGACTATCCTCGCGGCCTGGTGACCATGATACGAGGTGATTCCGGTGGCGACCACCATTACCGTATTCGCGGGATCGTTTTTGTGCTCACCGCCGTCGTCGTGCGCGAACACCGCCCGCGACGGGACGTCTCGCCATGTCATGCGGGGTGCGCCAGCGAGCGCGATCCAGGAGCCCCTCCGCCTTGCTCGTAGGCGATCACCAGACCCTCGACCGTGTCGAGAAACGTCAACACGAGACGGTGCAGCTCGGCGACGACCACCGGGTCCACCCGGCGCTCGATCCCGGCCTCGATATTCATCCGAAGAGACGACCACGCGCAAAACCGGCCGGCCTGATCTGCGAGCTCGGGCACGACCGCAGCCAGGCGATTCCACGCGTTCGACGACAGCCCGCGCGTCGAGCGACCGTAAGCGGGCTCACCGATGGCCAGCGCGGCACCCGCGGCTCGCAATGCAGTCAGATACAACTGGCGGAAGCGTTCGGCGTCATCGGCGATTCCGCTCGCGTTGTCGAGGAGGTTGTCCGCGCGTTCGAGGAGTCCGCGGGCACGGCCCACCACAACCGGATCCACCTGCGCCCGATGCGTCGTCCGACGTGTCATCATGGGCTCCCTCCTTCGGGTGCGGAGCCGCCCATCGGCGACTCGACTCGGTCAACGCGATCCGGTGGCAGGCGCTTCCCTCGCCCACCGCCGGATGGCGTCGGTCGTCGGGTGAAGGCGAACAGCTTGCGGAGGCACATTCATCGAACACCCGTTCGACAGTTTCAATATAGCCAGATCTGCTCTCGGGATCAAGATGCCCGAAGCCACCGACAAAAATGTCCGCGAGGGCGCACGAGAGACCCGGTCCACGACCGATCAGAGAGGATGGGACGTGACTGTCCGCCTGGCCCGCCTCGAGCAACGCGACTGCGCGGTGTGGCTCGGGCCCGCACTCGAGATCTACGTCACCGCGATGAACTACCCCCGCGGCACCGAGATGCATCGCGCGGGGCTGTGGCGCGAGCACATCGCCCGCCCCGGATGGAACGCCTACGGCGCAATCGCCCACGCGCCCCCCGCGGAGTCGACCTCGATGGACCTCGCCCGCCGCCGGCTGCGTCACCCGGTGTCCCCGGCCCAGGACGAAGTACTCGTCGGGATCGCCTACGGCTATCGCGGCGCGCGAGACCAATGGTGGAATCAACAACTGCGCGCCGGTCTTCGGACGTCGGGGCGCGATCCGCGGGTTGTCGACGCGATCACCGACGACTATTTCGAGCTGACCGAATTACATGTACACCCCACCGCACAGGGAAACGGCATCGGCCAGTGGCTGCTCCGCCAGTTGCTCGCCGACCGCCCTGAACGCCAGGTGCTCTTGTCGACTCCCGAGATCCCGGCCGAGCAGAATCGCGCGTGGTCGCTGTACCGCCGGCTCGGATTCGCCGACGTGCTGCGCAACTTCACCTTCACCGGCGATCCACGGCCCTTTGCCTTCCTCGGCCGACAGCTGCCGTTGACCGAGCCCGCACCCGCCCCGCCCGACGCGACACGATGAACAGTCACCATCGGGTGGTCGACGCCATCGTCGTCGGTGCCGGACACAACGGCCTGGTCTGCGCCGCCTATCTGGCCCGCGCCGGCCGATCGGTCCGCGTCCTCGAGCGCGACACCGTTCCCGGCGGCGCGGTGTCGACGGTCGAGCGGTTCCCCGGCTACCGGGTCGATCGCGGGTCATCGGCGCACCTGATGATCCGGCACTCGCCGGTCCCCGACGAACTCGGCCTCAGTGACGCGGGACTGACCTACCTCGACTGCGATCCGTGGGCGTTCTGCCCGGCCACCGACACCGCACCGGCAATCGTGTTCCGCACCGACCTCGACGCCACGTGTGCGTCCATCGAGCTGTCCTGCGGGCGCGCCGACGCCGACGCCTACCGCGCCTTCGTGGCCACCTGGACACCGCGCGCACAAGCCCTCATGCGCTCCTTCTACGAACCCGCGACGCCGGGCCGTTTCGCACGCACCTTCGGCGGTCTGGGTCATACCGCGACCACCGCGCGTTCGGGTCCGCTCGGAGCGCGCTCGGGACGGCTGATGTCCCTGACACAGGAGCTGATGGCCTCCGGCGACGCCTTGTTGGACCGTTGGTTCGCCTCCGAACATCTCAAGGCCGCCCTGGCCTGGTTCGGCGCACAATCCGGCCCACCGATGAGCGCCCCGGCGACGGCACCGATGATCGGATTCGCCGCCCTGATGCATCAGATCCCACCGGGTCGGGCCGTGGGCGGCAGCGGTGCGCTCACCGACGCACTCCTGCGTCGCCTCGCCGCGGACGGCGGCGAGGTGGAAACCGACGCGCCGGTCACCGAGATCACCCGGTGCACCGACCACTGGCGGGTACGGGGCGCCGGTGGCGACAGCTGGTGTGCGGACACGGTCATCAGCGCGTGCCACATCATGACCACACTGGATCTGCTGGGCGCCGGCGGCTTCGACGCGGACCTGCTGGCGCGCTGGCGATCGGAGATCGCGGTCGGCACGGGCATCGGCATGGCCGTCCGGCTCGGCACCCGCGAGCTGCCCACCTATCGCGGCCTACCCACCGACCTTCCGGCGCATGGCGTGCACTCGGCCCTCGGCCTCCTCGTCACCGACCGCCGCCAACTGCGCCGGGCCGAGGCCGCCGCGGCGCTCGGCGAACTGCCTGCCCGGCCCGCCTGCGTGGCGATGAGTTTTTCCGGAATCGATCCGACGCTCGCCCCACCCGGACGCCATCTGGTCAATCTGTGGGCCCAATGGCACCCCCGCCATCTCGCCGACGGCACCGAGTGGTCGCGCGCCGCGTCGGTGGCAGGTGAGGCCGTCATCGCCGAGGTCGAGCGCCACGCCCCCGGCTTCGCCGAGGGCATCGAACACCGGCACGTGCAGACGCCGGAATCGCTGGAGACGGAGCTGGGCCTCGTCGGCGGGAACATCATGCATGTCGAGATGTCGATCGACCAGATGTTCATGCTGCGTCCGCATCCGGATCTGTCCGGCCACGAGGTCCCCGGCGCCGGCGGGATACTGCTCGCCGGGGCATCGACGCACCCCGGCGGTGGGGTCACCGGGGCGAGTGGACGCATCGCCGGGCGGGCCGCCATCGCACGCAGCGGCCGTCGCGGGCGCCCGCGACGCTGACCGGCGGCCCGGAATCGGCCGCCGATCGATACACGCGGTTGCGCCTGCGGCCGTGACCACTGTCGGGTCTGGCACGATGAGCACGTGCGTCCGCCGATCCCCCGCCTGAGCCCATCCCGCGCGTCTGCCCTCCTGTTCGCGGTCATGCTGCTCATCGCGGCCCCGCTGATGTCGGGTTGTCTGGAACGATCCACCACTGTCGGTGACCGCTTCGCCGGCAGCGTGATCGTCGCGACGACACCGGACAACCCCGGTGGGGCACCGCAATTCGACATCCCCGAATCGATGCGGGGCAACATCGCGGTCTCGGAGTACCGCCAGCACACCCCTTCGGAGAGCTCTGCGGCTCCGAGTTCGGTGCCACCGGGCGCCGGTAGCGGTAACAGCAACCAGGGTCTGATCGGCAGTCGTGCGACGTTCAGCAACCTCACCACCGGGCAGCTCGGCCAGCTCGGCGACATCGTGGCGGATGCATTCGGCGACACCTCGATGACCATGGAGCTCGGCGCGAAACGCAGCGGCGAGGTGGTGCGCTTAACGGGTTCGGCCGATCTCAACGGGCTCATCCCGCGGCGGGACTACCTCAAGTTCACGATCTCCTTCGCCGGACCGATCAGCGCAACCAACGGCGATCAGAACACCGACACCTCCGTCTCGTGGACGCCAGAGCCGGGCAAACCCGCCAACTTCACCGCCGAGGCCACCTACGCCGACCCGTCGACGGCCGCCTTCGGTGGCTGGACGTGGCTGATGATATTGATCTGCGCGGCCGTGGTCCTCGTCGTGATCCGGCTCGCCTACGTCTCCCGTGATCGCCGACCACGGCCCGGTCGGCCCGTCGACGGATCGCCGGGCGCCGGGAAGTCATCCGGCAACGGACTGCGAGGTCTGTTCGGAAGGGGCGCGGGGTCCTCGAAGACGACCGGGAAGAGCTCGGCCGGCCCCTCGGGTGCGACCGGCTCAGTCGATGCCGACAAGGCCACTGCCACGTCGGCATCCGAGAGTCATCCGGTACCCCCGGCCGGTGGCCCGAACAAGTCCTGAGCGATGGCGTCGGGCGCGGCTCCGGTAACTCAGCGCGCGGCGACGGCAGGTAATGCGTCGTGAGTGTCGACGCCGAGACGCTCGAGCACCTCACATGTGGCCTTGGCGAAGTTCAGACTGCAGAAATGCAGTCCGGGAACGCCTTCGGCGATCAGCCGCTGCGCGGTTTCGGTGGCGAAGTCGATGCCGACGGCGCGGACGGCCGCGCGATCCTCCTCCGGGCCGTCGCCTGCGGCGGCGGCGAAACGGGACTCGACGGCCGACGGGATCACCGACCCCGACAGCTGTGTCATTCGCCGCGCGCTGGCCAGTGAGGTGATCGGCATGATGCCCGGGATCAACGGTTTGGCGCCCTGTTCCGGGTCGGCACGCGCCACGCGGTCACGCAGGCGCAGGAAGTCCTCGACGTCGAAGAACATCTGGGACACCGAGTACTCGGCTCCCGCACGCAGTTTGCCGACCAGGACCTCGGTGTCCTCGTCGAGGTCGCGGGCGCGATGGTGTCCCTCGGGGAACGAGGCCACGCCCACATGGAAGTCACCGAGCCGGGAGATCAGTTCGACGAGTTCGCTCGCGTACTCCACACCCGCCGGGTGAGCAACCCACTCGCCGAGTGGGTCACCAGGTGGATCACCGCGCAGTGCAAGCAGATTGGTGATGCCCCGATCGGCGTAGGAGCCGATGAGGGCACGCAGTTCGGCGATGCTGTGATCGACGGCGGTCAGGTGCGCGACGGTCACCAGTGTCGTCTGCGTGGCCAATTCCCCGGCGATGCGCACCGTCCGGTCCCGGGTCGATCCCCCGGCCCCATAGGTCATCGACACGAACGCGGGATCGAGCCGTTCGAAGACACGTACCGCCCGCCACAAACGGGCCTCGGCCTCGTGATCGCGCGGCGGGAAGAACTCCACCGAGAAGTGCACGACACCATTGGACGGCGGCGTGGCGAGGCGCTCGACGACCGATGGCGCCGGTACGGATGAGGTCACCGCGCCATTGTACGTATGCATGATCGGCCGTCGACGATCCCGACCCGCCGCGGCGGCCACCGGCGCAGGACGTGTGCGGCGCGCCGCGGCGGGGATGTGCGGCGCGCCGCGGCCGATGTCTAGCCTGATGGGGTGAGCACCGCCCCGCTGCCGACCTCGTTGTCGGAGGTACCCGCCGCCGCCGGTGCGGTCCTCGATGATTTTTTCGACATCACCCTTCCGGTCACCCGCGCCATCTCTCCGGTGGTCGGACAGGCCTCCGAGGTGGTCGCCGACTTCGTGCGCCTCGGCGGCAAGCGGGTGCGTCCCACCTTCGGGTACGCGGGCTGGTTGTGCGGTCTGAGCAGTCCCGACCGCCGGCCACCGATTCCCGAGCAGCTCGGCTCCGACGCATTACGGGTCTGTGCCGCACTGGAATTGGTGCAAGCGTGTGCACTCATCCACGACGACATCATCGATCATTCCGACACCCGCCGGGGCCGCCGCACGGTGCATCGACTCTTCGCCGCCCACCATCGGGATGCGGGCTGGTCCGGCGACGCCGACGATCATGGTGTCGCCGCAGCCATCCTCGCCGGCGATCTCGCACTCGCCTGGGCCGACGACCTCCTCGGCGGGCACACCCCGGCCCGGCGGCCGGTCACGGTAGCGCCGAGCCCACTGCCCGCGGAGGTATCTGCGGTGTGGTCGGCCATGCGCACCGAGGTCCTCGGCGGGCAGTATCTCGACATCGTCAACGAGGTCAGCGGCGACGAGACGGTCGAATCCGCCTACCGCGTCATGGAATTCAAGACCGCGGCGTACACAGTCGCACGTCCCCTCGAACTCGGCGCCCGGATGGCGGGCGCTCCCGACGAGCTGCTCGACGACCTGCGTTCGGTGGGACACGACCTCGGGATCGCCTTTCAGTTGCGCGACGACATGCTCGGGGTGTTCGGCGATCCGCAGGTCACCGGTAAACCGTCCGGCGACGACCTCGCCGAGGGCAAACGCACCGGACTTCTCGCGATCGGTCTGCGCCGCGCCGACGAGCAGGATCCCGCCGCAGCGCGGTCACTGCGCGCGGCCCTCGGGCACCGGCTCGGGCCCGGGGAACTGGCCCGGGTACGCGAGACCTTGGTCGACCTCGGCGCGGCCGCCGAGGTGGAGCGGCATGTCGACGACCTGCTCGGGACGGCCGTCGTCCGCCTCGAGCACGCCGCGATCGACGAGGACATCCGCGCCGAGCTGATCGCGATGGCCGGGCGGATCGCCCATCGTGAGGCCTGAATGACCGCCTCCGAAGCCCCGGTCCGGTCCGCACCGACACGCCGGCCGCTGTCTGCCGACCTCCGCGTCGGCCTTCTCGGCTCGATCCTGGTGTGCCTCGGCGGCTTCTCGGTCGCCGACATCCCGCGCAATCATCCCGGTCTATCGAGTCTGGGACTCGACGCGATCACCTATGGGCACGGAAAGACCTTGGGCGCCATCGTTTTCTGGGTCGGGGTGGCCGCGATGATCTTCGCGTGGGTGCGCCTGGGACGGCAATTGTGCAATCCCGCCATCCCCGATTCGCATACCCCGAGTGTCGCGACGCTGCGCTGGACCGTGCTCGGATGGTCGGTGCCCCTGTGCCTGACCGTCCCGCTGTTCAGCCGCGACGTGTATGCCTATCTCGGCCAGGGAGCGGTCTTCGTCGCGGGATTCGACCCCTACGCCGACGGTCCGGCACATCATCCGGGACCGGTACTCGACAGCATGGCGCAGGTGTGGGCCTCGACGACCGCACCGTACGGGCCGATGTTCATGGCCATCACCCGCGGCGTCGCCGAGGTCTCCGGCGGCCACGTTCTCACCGGTGTCTGGCTGATGCGGCTGGTCCTGTTGCCCGGATTGTTGTTGTCGCTGTGGGCCATTCCGCGCCTCGCAACTCACTTCGGTGCATCGCCGAAGGCCGGGCTCTGGCTGGCGCTACTGAATCCGATGGTATTGATCCATCTGGTCGGCGGTCCGCATGTCGAACTGCTGATGATGGGGGTGCTCGCGGCCGGACTGGCCCTGACCGTGCAGGGCCGCCACGTCGCCGGCCTGACCGTCCTCGGATTGGCCGTGTCCATCAAGGTCACCGCCGGGGTGGCGATCCCCTTCGTGTTGTGGATCTGGCTGTCGCACATCCGCTCCCAGCGTCCGGTCACCCCGACCGACGTGGCCCGCGTTCTCGCGGTGGTGATCGCCGTGCCCGTCGCGGTCTTCGCGGCATGGACCGCGGCGCTCGGACTCGGACTCGGCTGGCTGACCGGTCTGGGCTGGGCCGATCAGATCATCAACTGGTTCACCCTGCCCACCGCCGCCGCCCATCTGGTGACCCTGCTGGCGGCACCGTTCACCTCACTGAATCTCTGGCCGGTACTCACCGTCACCCGCGCGATCGGCGCGGTATCCCTCGCCATCATCCTGGTGATCTTGTGGTGGCGCTTTCGCCGGGACGAACGATCGGCGATGGCCGGTCTGGCATGGGCGATGCTCGCGGTACTCATCCTCGAACCCTCGACGCTGCCGTGGTACTACACCTGGGTCCTCGTCGTCGCGGTCGCGTTCACCCTGCCCGGTTGGGTGCGCGCAGTGGTGGTGGGCATCTCGACGTTCATGTTGATCGTCTTTCAGCCCGACGACTCGATCGTGTTCTACAAACTGCCCGAGGTGCTCTTGGCCGCCGCACTTTCGGTGCTCGCCGCGGTGTCACTGGTGCATCCCGATCCACTGCGTCTCGGTCAGGGCGCGCGCCGGCTCTGGGGTAGGTCCTGAGAACTCAGAACGCCTGCGCCTGGGCGCGCCGGATGACCTCCCGCGCCGAATGGGTGTGCAGCGCGGCCGCCGGGTGCATGTCGAGGTCCTCCTGCACCGTGAACAACCAGCGTATCGCCTCGTCCCGGCCGAATCCCCCGTCCATCAACACGTCGACGAGCCCGGTGAAGTGCTTGGCGATGCCGAGGTCGTCGAAGAACAGACGCGGCACCACGGGCTGCCCGTCACGGGAGATGGCCAGCAATCGGTGATCGCGGATCAGGGTGCGTACCCGGCTCGTCGACACGCCCAACCGGTCGGCCACCTCGTCGAGCGAATAGGTGTCGGCCTCGGTGGGGATGATGTCGGGCGAGAGCGGCAGTGAACTCACCGCCCAGACACTACCGTCTGCCACGCCGTAGGTGGTCACCGACTCATCACGCCGTGGTGCACGGGTAGATTCACTGACGTGCAGGCAGGGGTCGACGAGTTGATCGGAGCGGTATTGGAGGACCGCTACCGTATCGACGCGCCCATCGCCCGGGGCGGGATGTCGGCGGTATACCTGGGTCTGGATCTGCGCCTGGGGCGCGACGTCGCGGTCAAGGTGATGGACACCCGCTACGCGTCGGACCCACAGTTCTTGCGCCGCTTCGAATTCGAGGCCCGGGCCGTCGCCGGGCTCAAACATCCCGGACTCGTCGCCGTCTACGACCAGGGCATCGATGACGGCGTCGCCTTCCTGGTGATGGAACTCGTCGAAGGCGGCAGTGTGCGTGAATTGCTGCGTGAACGTGGCCCGATGCCGCCGCACGCGGTCGTCGCCGTCGCCGATCCGGCACTCGGCGGTCTGGGCACCGCGCATGCCGCCGGTCTGGTCCACCGCGACGTCAAACCCGAAAACGTCTTGATCTCCGACGCCGGCGAGGTCAAGGTCGCCGACTTCGGGCTGGTGCGCGCCGTCGCCGAGTCGAGTGTCACCTCGGCCAGCGTGATCCTCGGCACCGCGGCCTATCTCTCGCCCGAACAAGTCGAGTCCGCGCATGCCGACGCCCGCAGCGACGTCTACTCCATGGGCGTGATGGTCTTCGAATTACTCACCGGCCGTACGCCCTTCCGCGGTGACACGCCGCTCTCCCTGGCATACCAACGGCTGACCTACGACGTCCCGGCCCCCGGCGACGTGATCGCCGGGGTTCCGGTCGAGCTCGACGAGGTGGTGCTCCGCGCCACCGAGCGCCGTCCCGCCGACCGCTACGCGAACGCCTTCGAGATGCGTGCGGCGCTACTCGACGTGGCCGACGAACTCGACCTGCCGCCGTTCACCGTGCCGGCCCCCCGACGCTCCGCCGAACGGGAGACGATGGCGCGTCAACGGGCAGTGGCCGCCCGCCAGCACACCCGGGTTGCGTCCGCTCCGTCCACCGAACCCGCACGGCCCGCGACGAAGGCCTCGGCGGCCATCCCGGAGACTGCGGGCGGTGACGCCCGATGGGAGGTGGGTGCCCTTCCCGCGGGGGCCGATTCGCCGGATCACGATGCGGCCGATGGCCGGGTCCGCACGCTCATCTGGCTGGTGCTCGTGCTGATCACGGCAACGGCCGCGGGCGGCGTCGGGTGGTGGGTCGGCTCATCGCTCATCCTGACGTGAGCCGCCTGACGGTGAGCGCGCAGCCGCGCAACATCTCTCAGCCGCGCAACATCTCGGCGACCAGGAACGCCAACTCCAGCGACTGTTGGGTGTTGAGCCGCGGGTCGCACGCCGTCTCGTAACGTCCGGCCAGATCGAGATCCGAGATGTCCTGTGCCCCACCGAGGCACTCCGTGACGTCCTCACCGGTGAGTTCGATGTGGATGCCGCCGGGATGGGTGCCCAGCGCGTGGTGCACCTCGAAGAAGCCCTGCACCTCGTCGACGACCCGATCGAAGTGACGCGTCTTGTATCCGGTGGGCGACGAGTGGGTGTTGCCGTGCATCGGATCGCTCTGCCAGATCACCTTGTGTCCACTGGCCTCGACCGCCGTGACGATCGGCGGCAGCACCTCGCGCACCTTGCCGTTGCCCATGCGTGCGACCAGGGTGAGCCGGCCCGACTCGTTGTGCGGGTCGAGTCGTTCGACGTATTCGACGGCCTGCTCGGGGGTCGTCGTCGGCCCGATCTTGACGCCGATCGGGTTGCTGATCAGTTCGGCGAAGGCGATGTGGGCCCCGTCGAGCTGACGGGTGCGTTCACCGATCCACAGGAAGTGTGCCGACAGATCGTAGAGCACCTTGCCGTCGGCGCCCCGCCCGTGCGCCCCGTCGGGCTTGTCGGCCAGGCGCAGCAGCGCCCGCTCGTAGTCGAGGACGAGCGCCTCATGGGACGCGAAGATGTCGGCGGCGCCCAGCGACGAGTCGGTGACACCGCACGCGTCCATGAAACGCAGTCCCCGGTCGATCTCCGACGCGAGCGCCTCATAGCGGGCGCCGGCCGGTGAGGTGCGCACGAATTCGCGGTTCCAGTCGTGGACGCGTCGCAGGTCGGCTTCCGAATGTGTAAGAGCGCGCACCAGATTCATCGCGGCCGCGGCATTGGCGTAGGCGCGGACCAGCCGTGAGGGATCGTGGGCCCGGGTGCGCTCTTGCGCCGGGAAGCCGTTGACCATGTCGCCGCGGTAGGACGGCAGCCCCAGTGCGTCGGTGTCGGACGAACGCGGCTTGGCGTACTGCCCGGCGATCCGGGCCACCTTGACCACCGGCAGACTCGCTCCGTAGGTCAACACCACCGCCATCTGCAGCAGCGTGCGGATGTTGCCCTTGATGTGCGGTTCGGTATTGGCGGCGAAGGTCTCCGCACAGTCCCCACCCTGCAGGAGGAAGGCACGGCCCTCGGCGACCTCGGCCAGCTGCGCCGACAGCGAGCGAACCTCGGCGGGCATGCAGATCGGCGGCACGCTCTCGAGTACGGTGCGCATGCGCCGGGCATCGTCTGCAGGCCAGCTCGGCTGCTGCAGTGCCGGTCGATTCATCGCGTCGGCGAAACGCGATTGGAGATCGCCGGGCAGCGCCGGAAGTTCGGGAAGTTCGTCGATCGGAACGTCTACGGTCCAGTTCACCACCGCTCCAGGGTAGCGATGCGCACTGCGAATACCCGCATCGGCCGCTCGGGGACCAGTGCCTGGCGATCCGGACGGTGGCCGTACCCGAGGCCTCACCTGCCCGCCGGACGGACCTCCTCGATCGCCTGCCACTTGCGCCGGTTGTGGCGAGCATCGCTGAGCGCATCGTGGGCGTCGGCCGGCGCCGGGGGTAACGGGGGTCGGCCCGCGTACTCCCAGTGCTGGCGCAGCTCCCTGGTGAAGCGCGGGATCTGACGCGGCAGAGCGGTCATCGGCCCCCACAACTGGCACAGCACCACGTGGTCGTAGGCCCCGACCCACGCCCACAGTTCGACCTCGCCGGGCTCCGCCGTGAGGAACTCGAGGAGCTCATC
Organism: Gordonia sp. DT30; assembly: GCF_049844915.1. Lineage (NCBI taxonomy): Bacteria > Bacillati > Actinomycetota > Actinomycetes > Mycobacteriales > Gordoniaceae > Gordonia > Gordonia sp. DT30. The sequence goes on along the minus strand of NZ_JBNCLY010000015.1, from coordinate 78,070 downwards.
GCGAATCTGCCGCCGGGAGCGCCACACCGACGCCGCCGGTGACGGCAGCTTGGGCAGCACATGTGCCCGTACCCAGTCACCGGCCCGGCCGGGATCGAACTCGGTGGACACCGCGTAGAATTCTCGCCCGTCCTCCGCCACGACACCGATCGAGATGAGTTCGATCGTGGTGCCATCCTCGATAAACTCCGAATCGTAGAAGAACCGCATACTGGTAAGTATCACCCGCCGCGGCAGCGAGGCCGCCGCCGGAGAGGAAACGAAGAGCCCGTCATGACGACAATGCTGACCGCGGTGGACGAGTGGCTGCGCCGCTGGTCGCCGACCCGGCGTGTCCGCGTCGTCATCGGCGTGATCTTCGCCGCCTCCGCCGGCATGCAGATGTTCGGGGTTCCGTTCACCTCGAGTTTCGCCACCCGCACCCGCATCGACCTGGACGTCTACCGGATCGGTGCCCAGATCTGGCAGCAGGGCCAGAGCCTCTACGCCGACGGCTCGATGCCCTTCACCAGCGACGGGATCTGGCTTCCGTTCACCTACCCGCCGTTCGCGGCTCTGGGCTTCGTACCGTTGGGCGCTATGCCGCTGCCGGTGGCCGGGGTGGTGATGTCGGTGTTCACCATCGGCCTGCTGGTGTTGAGCCTGCACATCGTGCTGTCCCTGATCTCGGTGGGCACCCATGGCAATCGGTGGTGGCTGGCGACATTGATCGCCGCAGGCGCGCTGTGGCTCAATCCGGTGTGGATGACCCTGGGATTCGGGCAGGTCAACGTCATCCTGATGGCGATGATCCTCGTCGACGTGTTCGTCGTCGCCCGGATGCGCCGGCCCTGGGGCCGGGCACAAGGCATCCTGGCCGGCCTGGCGTCGGCGATCAAGTTGACGCCGTTGGTCTTCATCGGCGTATTCGCCGCCGCCGGCCGCTGGCGAGCGGCCGCGACCGCCGGCCTCGCCTTTGTCCTCGCCGGCGCGTTCGCCTGGGTATGGCTGCCCGGCGATTCGCTGGGATATTGGACGCACACCCTGTTCCACACCACCCGCATCGGCGATCCGGCCGGCCGGATCAACCAGAACCTCAACGCAGCCTGGGTGCGACTGCTGCCCGGACTCGACGGACAGATCGCCTGGGTGATCAGCTCGTTGGCCATCACGGCACTCATGGTGTGCGCGGTACGCGCCTGCCGCCCCCGCGAGTCGTTCCGTGCGGGCGCGAACGCGTCGGCACGCGTCAACGCGGTCCTGGCCACCTGTGCGATCGCGGTGTGGGGTCTGCTCGTCTCGCCCACGTCCTGGGCCCACCACTGGGTGTGGGCGATCCCGCTGATCGTGACCGCACTCGCCGTGTCGGCTCGTACATCGTCGCGCGCCACCCGGGTGGCCTATCTGGTGCTCGCGGTCGTCGGCGTGATCCTGTTCTCGCTCGGACCGTTTCAGTTCCTGCCGCAGAACTCGTCGTCGTGGTCGGCGCCGGCTCAAATCGTCGGCAGTTCGTACTCGATCTGGGGTATCGCGGCACTGGTGGTGCTCTGGCGCTTGCCATTTCACAGTGCCGATGAGGCAGATGACGACGATGCCGCCAAGCGGCGAGCGCTCGCCGACACCCCGATCAGTTGAGGTGACGAGCCGGCCTCAGGCCGCCGGTGTCGCTTCCTGGCTCTCGGCGGGCTTGTCCTTGAGGCTGGCGGCGTAGACGTCAACGTACTGCTGACCCGACAGGCGCATCAGCTCGTACATGATCTCATCGGTCACCGCACGTTCGATGAAGCGGTTGCCCTGCATGCCCTCGTAGCGGTCGAAGGACAACGGCGTGCCGACTCGCACGGTGACCTTGGTCGGCCGAACCCGCACGGTGCCAGGCGGGTTGAACTTGTTGGTGCCGATCATTGCGACCGGGATCACCGGCACGCCCGTCTCCAGCGCAATGCGCGCAAGGCCGGTCTTGCCCTTGTAGAGGCGGCCATCCGGGGAGCGGGTGCCCTCGGGATACATGCCCATCAGCTCACCCTTCTCGAGCTGTCGGCTGGCGGCGGTCAATGCACCGGCTGCGGCCTCGGCGCCGGAGCGGTCGATGGGGATCTGCCCGACGGCGGTGTAGAACCAACGCTGGAAACGGCCCTTGAGTCCGGTGCCGCTGAAGTATTCGGCCTTGGCCAAGAAGTAGATGCGGCGGGGGCACATCAACGGGAGGAAGAAGCTGTCCATCACGGCCAGGTGATTACTGGCCAGGATCGCCGGCCCGCGGACGGGGATGTTCTCCAGTCCTTCGATCGTCGGGCGCCCGAACAACCGGAGCAGCGGGCCCAGCAGCACGTATTTGAACGTGTGGTACCACATGTGTCACTACCCTTCATCACGCCGACGAGCGCTTCGACGCGACTCGACCCGGTTGTGAACTCTACTCATCTGACGGTGCGACCGTCACACGTCGGCCGACTGTGTGATGTCGGCCGCGATGGCCCGACGTGCGATCTCGGCGGCACCGAGCACCCCGGCGTTCTCGCCTAGTTGTGTCCCCCGGATGCGGGCGAGTTGACGATGCCCGGCACCGGTGATCAACCGCGCGTAATGCTCCCGTGCCTCGTCGAGATAGAGACCGGACGCCGTCCCCACACCACCGGCGATGACGATGAGATCGGGATCGAAGACGTCGGCGATCATCGCCAGACCTTGTCCGAGTGAAGCGGCGAACGCCGCGAACGCCGCGACCGCGACGGCATCACCGTCGGCCGCGGCACCGGCGACACGGCGGCCGGTCAGCGAACCCGGATCGGCGGCGAGGTCGGCGGCCAGTTGCGAGCGCCCCCAATCGTCGTCGGCGAGCAGTTCCACCACGGTGTCCGCCAGAGCCGTTCCGCTGCAATACCTTTCCCAACATCCCCGCTTTCCGCAGGAACACGGGCGCCCATCGGGCACGATGGTGAGGTGACCGAGTTCGGGGGCCACCCCGAAACTGCCGCGGTAGATCTCACCGTCGATCAGCAGCCCGGCACCGATGCCCGTGCCGATCGCGAGGACGAGCGCGTTGTGTCCGCGGGCGGCAGCACCGTATCGACGCTCGGCGACCGCGGCCGCATTGGCGTCGTGTTCGGCGAAGACCGGAATCCCGATCCGCGCCGTCATCTCCTCGGCAACGCGTGTCTCCCGCCACGGCAGGTGCGGGGCGAAGCGCACCACCTGCCGGTCCGGCGTGAGGAATCCGGCGATGGCCATTCCGACCGCCTTCGCCGACCATCGTGAGGTGAGTTCACCGACCAGCCGGTCCAGGCAGTGCTCGAGCGCGGTGGCCGTCGGCGGAGTTGCCGCGCGCAGCGTGTCCAGCATGACGCCCTCGTCGTCGACGACCGCCGCACGCACGCTCGTACCACCGATGTCGATGCCAATCGTCAGCTCCGCCATCAGTTCTCACCTTCGGGCGCCGAGTGGTCGGACCGGCGTGGCCTCGGCGCGTCCGCCGACGGCATGCCCGGCCGGTCGGAGCCCGGCGCGCGAGGGGCGCGAGGGTCGTCCGAAAGCCGCACCGAGATCGGCTGGTACCGACGCGGCGCCGGACCGGCGTCGGCGGGCACGGTCCGCAAGGCCGCCGCGATCGCCTCGAGCAGGGTGATGAACGCCGCGATCAGCCGGGCCAGCAGGTCACCGATCTCGCGCATGAGCGAGGTGACGTCGCCGACGAGGTCGGCGCCGAGGCCATCACGCAGAAATGTCTCATGCAGAAAGGTTCCGGCTCCCGAGGGCGCACCCGCGGGCTGCTCGCCGGTCCCCAACCAGCCGGCAACCACGTCGATCTGGCCGGCCAGGGAAAGCAACAACTCGCGCAGCGGATCGCCGGCCGACCCACCGCGATCCGCGCCGGACGCCGACGCGCGCCCGCCGTCGGTACGACCGTTCTCGTCAGTATTCATACGTGTCGGGGCTCATGTGATCCGGGTTTCGGGTTTGGGCGTTCATGGGATTCGGCGCTCATGGGTTTCGGCGTTCATGGGATCCGGGGCGGCTCATACGGTCGGTACTCCATCCGGCAGCACTCCATCTGGCGTTTCGCGTGCACAAGCACGGTACCCTCTGCGCACGTGCCGCCCTATCCCGGGCAAGTCCGTGTCCGCGTCGCGCGTCGACGTCGGGTCTACTGCCCCCGCGGCCAGACGGCCGGGTCCGGAGCGAACCGCACACGCACCGACCGGCCGTCCCAACTCGCCTCGACGACGTCGCAACGACGGAGCACCGACGGCAGCCGCACCGCGTGCCGGAACCCGTCGACGGTGACCAGCAGGTCGTCGCCGCTGCGCCCGAGATCAAACCGTTGCGGGTCGGGCAGTCGCTGCTCCCATGACATCTCGAAGATCGTGTCCAGACCCGTGCCGCATACGGTGCGCACCTGCGCGGCACCACTACCCCGCGCGTCACCGGTCGGCTCGGCCAGCGTCACCGCGAGCTTCCGCAGGCGCGCAGGACGATCCAGCGGCGCGGCGGCAGCCTCGACCATTCGGATGACCACGTGCCGGTCCTCGATGTGCACCTCGGCCGGCTCGCCCGCGCGGACGCCCCGATTCACCAGAACCGAACGGAGCGGAAAGCCCATCAGGTCGGCGAGCGCCAGGTGTTGCGCCACCGCACGCGCCCCCCGGGCGTCGGCCGCGACGACGAGGTGACCGGCCAGCACATGCGGATCCGACAGCACCTCCGCGATGTCCTCGCAATCGCGGGCGATGGTGTCCATCGCGGCGGCCAACTGTGCGAGTACCGGACGCTCGGTGGCTGCGGCCAATCGGCGGTGCCGCGGCCAGAGCCGTTCGATCCCCTGCTCGAGGAACGACGGTGCACGAAGGAGAGCGAAGACGTCGGCCACCCCGGACAGGTCGACGACGATGCGTTCCCAGCTACCGCTGACGGCCTCGTCACGGATGCGCCGCAGCAGCAGGAATTCCTCCACACCCGGCAACGTGGCGAGTTCGGCGGACTCGATACCGGCGAGGGTTCCCAGCATCGGCAGATTCAGCTTGGTGTCCCGGATACCCGCGGTCAGCAGACCCGCGAACGCCGACCACGTCTGTTCGACCGATTGCAGCCGTTCCAGGGTCAGCAGGTGCACCCCGGATGACACGGCGACCGTCGAACCGGGCAGACGGAAGACACCCAACAGATCCGGCGTCGGCGAGAGCCGGTCGATGGTGATCAGCAGGGTGTGGCGACCCGGCCGCGACAACGGCGCGCGGCTGGGTGGCCGACCGCGCTCGCGGCGCAGGGCGCCGGCGGCCGCGACCACCGAAATCCCGGAACCCCCCGGCCCCAGCACCATATGGATGGGAGTGAGATCGATCAGCCTTCGACCCTCTTCTTCAGTTCGTTGAGGGCCGAATCGGTGATCGCCTTCTCGGCACGTCGCTTGAGCCTGCCGATCATCGGCACCAGCAGGTCCACCATCAACGTGTAGGTGACCTTGCTCGATCCGGGAACCTGCTGGGTCACCTCGTATCTGCCGCGCTGATCACGCTGTAGATCGCTGGAGACCAGTTGCCAGGACACCCCGGTCCCGTCGCCGTCCCATTCGTAGCGCAGTTCATAGGTGTCACGCAGCACGCCCGCATCCAGGATGAAGCGCACCCGGACAGCGCGGTCGGCGCCGTCGCGTTCGAGGACCTCCACCGCCCGCGCCGCACTGACCCATTCCGGGTAGTTCTCGAAGTCGGCGATCACCGTCATGATGTCGGCGGCGTCGGCATTGACGACGATGGATTGCTCGGTGTGATCGGCCATCACGCACCGGTCCGGCCGGTCACAGACACAGCCGGCTCGCCGACCCCGCGGCCGCCCTCGAGGAAGTCCTTGCATTCGAAGGCCATCACTTTTCCGGCCGCCCGGCGGCGCCGATTGAGTTCGGCGATCCGGTCCGGACGCATCGCCTCGGCACCGCTTTTCCGCTCGACGGGTTCGGCATGGAGAAAATAGTGCAGGACGAAGCCGTCGAGCGCCGGCTCGCACCAGATCTCCATGGTCCCCGAGATGGGACCCGACACCTGCCAACGAATCCCGGCGTCCCCGCGGTCCTCGACGACCTCGAGACGCAGGTCGGGCCACCACCGCCGCCACCTGCTCCGATCGCCGACGACCCCGGATGCACTGCCCGGGTCCGCGGCGACGAAGGTGTCGTCGGCAACCTGAATGATCGTCACGTCTCCAGCTTCACATATCGCCCGCGGCGATCGGTAGCCAACCGGCGCGCCGGTACCCGATCCGGCGCCCGGCGGGACCCCGTGGCCCGCCACACCCGTGACACGGCGTGTCATCGAGCGTCGTTACGATGGTCTGGTCATCGATGATGCAGGAGAGGTCCAGGATATGAACGAGTACAGCGTTCCGGCAGAGTTCACTGTCGGTGCCGACGAGAACGCCACCTCGATCATCTTCGGCATCGCCGAACGTACTCCCGCCAAGACGGTCTTCCGCCGCAAGGAGGGCGATTCGTGGGTTCCGGTGCGCGCCGACGATGTCGCCGCGCGAATCACCGCGCTGGCCAAGGGGCTCATCGCCTCGGGTATCGGCCCCGGGGACCGCGTCGGACTGTTGTCGACGACCCGCCTGGAATGGCTGCTGCTCGACTTCGCCATCTGGTCCGCAGGAGCCATCACGGTCCCGATCTACGACTCGTCGTCGACTTCGCAGATCGAGTGGATCATGACCGATTCCGGCGCCACGATGATCCTGGTCGAGGAGGACAAGCACCGCGAGCTGTTCGAGGCGGCCGCCCTCGAGCGGCCGGTCACGGTGCTCCAGATCGACCGCACCGACGGCCCGGGTGCACTCGACGAACTGACCGCGCTCGGCGCCGATGTACACGACGACGAGGTCACCAAGCGACGCGCGACCGTACACGCCGCCGATCCGGCGACCCTCATCTACACCTCGGGCACCACCGGCCGCCCCAAGGGATGCGAACTGACCCACGCCAATATGCTCTCGGAGGTTCGGGGCGTCCTCGAGGGCAACATGTCCACCCTCCTCGGCGACGGTAAGCGGCTGCTGATGTTCCTGCCGATGGCCCACGTGCTGGCCCGGGCCATCACGCTGGTCGCGATCGAGGCGGGCGTCGAGGTGGGCTTCACCAACGACATTCCCGGTCTGGTACCGGAATTCGCGGTGTTCAAACCGTCACTGATCCTGTCGGTGCCGCGGGTGTTCGAGAAGGTCTTCAACACCGCCCAGCAGAAGGCCCACGACGAGGGCAAAGGCAAGATCTTCGATCTGGCCGCGACGACCGCGGTGCAATATGCCACCGCGGTCGAACGTGGCGATGCCGGAATCCTGTTGCGCGCCAAGCACGCGGTATTCGACAGGCTGGTCTACCGCAAGCTGCGCGCCGCGCTGGGCGGACAGTGTGAACTCGCGATCTCCGGCGGCGGCCCGCTCGGCGCACGCCTCGGCTTCTTCTTCTCCGGCATCGGAATCCCGGTATACGAGGGTTACGGACTCACCGAGACGACGGCCGCGGTCACCGTCAACACACCGGGCGCCGTCCGGATCGGTACCGTCGGAAAGCCGTTGGCGAGCAACGCCGTTCGTATCGCCGAGGACGGCGAGATCATGCTGCGCGGCGGGGTCGTGTTCGAGGGCTACTGGCACAACGACGAAGCAACCGCCACCGCGATCTCCGACGGCTGGTTCCACACCGGTGATCTGGGTTCGCTCGATGGCGACGGATTCCTCAAGATCACCGGCCGCAAGAAGGAGCTCATCGTCACCGCCGGCGGGAAGAACGTCTCCCCCGCCGGCCTCGAAGACGTGATCCGCGCCGACGCCTTGGTGTCACAGGCCGTGGTCGTCGGTGATCAGAAGCCGTTCATCGCCGCCCTGATCACCGTCGATCCCGAGGCGTTCCCGGCCTGGAAGGAACGCAACGGCAAGCCCGCCGATGCGTCGGTCGCCGATCTGGCCGACGACCCCGACCTGCGCGCCGCGATCCAGTCGGCGGTCGACGAGGCCAACAAGACCGTCTCGCATGCCGAGTCGATCAAGAAGTTCCGGATTCTCAACTCGGACTTCAGCGAGGAGACCGGAGAGATGACGCCTACCTTGAAGGTCAAGCGCAACGTGGTGGTCGACAAGTTCTCCGACGACATCAACGCCCTCTACACCAAACGCTGACACCGCGGCTTCGCGTCAGAGCAGCTGCCGCAGGCGCGCCGCGATCTGTGCCCACTGCCACCGTTCCTCGACGAAAACCCGTCCTTGGCGGCCCATCTCGGCCGCGGCATCCGGATCCGACAGGATCGCGATGAGGGCGAACGCCACCGCGGCCACATCGGTGCCGTCGACGACGGTTCCGGTGATGCCCTCACGCACGGTCTCCGGCGCCCCACCAGAATTCCCGGCGACCACCGGCACCCCACTGGCCGACGCCTCCAGATAGACGATTCCGAGTCCTTCGACGTCGAGGCCGCCGGCACGGGTGCGGGCCGGCATCGCGAAGACGTCGGCAGCCGCGTGGTAGGCGGGCAGATCGTCGGCAGGTACCGAGCCGGTGAAGATCACGTGCTCGGCCACCCCTTCGGACTGCGCGAGCTTGTCCAGCGTGTCGGCATATGGACCGCCCCCGACGATGACGAGCACCGCGTCGGCGATCTCGGACCGGATGAGCGGCAACGCCCGGATCAGCACATCCTGTCCCTTGCGCGGCACCAGTCGAGACAGACAGAGGATCGTCGGCCGGTCCCCCAGACCCAGCTGTCCGCGAATCCGCCTGCGGGCCTGGTCATCCGGCGCAAAACGCGTCACGTCGACCCCCGGCGGCAGATACTCGAGGGCCGCGCGCGGGCCGAATGCCGAGGCGAAGCGGCCACGGGTGTAGCGACTCACGAAGGTGATGACGTCGGTGTTGTCACCGATGTGGCGTAAGACCGCACGGGCGCCGGGGAGCATCGACCAGCCGACCTCATGACCATGGGTACTGGCGATGACGCGGCTCGCCCCGGCCCGACGCAGGTGCCCGGCGAGCACCGCCAGGGGTGCGGCAGCACCGAACCATACCGTCGAAATCTGTTCCTCACGAACGATTCTCGCGGCTCGGCGGGCGACGAACGGCGTGGGCAACATCAACGTCGTCGGGTGCCGGTAGACCCGGTAGGGCACTTGGGCGTCGAATTCCTTGTCGCTGCGTCCGCGCCATCGCGGTGCATATACGACCACCTCATCGGGATCGAGGAGATCCACCAGGTTCTGCAGGTACGACTGGATTCCCCCACGACGGGGCGGAAAGTCGTTGGTCACCAGGAGGGTTCGGCGCGTCACCCCATCATCCTCGTCGATCTCATCGCAATTCCCGCGTCAGCCACGCCTGCCACCGCTGAACGAATTGGGCCCGCGACAGGCCCAGCGTGGCCGCGAGCGCCGCATCCTGACGGCCGCCGTCGCCGGCAGCGCCCACTGCGGTGTAGAGCGTCTTGAGCTTGTTTTCCCCATAGGTACCGGCGACGAACGCGGCCACCGACCACGCCGATTGGTACGCCATCTGCGGCGAGTCGCCGCCGAGTGAGAATTGTGCATCGCTCGGCAGGTCCGTCGGCACCTGACCGGATTGCACCGCCGCAGCGAGATCTGGGGCCGCATCGGCCGGGCGGGTGTAGGTGCCCTTGCGTCCGACATATTCGGCGACTCCCTCGGTGAGCCACATCGGCGCTGCGGTCGCCGTTTGCGCGCGGGTGGCGACGTGGGTCAGTTCGTGCCGAAGTACCACTCCCAGGACCGGGTCGGGCAGGTCCCGGGCGGCCGGCGTCAAGATGACGCGTTGACCGGTTGCGGTGCGCGCCGAGAGGTCGAGTCGCGCATAGATCGTCGCGGCTGCAGCGGTGTCGGTGGCCGACCCGGCCACCGCGTGGAACTGGTCGTCGGTGTCGGTGGCGAGTATCGCCGCGCGTTGCGCCCAGTCCGAACCCCAGAACCCCGACACCGCGGCCACCGCCCCCGGCAAGAGCTTGCGAATGCGGTCGACGGTGGCGGAGGTACCCGGGTAGGAGGCGATCACCGACGTACCGCCCACGGTGGCGACATCGGTCGCGGTGAGTCCGGGCAGATCCCACATCTGGGTCGGTGGCGCCGGCTCGCCGACCAGTGTCGCGTCCCCCACCAGCTTCCAGGTGTCGTCGTAACGCGCCGCCACGAGCTGGGTGTTGATGACCACGTCGTCCTCACCGATGCCCGGCGTCGACGCACCGCCGAGAGCCACATGCATCTCGACCGGTGCCACCCAGGTGTCGGAGCTGCCCTGTTGGTTCAGACGGGCCTGCAGCCCGGCCGGGATCAGCGTCTCGGCCTCTTCGGTAGGTGCGAGCTGGTAGCGCAATTCCTTGAGCCGCAGCCGATTGGGCGTGCTCGAACCCGACGGTCCGGCCCGTCGAACGGCCGGCGAAAGATTGTCCTGAGCCGTCTGTAGCCGGTCGCGCAGCGCCGGCGTCACCGACGGATCCAGCAGTGCGGCGAGATCGGCTGAACTGCCACTGTGCAGCGCACTCGCCAGCGCGTCGAGCAGTCTGGTGACGCCCTGCGTCCGCTGCTGGAAATAGACGTTCGTGGTGGTCGCCGACGCCGACGAAGACCTGCCCGGCCCGCTCCCACCACCGCCATCGCCGCACGCGGTCACCAACAGCGCAACGGCTGCCAGCGTCGCGAGGAGTCCCCGCGCCTGACACGCCGAGGCTCGCCGACCGACGCGGACTCCCTCCACGCGCAGCGGGATCTCAGTAGCGACGCGCGGAGTTGTACGGGCCCGCATCGTCGATCGGGACGACCTTGACCGGCACGCCGAAGGTGGACGCGTGGATCACATAGCCGTCGCCGACATACATGCCGACGTGGCTCGCGTCAGAGTAATAGATGATCAGGTCGCCGGGCTGAAGGTCCGGCCGGGCGACGGGCGTGCCCCCGGCCAGTTGCGCCTCACTCGAGCGCGGCAACGTCTTTCCGGTCTGCTTGTACGACCACACCATCAGGCCGGAACAGTCGAAGGAGTCCGGGCCGGTGGCACCCCACACATACGGGTCGCCGATACGAGTCAGTGCGGCCTGGACGGCAACGAGTGCCGGGGCGGTGCCGCGCGGGATCGAAGCCGGATCGAAGTCGATACGGGGGCCGGCCAGCGCTGCGAGCTCTTTACCGGTCAGACTCTGGTAGATCACCCGGACCTGTGCGGCCTGCAGTTGGAGTTCGGCCTGCTTCTTCTGCAGGTCACCTCGTACGCGCTCGGCATCGGTGACCGCCCGGGTCGCCGCTGCCGCCGTCGAGTTCGCGGTCTCGAGAGCCGAAACAGTGTGGGCGCGTCCCTGTTTGAGGGCGGACAGTTCCGTCGCGGTACGGCGCGACACCATCTCGAGGCCGGACATCTGATCGAGCAGGTTTTGCGGCGAATCACTGGTCAAGACTGCGTAGAGACGGTTGGACCGGCCACCCATGTAGCTGACCCGGATCAGCGAGTCGAAGCGCGACTGCAACCCGTTCAGCGCGACCTGCGAACGGTCGAGCGAGGTCTGTGCGTCGGCGGCGGCCTTCTTGGACCGGCCGACGATCTGACGCTGTTTGTCGTACTCGATCTGAGCGTTGTGCATCTGCTCGGTCGAGGTCTCGGCCTCCCGGCTGAGTGCGCGGTAGCGCGCAAGCAACTGGTCGGCCGATTGCGGTGGATCAGCCGCGGCCTGCGGACTGTCGAAGACCGCCCCGAAGGGGGTCATCGCGATCGCCAATACCGCGATCACGGTGGTCAGCGCCAAACGTACGGATCGATTGTGAACGATCGCCGAACCGGCTCCCACGGTTGTCACCACACTTCCCTAGCCACTTCCCCAAACGACACGGGCCAGACACCCTGTGCCCGCGGCGATTCACACCCGTCCTCGACGGGGCTCAGGCGGATCGCGCCGCGCACGATCCGCCCGAAACACACTCACACGTTTTCACCGGAGCCGAGGTCAGTATCGACGAACTCCCGTCAGCGACCAACCCTTGACGGCGGACTTCTCCACCGGCACGCCCTCGGTGGACGCCTGGATGAACTGGCCGTTGCCGATGTAGAGGCCCGCGTGGCTGCCACCGTTGAAGATCAAGACATCGCCGGGCTGCGCGTCGGCGTAGTTGACCGCACGTCCGCCGCCGAGTTGTCCGTAACTGTCGCGCGGGATGGTCTTTCCGGCCTGCTGGTACGACCAGTAGACCAGGCCCGAGCAGTCGAAGGCATTGGGGCCGGCCGCACCGTAGACGTACGGTGCGCCGATCTTGGATTCCGCGGCGCGAACGGCCTTTTGCGCGGCCGTGTCGACCGGCGCGGTGATGCCACCGCCACCGCCACCGGGACGGAACTGGTTCGGAACCTGGTTCTGATCAATACCGGGCAGCGTGAACTTACCGAGATTCGGGATCTCGATGGTCGCGCTCGGCGCCGGAGCGGCCAGAGCCGGACCTGCGGCAACGGCAAGCGAGCCGACGGTCAGCGAGCCCGCGATCATCGCCTTCTTGGCGATGCTGCTGCCGCGATTCGGCTGTTCCAAACGATGTTTGGCCACGAAACGAGTTCTCCTTTGGTTCTCCCTTGACCGCCTACCGAGTTAGCTGTCGGGTTCGGGCCGAGAGAATGGCCCTATGCGATCCGGGCACAGGTGTGCCCGGGGCGCAATTCACCCCAATCCGGATTGCTCCGAAAACGTGTGGTTCCCCGGTTCGTCCGTCGGACGATTGAGCGGTGATCTTCACAGACCACTTCTTGGTGAAGCGGGACGCTCTGCGAAGGTCTCGGAAAGGTTACGAAATCAGATGCAGGTCTGTCCACTAGGGGACACGACGTCCGACTTCGGCCGACGACTAGCCCGCACGCAAAATCCGCAACCCGGGCCTCGCTGCGGGCCCGCACGCTGGGCCGATGGTTAGTTTTGCCGATCGTGCAGCGGCGGTGCTGACCATCGAAGCATCGGCGAAGACGCCTACGGCCGAACAGATCTCGGCGTCGGAATCGCCCATCTGCCGACCCTCTCGGACGCCGCGGCGATCGGGGTCGAGAGCAGCGTCGCCGCTGGTCATGGGCCCCACAAGAAGGCTCATCATGCAGCCGTCACACGCCCGGTGACGACCGGGACAACTCGTGCAGTCGATGTACATTGTGATCTCCATCTCACTCGGTCGTCGTTGGCTGTGTCGGCGGGCGATTCCATTGGAACCCGGCCCCGTTTCAGGTGGGCGACCGGAAGGATTCGGCCCTGGTGCTGACCACCGCCGACGACACTAGGACCGGCCACCGACACAAACGGCTCGTCTGCCGTTCGAGGTGCGCGCGTCGATGCGGCACCGGGGCGGTCCGCCGACGAAGGTTGTCGGTAGGTCGAACTAACGTTCGCGATGTGGTGGCAGATACAGCTCAGCTCTCGTTCGCCGACCTGACCCGGTCGGCGGCCGGAGACCTCGGTTTCGGTGAACGTTCGCTGTTCGACACGACGATCGTGGTCGTCGACCTCGAGACCACCGGCGGCGATCCGGCGCGCGATGCGATCACCGAGATCGGTGCCGTGAAGGTGCGCGGCGGCGAGATCCTCGGCGAATTCGCCACTCTGGTCGATCCGCAGCGGTCGATCCCGCCGCAGATCGTCACGCTCACCGGCATCACCGAGATGATGGTGTACGACGCACCGCGGATCGGCGAGGTGCTCTCTTCGTTCATCGAGTTCGCACGTGGATGTCTGCTCGTCGCCCACAACGCACGCTTCGACATGGGATTCCTCCGGCACAACGCCACCCGGCTCGCGATGGACTGGCCGTTTCACACCAGTTTGTGCACCGTGCGCCTCGCTCGGCGCGTCCTGACGCGCGACGAGGCGCCGACGGTCCGGCTCGGTGCGCTGGCCGAGCTGTTCGATGTCTCGGTGCGGCCGACGCACCGAGCCCTCGACGACGCGCGGGCCACCGTGGAGGTACTGCACCACCTCCTCGAGCGCATCGGCAATCAGGGCGTACGCACCTATGCCGACCTCACCGCATACCTACCCCGTGGCAATCCGCGGCTGCGCGCGAAAAGAAGTCTGGGTGAAGGACTTCCATCGCGGCCAGGGGTTTACCTTTTCCGCGGTCCCTCCGATGAGGTGCTCTACGTCGGCACCGCCACCGATCTGCGGCGCCGCGTGCTGTCCTATTTCACCGGCTCCGACCCGCGCGGCCGGATCAACGAGATGGTGACTCTCGCCGCTCGCGTCGACCACGTCGAATGCGCACACGCACTCGAGGCGGGCGTGCGTGAGCTTCGGCTGATCCTCGGGCACTCCCCCGCCTACAACCGGCGCTCCACCCGCCCGCACCGCGGTTGGTGGATCACACTGACCGCCGAGCGCTTTCCCCGCCTGCAGATCACCCGCACACCGGGTATCGATTCGGTCGGACCGGTCCGCAATCGCAACCGCGCCGCGGAGATCGCCGAGATCATCGCCCGCGCAACCGGACTCCGCACCTGCCGGGCGCGGCTGCCGGCCGGCACGGTCCATCACTGGTGCCCGACCCCAGCCGACGGCGGCGACATCGTCGGCGGATGCGCGGCCGCTTCGACACGTCCGCTGACCGTCTCGGACTACGTGCGTCGGGTACGTGCGGCACACGATCTGCTCACCGGTCGCAACGCCGCGGCGCTGTCGGATCTGATTGCCGAACTCGAGCACCTCACCGCGGCGCAGATGTTCGAAACCGCTGCCCGGCACCGGGATCGGGTGGCCGCAACCATCGAAGTCCTCGCCCGGTGCCAACGCCTGGCAGCGCTCTGTCGGATCGAAGAACTCGTCGTCGCCCGGCCCGACGGCGAGCGCGGATGGGAACTGGCCGTCATTCGGCACGGCCGGCTGGCCTCGGCCGGGCACGCTCCCCGTGGGGTGGCGCCCATGCCCGTGGCCGAGGCGCTCATCGCGGCGGCGGAGACCGTGCTTCCCGGCGACGGACCGCTGCTCGGTGCGTCGCCGGACGAGTCGGCGCTGTTGTACCGGTGGATCACCGAACCGGGCATCCGCATCGTCTCGACGACCGACGGCTTCGCGGTCCCGGCCGGCTCCGCGATGAGCCGGGTCGATTGGGCCTCGGCAGCGCGTAACGCGGCACAGTCCCCGCCTCCCGACGCGTCGGTCCGCCGCCCACGCGGCGCTGTCGACCGTCGGTCGTCGGTCCGGCCCGGGCATAAGGTGATGCCATGATCACCGCCATCGTCCTCATCCACGCCGATGTCCACCAGATCCCGGAGACCGCGCAGGCGGTCGCCGACATCGCCGGTGTCGCCGAGGTGTACTCGTGTGCAGGCGACGTGGATCTGATCGCGAAGGTGAAGGTGCGTGACCACGCCGAGATCGCCGAAGTGGTGACCGGCCGGATCAATCGGCTCCCCGGGGTGACCCACACCGCCACCCACATCGCCTTCCGAAGCTATTCCAGCTCGCAGGTCGAGGGTGGCTTCTCCATCGGCGAAGAGTAAGAGGACAACGCAAGCAGCTTCCGGACGACACCGCTTCCCGGCGCGGCCGCCTCAGGAGCGCGGGCTCAGCTCCTGCGAGCGGAGAACCCAGCGGTCGAGCAGTGCCGTGGCGTCCCCGGAGTCCAGAACACGCTCGGCACGCCCCTTCGCAGCGCTCATCGCCGTGACGAATCCGGCCGCATCGAAACGTTCGGTCATCTCCGCCGAAACGATCGCGCCGGCTGCATTGAGAACGACGGCATCGCGCACCGGCCCTCGCCGGCCCGCGAAGAGCTCCTGCGCGATCGCGGCGTTGACGGTTGCGTCGCCACCCTGCAACGCCGAGAGGGCAACGTAATCGATCCCGAGGTCTCGTGGATCGAGTCTGAGCTGGGTGACCTCGCCGCCGATGACCTGCCAGACCGTCGATGTGGTGGTGGTCGTCAGCTCGTCGAGGCCGTCGTCGCCGCGCACCACCAGCACCGTGGCGTCGCGTTCGGCGAACGCTTGCGCGAGTACCGGCGCGAGGTCGGCAAAGGCGCATCCGATCAGACCACGCGACGGCCGCGCGGGGTTGGTCAGCGGTCCGAGCACATTGAAGACGGTAGGAATGCCGATCTCGCTGCGCGGCGGCCCGGTGAACCGGAATGCCGGGTGAAACACGGGGGCAAAGCAGAAGCCGATGCCCAGCTCGTCGACGCACCGACCCACCTCGGCCGCGCCGAGTCCGATCGACACGCCCAGCGCCTCGAGCACATCGGCACCGCCGCTCTTCGACGACGCCGCCCGGTTCCCGTGTTTGACCACCCCGACGCCGGCCGCGGCGATGACGATGGCGGTCATGGTCGAGATGTTCACCGTATGTGAGCGATCCCCACCTGTACCGACGACGTCGATGGCCGGCCGCGACACCGACACAGGCACCGCGTGCTCGAGCATGGCGGCGGCGAGTCCGCGCAATTCGGCGGGCGCAGCACCTTTCATCTTGACGCCGACCCCGAAGGCCGCGATCTGCGCTCCTGTCGCACTGTCGGTCATGATCTCGTTCATCGCCCATGCCGCTTCGTCGACGGTCAGATCGATCCCGTCGGTGACCCGGCCCAGGATCTGCGGCCACGTGTACGTCTGCGCGCTGCTCACGTCAAGAACTGTAGTGGCCACGGGTTTCGCCGCGGACCGCAGGCGTTCACCCCTCGCCGGGTCACGGTTCCTGGGTCGCGACGGCTCGCTGCAGCACCTGCCACGCCAGGGCCACCCCACCGTGGCGCGCCCCGAGTCCGGCCATCCGAGACCGTTCCTGCGACAGATGCAACGCATCGACGAGTTGCACCCGGGCCAGCAGCACGGACACGTGACCGTCGGGGATAGCGATTTCAGGAGCCGGCAGTGCGGCCGTGGGACTCACCGGCCGGTATCCGTCGAGCGCGGCCAGCGCGACCGCCTCGTCGACGCGCTCGCCCGGCAGTGCCACCAGATGGCGCACCACCGCTTGGTCGTCGGACCGCCACGGGGACCCGGCCAACACGGCCGAACTCGATGCGGCATCGTCGGTGCACGCGACCACAACCTGCAGGTCAGCATCGTCCACGCCGATCGCCGATGGTGCGCGCCGGCCACCGAGTCTGGCCGCAAGGCGCTGCCGCCGCGACGGCGGCACCGGGCGCCCGTTGAGGTCGTGCGGCACGCGACCGCCCGACGCCTCGGACCCCGACTGCGACGAACCCATATCACCGAGCAAACCACACCTATGGGAGACGAGGACACGCCGAGCGGCCCAGCGCAGTGGCGCCGACCAGCGGGAAGAGAAAAAGTTCCCACCAATCTCGGACCCAAGTGGTCACCGCGTACTACGAACCGTCATACTTCAACTTGTGACTAGCGCTGTAGGTACTTCCGGGACGGCCATCACCGCGCGCGTGCACTCACTCAACCGACCCAACATGGTGAGTGTCGGCACGATCGTCTGGCTGTCCAGTGAGCTGATGTTCTTTGCGGGTCTGTTCGCGATGTACTTTGTCGCGCGCGCCAACGCCAACCCGCAATTGGGCTGGCCGCCCGAGCCCACCGAACTGAATCTCAAGCTCGCGATTCCGGTGACGACAGTCCTCATCCTGTCGTCGGTGACCTGCCAGATGGGCGTCTTCGCCGCCGAACGCGGTGACGTCTTCGGCCTGCGCCGCTGGTACGTGCTGACATTCCTGATGGGCGCCTTCTTCGTCTGCGGCCAGGGCTATGAGTACTTCCACCTGGTCCAGGAGGGCACCACACTCTCCTCGAGTTCCTACGGCTCGGTGTTCTACATGGCCACCGGATTCCACGGACTCCACGTGATCGGCGGACTGGTCGCCTTCATCTTCCTGTTGATCCGGACCAAGCTGTCGAAGTTCACCCCGGCCCAGGCAACCGCCGCGATCGTCGTGTCGTACTACTGGCACTTCGTCGACATCGTCTGGATCGCCCTGTTCGTCACGATCTACTTCATCCGATGACGGCGCCGTACACCGCCCCGGCCCATCCGGATAGAACATGCTCCCGCGGGTGATCCCGCACCACAGCCCAGAGTCCGTCCGCTAGTAGAGAGACACAGATGAGTTCATCTCCACCGCGCTCGTCGGATAGCGATGCAGCTGATGCGGTTGATTCGGTCGTGACGCCGACGCCGCCGTCGGGCGGCACCGCCCGCCGGTCGAAGGCACGACGTAAGCTTCGCCGCCGTGTCAGCGGCCTGATCCTGTTGCTCGCCGGCCTGTTCATGGCCGGACTGGTGGCGTCGCTGCTGACGCCCAAGCCGCAGGTCGCCACCGCCGACGTCGACAACGCCGCGCTCATCACCGCCGGAAAGCAGCTGTATGACACGTCATGTGTGACCTGTCACGGCGCGAACCTGCAAGGCGTGCCCGACCGTGCCCCGTCGCTGCTGGGCGTCGGTGACGCGGCAGTCTACTTCCAGGTGTCGACCGGTCGCATGCCCGCGGCGCGCGGTGAGGCGCAGGCGCTACGCAAGCCGGCGAAGTTCACCACCGCCCAGATCGATCAGCTCGGCGCCTACGTACAGGCGATGGGTGGCGGTCCCAGCGTCATCTACGAGCACAATCCGGACGGCTCGATCAAAACCGAGAACGGTGTGCGCGTCGTCGCCCAGGAATCGCTGCGCGGCAAGAATCTCGGCCAGGGCGGGGAGCTGTTCCGACTGAACTGCGCCTCCTGCCACAACTTCACCGGCCGCGGCGGTGCCCTGTCCGGCGGTAAGTTCGCACCGCCACTGAGCGACGTCAAGGAACAGCAGATCTACACGGCCATGCTGACCGGACCGCAGAACATGCCGCGGTTCTCCAACCGGCAGCTCTCGACCGAGGAAAAGCAGAACATCATCGGCTTCGTCAAGTACGTCACCGAATCCAAGCCGCAGGGTGGCCTCGGGCTCGGTGGCTTCGGCCCGGTCAGTGAGGGCATGGTGATGTGGTTTGTCGGGGTTGTGGCGCTGGTCGCCGCCGCGATGTGGATGGGATCTCGAGCATGAGCGTCAGCGACAAGGACGCCCCTACCAGGGACGAACTCGATCAGATGAGCACCGACGAGCTGGTCAAGCTAGGCACCAACCTCGACGGGGTGGAGATCATCCACCGGGGTCAGCGCTATCCCGAGCCCGGTACCCGCGCAGAGAAGCGCGCGTCCCGCCAGGTCACGATCTGGCTGACCATCTCAGGGATCTCAGCCCTCGCCTGCTTCGTCGTGTTCTGTTTCAACCACTGGCGTTTCACCATGTCGGGCTCGCCGAAGTACTGGTGGTACACCCTCAACACGCCGCTGCTGGGCATCACCTTCGGTCTGTCGATCCTGGCGATCGGTATTGCACTCGCGCTGATCACCAAGAAGTTCCTGCCTTCGGAGCTGTCGGTGCAGGACCGTCACGACGGACCCGGTTCCAGTGATGTCGACAAGGCGACCATCGTCGCCCAGCTCAAGGACACCGGCACCACCTCGACCCTCGGACGCCGCAAGATGCTCATCGGATCGGGCCTTTTCGCCTTCGGTGCGCTGGCCTTCACCGGTGTGATCGCGGCGCTCGGTGGCTTCATCAAGAATCCGTGGGCCGATCGTGGGGATGCCCCGCTGTGGAATACCGGATGGTCCCCGATCTACAACTCCAAGGAGAACCCCAACGAGACGGTGTTCTTGCGCCGCGACGTGGGTGACCCGTACCGGGTGGCACTCGTGCGGCCCGAGGATCTCGACTCCGGCGCGATGGAGACCGTGTTCCCGTGGCGCGCGTCCGACGGCCTCGGTGAGACCGAGGAGTCGCGGGAGAAGCTGGTCTGGGGCCTCCGGTATGTCAGCAACCCGGTGATGCTCATCCGCCTGCGTCCCGCCGATGCCGCGCACGTCATCAAGCGCAAGGGCCAAGAGAGCTTCAATTACGGCGACTACTTCGGCTACACCAAGGTGTGCAGTCACCTCGGCTGCCCCACCTCGCTCTATGAGCAGCGCACCAACCGCATCCTGTGCCCGTGCCACCAGTCGCAGTTCGATGCGCTCGACTCGGCCAAACCGGTCTTCGGACCGGCCGCACGTGCCCTGGCACAGTTGCCGATCACAGTGAATGATCAGGGTTATCTGGTCGCCAACGCCGCGATCAACCGCGGCAACTACATCGAACCCGTCGGACCGGCTTTCTGGGAGCGTGATTCATGACCATCGCCGACCGCCTGGCGACGCAGGCCGAAGAGGTGGACTCCCGGTATCACCTCGCGTCGGGTATGCGCCGACAGATCAACAAGGTGTTCCCGAGCCATTGGTCGTTCCTGCTCGGTGAGATCGCTCTGTACAGCTTCATCATCTTGCTGTTGTCGGGTGTGTACCTGACCTTCTTCTTCGATCCGTCGATGAGCGAGGTCATCTATCACGGGGATTACGATCCGCTCAAGGGCGTCATGATGACGCGCGCATACGAGACCACGCTCAACATCTCCTTCGAGGTTCGCGGCGGTCTGTTCGTCCGGCAGATCCACCACTGGGCGGCGCTGCTGTTCGCCGCCTCGATCGTCATCCACATGGCGCGCATCTTCTTCACCGGCGCGTTCCGGCGACCACGCGAGGCCAACTGGATCATCGGCTGCCTTCTGCTGATCCTGGCGATGTTCGAGGGCTTCTTCGGCTATTCGCTTCCCGACGACCTGCTCTCGGGTACCGGCGTCCGTGCCGCGATGAGCGGTATCGTCCTCGGAATCCCGTTGGTGGGCACCTGGATTCACTGGGCACTGTTCGGTGGTCAATTCCCGGGCGACATCATCATCCCGCGCCTGTACGTGATGCACATTCTGTTGTTCCCGGGCATCATCCTGGCGCTCATCGGTGCGCACCTGGCACTGGTCTGGTACCAGAAGCACACCCAGTTCCCCGGCCCCGGCCGCACCGAGAAGAACGTCGTCGGTGTGCGCATCATGCCGGTGTTCGCCGCCAAGGGTGGAGCGTTGTTCGCCCTGGTGACCGGTGTTCTCGCGATTATGGCCGGCATCTTCCAGATCAACCCGGTCTGGGTGCTCGGTCCGTACAACCCGGGCCAGGTGTCGGCCGGCTCGCAGCCGGATATCTACATGATGTGGACCGACGGCCTGCTTCGTCTGGTGCCCGACTGGGAGCTGTACTGGGGTCACTACACGATCCCCGCGGTGTTCTGGGGTGTGGTGATCATCGGCTTGGTGTTCGCGGTCATGTTCTCGTACCCGTGGATCGAGAAGCGGCTGACCGGCGACGACGCGCACCACAACCTGCTGCAGCGCCCGCGTGACACCCCGGTCCGCACCGGGCTCGGTGCGCTGGCGTTCTCCTTCTACATCATCTTGACGTTGATGTGCATGAACGACATCATCGCGCTCAAGTTCCACATCTCGCTCAACGCCACGACCTGGGCCGGGCGTATCGGACTGATCGTGGTGCCGCCGCTGATGTACTTCATCACCTACCGGTGGGCGTTGGCGTTGCAGCGCAGCGACCGCGAGGTCCTCGCCCACGGCATCGAGACCGGCATCATCAAACGACTGCCGCAGGGCGAATACATCGAGCTGCACCAGCCCCTCGGCCCCGTCGACAGTCATGGTCATCCGATTCCGCTGCCATACCAGGGTGCGGCAGTCCCGAAGCGGATGAACAAGCTGGGGTCCTCGGGTGCACCCGGTACCGGTTCGATCCTCATCGCCGATCCGCCCGAGGAGCAGGCACACAATGCCGCACTCGACCATGAGCACGAGATCGCCGAGCGCAAGGCGCTGCGCGAGTTGCAGGAAAAGGGCGGTAATCCGCTCGAGTGATCCCGCGGACCGGGCTCTGACCCGGGAAGCGACTGTCCGACAACACGAATCGGCTGCCGTCACCGAACTGGTGACGGCAGCCGATTCGTATGTTCACTTCCGGGGATCGTGACCCGGCACGCTATCGACCTCGGCCACAGCGGGTCTGCCCACTCCCCTACCCCGGCCAGTTCGGTGGCAACCATGCCCCGAATCACACGCTGCCGCTTGCCAGTCCACGCGGTCGACCAGCGAGTGAACGAGGTGACTCGCTCACTCGGCGCGCTCGACGCCGCCGTCTACGACTCGATCGCCCGATCTCCCAGCCCACTACTCGACGCGACGATGCCGAGCCTCACCCGCGCGGCCGACCACAGCAAGCTGTGGCTCGTCGTCGCAGCCGCGCTGGCCGTAAGCGGCCGGCCCGACCTTCAGCGCGGTGCCGTGCGTGGTCTCGGTTCACTCGCGGTGACCAGTCTTGTGACCAATCAGGTCGCCAAACGCATCCGCCGACGAGCCCGGCCGAACACCACCCTCGTGCCTGCCATCCGCCGAAGTCGCGTCCTGCCCACATCCAACTCACTGCCCTCCGGCCATTCGGCCAGCGCCGCGGCGTTTGCGATCGGTGTCGCGATCGAGAATTCCGTTGCGGGCCTTGGGCTATCCGCGTTGGCGGGTCTTGTCGGATTCTCGCGGGTCGCGACCGGCGCACACTATCCGGGCGACGTGGCGATCGGACTGGGCATCGGCGCGGCGGTGGCCACCGCCGGCGCTCGGATTGCGCCGCCGATCATGCGCCGGCGCATCTGCATCCCGCCGACAGCCGCCTACCCGCGGCGACGGCCCGCCGGTGACAGACGGCGCAAATGTCACCGTCCTGCTCAACCCATCGTCGGCAGCGGGAGCGGCGGCGCGATCCGGGCACAGCTCGTCGACGAGCTGCCGGCCGCGCGCATCGTCGAACTGGGCTCCGACGACGACTTTCGCGACGTCGCTCGCGCAGCTGCTGCCGACTGTGAGGTGCTCGGCGTGTCCGGCGGGGATGGGACGGTGGCTGCCGCTGCCGCGGCCGCATTGGCCGCCGATCGTCCACTCGCCGTGTTTCCCGGCGGCACCTTCAATCACTTCGGCCGCGACATCGGCGCCCTCACCGTCGACGACACCCTCGATGCACTGCGAAACCGGCAGGTGTGCCGTGTCGATGTCGCCTGGATCAACAACGAACGGTTGGTTCTCAACACCGTCAGCATCGGCTCATATCCGCATTTCGTCCGCGCGCGCGAACGCCTCGAACACCGCACGGGAAAAACGGTGGCGAGTACCGTGGCGATTCTGCATGTGTGGGTCATGCGCGCCCGCAGCGCATCCGGGTCAACGGCGAAGAACTCGATGTGACGCTGTTCCTCCTCGGAAATTCCATGTACGGTTCGTCGGGTTTCGCCACTTCCCGCCGCGAACGCCTCGACGACGGACTCCTCGACGTGCGCTTCCTGCTCAGCGGAAACCGGTGGGCGTACGCCCGTTTGGTGCTCGAATTGGTCAGCGGCCGTCTGCAGCGGTCGAGCTCGTATCGAGAGATGCAGGTACCGCAGTTTTCCTTCACCTCCGACGACCCGGTCGTCGTCGCGCACGACGGTGAAATCGGTGAGTCGTACCGCGCGGCACGGTCCGCGTCGCCTACCGCGCTTTGCAGGTGTACGGGTCGAGCATCGTCGGCCGGTGACCTGCGAGCAGTCGCGTCGCCCGCCGGTCACGGTGTGGGTCGGACCTGCCTCCGCCGGCCCGACCGCGTCGCCGTCATATCCGTCGAGCCCATAGGAATGACTCAGCCGCACCCCGAGTCGGGGTGCGGCTGAGTCTGATCGTGGTGGGTCGGCGCCGGCGGCCCCCCGACGGCTCATCGGCCGTCGGTCAGTGCTTCTCCGGTCCGACGTGGTACTCGAAGACCAGCCCGGCTGCGCTGCCGATGATGCAGACGGCGGCGAAGATGCAGAACCAGATGTTGCCGGTCGCGAAGCCGATGGCGAACATCGCGGCCGAGGCGGCGACCAGGATCGGCCACCACGAATGCGGGCTGAAGAATCCGAGTTCACCCGCACCGTCCTCGACGTCGGCGTCCTCGTAGTCTTCCGGCCGGATCTCTACGCGACGTGCGACGAACCGGAAGTAGGTTCCGGCGATCAACGTCAGTCCGGCACTGAAGAACATGCCGACGACGCCCACCCACTCCACGCCGCGCGACGTGAAGGCGGTGCACAGCGTGTAGATGACGCCGGCGAGGAAGAAGAACGCAGTCAGGAGCTCGAAGAGCCGTGCTTCGATCTTCACTGGAAGTCACTCTCCTTGATCGTGCAGCCCGGGAGGCGGGTGTTGTTCGGATCGCCGGTGGCGGTTGCGGTGCCGTCGGATTGGCGGCGGGTGTCGAACGGCACGGTCACCACCGATTTCGGTTGCTGGCAAATCGCCTGCAGCGCTTCGGCGTTACTCGCACGCGGGTTGTTGTCCCGGTAAGTCATGTACCGCTCGAAGTCTTGCGGCGAGATCGCTCGCACCTCGAAGTTCATCATCGAGTGGTAGGTGCCGCACATCTCCGCGCACCGCCCCACAAACGCGCCGGTACGATCGATTTTCTCGATCTGGAAGACGTTCTCGGTGTGGTTCTGTTTCGGGAACGGCATCACGTCGCGCTTGAACAGGAACTCGGGCACCCAGAAGGAGTGGACGACGTCGGCTGCGGCCAGCTCGAATTCGACACGCTGATCGGTCGGCAGCACCAGGATCGGGATCTCGGTGGAGGTACCGATGGTCTCGACCTTGTCGAAACGCAGGTAGTCGCGGATGTCGTTGTTGCGTCCGTTGTCCGGTCCGGGCAGCGGCTCGCCGTCGTGCGTGTTCTCCTGTTGCACCTGCAGATCGAAGGGGTTACCCAGCGTGCTCTGGTAGTGCTTCTCCTGGCCACCGATCTCGGCCTGCCGGTACCCGAACTTCCAGTTCCACTGGAAGGCGGTGACGTCGACGACGACCTTGGGGTCGTCGGTCTTCTTCTCCACGTCGGTCTGCACGATGACCGTGAAGTAGAACAGGACCGCGATGATGACGAACGGAATGGCCGTGTAGGTCAGCTCCAGTGGCACGTTGTAGGCGGTCTGTCGCGGGAATTCGTCCTGACCTTCCTTGTGCCGGTGGAAGGTGATGGTCCAGAAGATCAGACCCCACACCAGGATGCCCATTATCAATGCCGCGATGACCGACCACGTCCACAGGTGGCGCATTGCCTCCGCCTGTGGGGTTATGCCGGTGGGCCAGCCGAACCTCGCGACGTCGTCGCCTCGGCAGCCCGTCATCACCAGAGCACCGACGGCGAGGATCGCGACTATGCCGAACCGTTTTGTCACCCGCGACGCGGACGAAACACGCCGGGCTCGGGGCCGTTCACCGTGTGCCAATTTCACGCCTTCCTGCTCGCTCGCCGCGACGTTCCCGTCACGCGAGTCGCATGCCACATGACCTGCTCCGACGCGTTGTCTCCGAAGGGAACCCGGCCACCGGCCGAACTGCCCGCGGGCACCACGGTCAGACCGTGGCCGCGCCTATGTACTACGCAGCGTAGACCAACTCTCAGGAACTTTTTCGGTTGGGGTGGATCAGCGCGTCGAATTCGCGCCGGCCGCCCCGACATGCCCTGTCGGCCGATGATTTGGTCGCCGACGAGCCCTACGCCGGAGCACCCGGACATCCCCGATGCGGCATACTCGGACCCGGCCGGATCATCTTGTTCGGTGACCTGTTCCCACTATCCGAAAGAGGCCTGAATCCCTGTGTGTGGCTTGCTCGGTCTGCTGACCCCCGACGGATCGGCCGGATCCGCCGTCGACCTCATCGCCGCGGCCTCGCACTGCATGCGTCATCGTGGCCCGGACGAACCGGGCACCTGGCACGACGACGATCTGGTCCTCGGGTTCAATCGCCTCTCGATCATCGATATCGAGCACTCGCATCAGCCGCTGCGCTGGGGCCCGCCGGAAAGTCCCGAACGCTATGCCCTGGTGTTCAACGGCGAGATCTACAACTACTTGGAGGTGCGCGCCGAACTGGCCGACGACGAGCACGCCGTATTCCGCACGGAGGGCGACGGCGAGGCGATTGTCGCGGCGTTCCATCATTGGGGGCCCGATGCGGTGCGCCGGCTGCGCGGCATGTTCGCCTTTGCCATCTGGGATACCGAAACCCGGACGCTGTTCCTGGCGCGCGACCCGTTCGGTATCAAGCCGATGTTCCTCGCGACGGGCCCGGGCGGCACCGCCTTCGGCAGTGAGAAGAAGAGCCTGCTGGAGCTGATCGATCGACTCGATGTGTCGGCCGACCTGGATCTGCGCGCGCTCGAGCACTACACGGAACTGCAGTACGTGCCCGAGCCGGAGACGCTGCACACCTCGATCCGTCGACTCGAATCAGGTTGCCACGCAACGGTTCGCCCAGGCCAAGCCCCTTCGGTGACGCGCTATTTCACACCGCAGTTCGGCATCCGGCCGGTCACCGACGCGACCCGGCAGAAGCGCTATGACGAGATCGCCGACGTGCTCGCCGATTCGGTGGCCAAGCACATGCGTGCCGACGTGACGGTTGGCTCGTTCTTGTCCGGTGGCATCGATTCCACGGCGATCGCGGCGCTGGCGATCCGCCACAACCCCGACCTCATCACGTTCACCACCGGATTCGATCGCGACGGCTATTCCGAGATCGACGTCGCCGCCGAGTCCGCTGAGGCGATCGGCGCCCGCCATATCGTCAAGGTCGTCGACGAGGACGAATTCATCAGCGCGATCCCGAAGATCGTCTGGTACCTCGACGACCCGGTGGCCGATCCGGCGTTGGTGCCCCTGTACTTCGTCGCCGCCGAGGCCCGCAAACATGTCAAGGTGGTGCTCTCCGGGGAGGGCGCCGACGAGTTGTTCGGCGGCTACACCATCTACAAGGAGCCGCTGTCGTTGTCGGCGTTCGACCGACTGCCGCAGATGTTGCGCCGCATGGCGGGCAAGGTGTCGGACCGCATTCCCGAGGGCACCCGCGGCAAGAGCCTGCTGCATCGCGGGTCGCTGACGCTCGAGGAGCGCTATTACGGCAATGCCCGCAGTTTTGACGACGCGCGCCTGCGCGCGGTCTTGCGCGATTACCGTCCGGAGTGGACGCACACCGATGTGACCGCACCGATCTACGCGCGCAGCCAGGACTGGGATCCGGTTGCACGGATGCAACACATCGACCTGTTCACCTGGCTGCGCGGGGACATCCTCGTCAAGGCCGACAAGATGACGATGGCCAATTCGCTGGAGTTGCGTGTGCCGTTCCTCGACCCCGAGGTGTTCGCGGTTGCCGAGGCGCTGCCGTTCGACGAGAAGATCGCCCACGGCACCACCAAGTACGCGCTACGCAAGGCGCTCGAGCAGATCGTGCCGCCGCACGTGTTGCACCGCAAGAAGTTGGGCTTTCCCGTCCCGATCCGCCATTGGCTCGCCGGCTCACAGATGTATGACTGGGCGCACGAGACGATCACCGCCTCGCAGACCGATCACCTGTTCAACAAGGCGGCCGTCATCACGATGCTCGAGGAGCATCGAGAAGGCACCGTCGACAACAGCCGCCGGTTGTGGACGGTGCTGATCTTCATGGTCTGGCACGCCATCTTCGTCGAACAGACGCTGGTTCCCGAGATCACCGACCACACCTACCCCGTCCGGCTGTAGCTCGCCGACTCCCGCCGTGCGCGTCGGGTCCGCACGACGCCAGCTGCTCCCCCGCCGAGCGCGTCGGGTCTGCACGACGAAGAGCGAGGAGCGCAGCGACGATGCGATGAGGAGGAAGACCCGGCGCCAAGAGCCCGGCGGGCGCGATGGCGAAGCCGGCGCCAACAACTCCGCCGAGCGCGTCGGGTCTGCACGACGAAGAGCGAGGAGCGCAGCGACGATGCG
>NZ_JBNCLY010000015.1:0-50269 GCF_049844915.1 Gordonia sp. DT30 | reverse complement strand
GTCGGGTCTGCACGACGAAGAGCGAGGAGCGCAGCGACGATGCGATGAGGAGGAAGACCCGGCGCCAAGAGCCCGGCGGACGCGACGGCGAAGCCGGCGCCAACAACTCAGAAGATGGCGCCGATTTCGTGTGCGGCGTCGGTGCCGTAGGCGTCGGCGATCCGGGCGATGGCCGAGTCGTGGTGCCATGTCCAGTCTTGTGTCGAGACTGTTTCGAGCACGAGTACGGCGACCATCGAGCCGAGTTGTGCGGCTCGCTCGAAGCCGAGTCCGTTGCTGACGGCGGTGAGGAATCCGGCGCGGAAGCCGTCGCCGACACCGGTCGGATCGACTTTCGCTTTCTCGGGCACCACCGGGACGTGAATTCGGCTGCCGTCACTTTGGATGATTTCGACGCCGCCGGCGCCGAGGGTGGTGATGCGGGTGCCGACCATGTTGCGTACGCGTTCCTCGGTCAGTCCGGTTTTCTCGCGCAGTAGTCCCCATTCGTACTCGTTGGTGAACAGGAAGGTGGCTCCTTCGATGAGGCTGCGCGCGGATTCGCCGTCGAGTCGTGCGAGTTGTTGTGAGGGGTCGGCGGCGAATGGGATGCCCAGGTCGCGGCATTCGGCGGTGTGGGCGACCATTGCCTCTGGGTCGTCGGCACCGATCAGCACCAGCTCGGCGTTTGCGGCGTCGTGGTCGGCGAGTTTGATGTCGCGGGCTTCACTCATCGCGCCGGGGTAGAAGAAGGCCAGTTGCGCCATCGCTTCGTCGGTGGTGCAGGTGAAGCGCGCTGTCTGATGCTGAGTGGATACGCGGACCGCCCGGCAGTCGACACCGTGCGTTTCCAGCCACCCGCGGTAGTCGTCGAAGTCGGCGCCGACCGACCCGACAAGCACGGGAGCACCGCCGAGCTCGCCCATCGCGTAACAGATGTTGCCGCCGACTCCTCCGCGCCGGACCACGAGGTCTTCGGCGAGGAAGCTCAATGAGATGTGGTCGAGTTGGTCGCTGAGCAACTGTTCGGAGAACTTGCCGGGGAATTTCATCAGATGGTCGGTTGCGATCGAGCCACATACATAGATGGTCACGGGGGATTCAGCCCTTCATCTCCTCGGCGGTAACGGCCTCTCACGCTACCGACCGACTCATAAAAGCATCCGACCGCATCCCCGGAGTACGGGAATGCGGTCGGATGTGGCTGATCCGGCGTCGGCGTGCGACGGGAAGTCAGTTGAACGAGTCGCCGCAGGCGCAGCTACCCGTCGCGTTCGGATTATCGATGGTGAAGCCCTGCTTCTCGATGGTATCGACGAAATCGATGGTCGCGCCCTGCACGTAGGGAGCGCTCATGCGGTCGACCGCGAGGTTGACGCCGCCGAAGTCGGCGATGACGTCGCCGTCGAGGCTGCGGTCGTCGAAGAACAACTGGTAACGCAGTCCCGCGCAGCCGCCGGGCTGTACGGCGATGCGCAGCGACAGGTCGTCGCGGCCTTCCTGATCCAGAAGCGTCTTCGCCTTGGACGCGGCGGCGTCGGTCAGGATGATTCCGGTGGTGGTCACGGTGCCGGATTCGTTCTGCACAGTCATCGATGTTCCTCCGTGCTGGTCGAGGCCGGCTCGATTGGGCCGGTTGCGGTCGGCCCCCGGCTCACGCGCGGGGACGCACATTTGTACGGTCGGCTTCAACGGTACCCCTTGTACGCGTATTCCCGCCCCACCCGATTCGACCATCGGCGGTGAAGTCGCCGACACTCACACCCAGCCCGCGGCGATCCCGCGGACCATCTGGGTGAGCTGATTGCCCGCATCGTCCATCGCCAGCTGTATCGACCCGGCGTGGTCGACGATCGAGTAGGCCGCGGCGATGTCGGCTTCGGCTATCTCACGGGCGCCGAGCGTGACCTGGCCGGCCACCACCATGGTGGGCACCGAGGCGGCGCGGGCGGTGGCGTTCAGCGCGGAAACGACCTTGCCGCGCAGGGTCTGGCTGTCGAATCTGCCTTCCCCGGTGATGAGCAGGTCAGCCGTCGCGATCTGCGCGTCCCGGTCGGTCGCCCCGGCAACCACGGATGCCCCCGACACCCGATGCCCACCCAGCGCGAGCAGAGCCGCGCCCAGCCCGCCGGCGGCTCCGGCCCCGTGTTCGGCGCTGACGTCACGACCGGCCATCTGCGCCAGCACCCGATTCCACCGGGTCATCCGTTCCTCGAGGATGCCGACGGTCTCGGTGTCGGCCCCTTTCTGCGGACCGAACACCGTCGCCGCACCCGACGCGCCGAGCAGCGGATTCTCCACGTCGGAGGCCGCCACGACGTCGATTCCGCGACACCGCGCCACGGCGTGCTCCGGTCCGCCGAGCGCGTCGATGAGGCCGCGGCCGCCGTCGGTGGTGGCGCTGCCGCCGAGACCCACCACCACCGAGGAGGCGCCCGCACGCAGTGCCGCGTCGACGAGTTGACCGACACCGAATGTGTCGGCGGCCGTTGCGGTGCGTGGCGTGGGGCGGCCACCGAGCTGGTGCAGACCGCACGCCTGCGCGCCTTCGACGTAGGCGACCGTCCGCTTGCGAACCCGGTCGTCGAGCAGCCATTGTGCGGTCACGGCGGCTCCGAGCGGCCCGGTCACCTCCGCGGAATGCACCGTCCCGAAACTGCCGGCGAGCACCGACACGAACCCGGGGCCGCCATCGGATTGGGGTGCGCGGACGACCTCGTCATCGGGACGGGCTGCTAGCCATCCGCGCGCGATCGCGTCGGCGGCCTCGACCGCGGTCAGGGTGTCGCCGAAGGAGTCCGGGGCGATCAGGAGACGCATGTCACCCCCGCGGACGCGGTGCGAATCGGGGTGTGCAATGCCGTATCCGTCATGCGGGGCAAGTATAGGGAGGTCGGCGCATCACGGCAGCGCGGATCACCTAGGCTCGGGGATGTGAAGTTGCCATGGACCAAGGACGATTCCACCCCGGCGGACGACGCCGCCGAGACGTCCGTCGACGCCGATTCGACGGACTTGGTCGATCTCTCGAAGCCGCGGGGCGGCGGGTACACGCCAAGCAAGGGACGTCCGACTCCGTCGCGCCGTGAGGCAGAGCGCCGACGCCGCGGTCCGGTCGCGCCACCGCCGACGACGCGAACCGAGGCCCGGGCCCGCAAGAAGGAACTGCGGAGCTCGATGACCAAGGAGGACAAGAAGCAGGTCTCTGCCGACCGTCGTTCCCAGCGCCTGGAGCAGCGTGAACGGATGATGGCAGGCGAGGAACGCTATCTGATGCCGCGCGACAAGGGTGACGTGCGTCGTTACACCCGTGATCTGGTCGATTCGCGGCGCAACTTCGCCGGGCTGTTCATGCCGTTCGCGGTGGTGCTGATCATTGTCATGTTCGTGCCGGCGATCGCGGTCTACTCGACCTTCTTGCTGCTGGCCTTCGTCGTCCTGATGGCGATCGACGGTGTGATCCTGGGCCGGCTGGTGAGCAAGCGCACCCATGAGCGTTATCCCGACAGCACCGATGGCGGACTGAAACTGGGCTGGTACGCCTTCACGCGTGCGATGCAGCTGCGTAAGATGCGCGCACCCAAGCCGCAGGTCTCCGTCGGCGACGAAGTCTGAGGCGATGACGACACGAGGAATCCGGACCCTGATCCTCGGTGGGGTCCGGTCAGGAAAGTCGGCTCACGGTGAGGGACTGCTGCGTGACGCCGTGGCCGTGCGATACATCGCCACCGGCCCCACGCTGACCACCGATCCGGAGTGGACTGCGCGGGTCGAGCGGCATCGTCGCCGACGCGATTCCCGGTACACGACGGTCGAGACGATCGCTCTGGCCGAAGAGTTGCGCTCGCATCATGACACCCCGACACTCGTCGACGACCTGGGCAACTGGCTCGCCGCACGTCTGGACGCCACTCAGGCATGGTCGCAATCACCACCGCCGGACCGGACCGCCGAAAACAATGAGTTATGTTCTGCGATAGCAGCATTCACGGATGACCTCGTCCTGATCAGCCCGGAGGTCGGGTTGGCTCCGGTGGCCGGAAACCCCGCAGGTCGACTGTTCCAAGAAGAACTCGGTGCACTCAACGAGGCCATCGCCGCGGTGTGTGACCGAGTACTGCTGGTGGTTGCCGGCCGCGTGCTGGAGCTGACACCGGCACCGGCGTCGGTGCCGACACCTACGCCATCGGTGAGCGAAGCCGCGGCAGGCGCGGCCGCTTCGACGACGACCGAGCGCGTCCCGGCCACGGCGGCCACCGCTGATCCGACGATCGCGACCCCGACCGCTGCAGATCGCACCATTGCCGACGCGACCACCGCCACCGGTCCGGCCATCCCCGAGGTCTTCGACCCGATCGTGCCGCCCGATGAGCAGGCCGCCGAGGCGGCCCGCGCGCGCCAGCTGCAATTGACCAAGCCGGCCGGTTCCCTCGGACGCCTCGAAGAGCTCGGCGTGTGGATCTCGGCCTGCCAGGGCACGTGTCCCCCGCGTCCCCTCGAGGCTCCCACCGTGGTGGTGTTCGCGGGCGATCACGGCGTGGCTCAAGGCGGGGTGTCGGCATACCCGCCCGAGGTGACCGCGCAGATGGTGGCCAACATCGCCGCCGGCGGAGCGGCCGTGAATGTCCTCGCCCGCCGCTACGGTGCCACGGTGCAGGTGGTGGATATGGCCGTTGATGCCGACACCGCACCCGAGGTCTCGGCCTACAAGGTGCGTCGCTCCAGCAACGACCTGCGGGTCTCCGACGCGCTGACGATCGATGAGGCCCGACGTGCGCTCGCCGCCGGGCGGGCCATCGTCGACGATCTCGTCGACTCGGGCGCCGATCTACTGATCGCCGGCGACATGGGTATCGGCAACACCACGCCCGCCGCGGTCATCATCGGCACCCTGGCCCGGCGCGAGCCGGTCGAGGTCGTCGGGCGTGGCACCGGGATCGACGATTCGGGCTGGATACGCAAGACAGCCGCGATCCGCGACGGGATGCGCCGCGGCCGTCGGCATCGCAACGACCCGCTGTCCCTGCTGGCCGCTGTCGGTGGAGCCGATCTCGCTGCCATGGCCGGATTCCTGGCCCAGGCCGCCGTGCGCCGGACGCCGGTGATTCTCGACGGTGTCGTCGTGACGGCAGCCGCGCTGATCGCGGTCGAGTTGGCGCCGGGCGCCACCCGCTGGTGGCTGGCCGGACACCGGTCGGTCGAGCCGGCCCACACCATCGCGCTGGAACACCTGGATCTCGAGCCGCTGCACTCGTACGGTATGCGACTCGGTGAGGGCACCGGCGCGCTGAGCGCACTGCCGACGGTGATCGCCGCCGTCGATGTCATGACGTCGATGTCGACCTTCGGCGAGGCCGGCGTCAGCGATTCCGACTCCGCCTCAGATGGGGCGGCCGGATCGGATCCGGCTGCACCGCAAGCGGTCACGCTCCCCTGATAGCACCGATGCGTCCGATCCGCGCAATCGCTGTCGCGGTCAGCTGGCTGACAGTTCTGCCCATACCGCGCCGGTTCACCGACGCACCGCCGGACCGACAGGTGGGCGGCAGGGTCATCGCGGCGGTGCCGGTGGTCGGCGCGTTACTCGCGGTGGTCGCGGCCCTGGCGGCCTGGGGGTTGTCGGCCACCGCCGCTCCGAGCGCGCTGATCGGGGTGCTCGTCGTCGCGGTACTCGGCCTCCTCACGCGCGGCATGCACCTCGACGGGCTGGCCGACACCGCCGACGGCCTCGGGTGCTATGGGCCACCCGAACGGGTCGCCGCGGTGATGCGGTCGGGCACGGTGGGACCGTTCGGGGTGGCGACGCTGGTCGTGGTGGCAGCGCTCGAGATCGTCGGATTCGGCACCCTCACCACCCAGAGCCGTTGGTGGGAGCTGGGTTTGGCGATAGGCACCGCCCGCGTCGCGGCTGTGGTGGCATGCCGGTGGTCACAACGCCCGGCACACCCGGACGGGTTCGGTGCGCTCGTCGTCGGCACCCAACGCACCTCGATCGCGCTGTGGACGGTGACGGCCGTGGCCGTTGCCGCGCTCATCGGCGGCTATGGCAGGACCGGATACGCTTCCGGCGCACCCGACGGCGGCTCGCTGCTGCGGGCCGCCATCACCGTGGTCGTCATGCTCGCATTCACGTGGGGCTTCACCCGCCATTGCGGCCGCCGCATGGGCGGGCTGTCGGGCGACGTGCTCGGCGCAGTGATCGAGCTGGGGACCGCGATCATGCTCGTCGGACTGATGCTCTGAGCGCCACCCACTGGGAGCCGCCGGGGCCGTCAGCTGCGGTACAGCTCGGTCATCCACCCGTGGGTGTCGGCGAACTTGCCGCGCTGGATGCCGGTGAGGGTGTCGCGCAGCGCCAGGGTGACCTCGCCGGGCGTGCCGTCACCGATGGAATAGTCGTCGGTCTCGCTCTTGACGTGGCCGACGGGGGTGATGACCGCGGCAGTGCCGCACGCGAACACCTCGGTGATGTCGCCGGAGGTGACGCCCTTGCGCAACTCCTCGGTGGTGATCTTGCGTTCCTCGACGGCGAACCCGGCATCGGTCGCCAGCGCCAGCAGCGATTCGCGGGTGATCCCGGGCAACAGCGACCCGGTGAGCTCCGGCGTGACCAGCCGGGCGTCGGCGCCCGAACCGAAGACGAAGAACAGGTTCATCCCGCCCATCTCCTCGATGAAGCGGCGTTCGACGGCGTCGAGCCAGACCACCTGATCACAGCCCTTGGCGGTGGCCTGCTCCTGGGCGAGGAAACTCGCGGCGTAATTGCCGCCGCACTTGGCGAAGCCGGTCCCACCGGGTGCCGCCCGGACGTACTCGGTGGACAGCCACACACTGACCGGTTTGATGCCACCGGAGAAGTAGGCGCCGGCAGGCGAGGCGATCACGCAGTAGCGGTACTGATTGGACGGGGCGTTGACGCCCAGACCCGCCTGGGCGGCGAACATGAACGGGCGCAGGTACAGCGACTCCTCGCCGCCGGCCGCGGGAACCCACTCGTTGTCCGCATCGAGCAGTACGCGCAGCGATGCGATGAAGTCCTCGACCGACAGCGGCGGCATCGCCAGCCGCTCCCCCGACCGCTGCAGGCGCAGTCCGTTGGCCTCCGGGCGGAACGCCGCGACCGATCCATCGGGCTGACGGTAGGCCTTGAGTCCCTCGAAGATCTCCTGGCCGTAGTGCAACACCATCGCCGAGGGGTCGAGCGCGATCGGCCCGTACGGAGTGACCCTGGCGTCATGCCAGCCACGGTCCACGTCGTAATCCACCGTCACCATGTTGTCGGTGAAGTATTTGCCGAAGCCGGGAGTGGCGAGGATGTCCGCGCGCTGCGACGCCGGCACCGGGTGTGGATGCTCGGTACGGGTGAACTGCAAGGTCATTGGTTCATGGTAACGCCGGCGGGCAAACCGATTCCGTTGAGGTGCGGCGCACGATCGGCCGAATCCTAGACGTGCGACTCGACGAACGGCGGGATGACGACCTCGCAGGGCAGTGACCGGCCGCGAACGTCGACGATGACCTCGGCGCCCTTCCCGATCGCCGAGGTGGTGTCGATGAGCGCCAACGCGATTCCCTGTTTGAGGGTGGGCGAGAACGTCCCGGAGGTACATACGCCGATGCGCTCACCGCCCGCGGCACCAAGCACGTCGCAGCCGGCGCGCGGCACGCCACGACCGGTCGCGCGCAAACCGTAAAGCCGACGCGCCGGCCCGTGGACCTTCTCCGCGATCAGCGCCGCGCGGCCGAAGAACGACGGCTTGTCCCAGCCGACGGCCCAACCGCTGCGCGCCTGGTTGGGGCTGATCTCCGGGGACAGTTCGTGTCCGTGCAACGCATAGCCCATCTCGGTGCGCAGGGTGTCGCGCGCACCGAGACCGGCCGGCAGACCACCGAGCCGGTGCACCTGTTCGAGTAGCGCGTCGAAGACGGGACCGGCCGCCGACCACCGGGGCAGGATCTCGTAGCCCCGCTCACCGGTGTATCCGGTGCGGCAGACCCGCACCTGATACGTCCGGCCGCCGGCAGCCAGCTCGGCGTCGACGAAGGCCATGTATTCCATCTCGGTGGGCAGACCCACCGCGGCGAGGACCTCAGGGCTGCGGGGCCCCTGCACTGCGAAGACCGCATACTCGCGATGGCGGTCGGTGATCGTGATCTCCGCGGGCGCGGCCGCCGCCAGGGCGCCGACCACTGCAGCGGTGTTCGCCGCATTGGGGACCAGGAACACGTCGTCGTCGGCCACCAGGTAGGCGATCAGGTCGTCGATGACTCCCCCGGAATCATTGCAGCACAACGTATATTGCGCCTTGCCTGGCACGATCTTGCCGAGATCGTTGGTAAGTGTGGAGTTGACGAACGCCGCCGCCCCCGGCCCACGGACCGAGGCCTTACCAAGGTGGCTGACGTCGAAGAGGCCCACCGCCTCGCGCACCGCGGCGTGCTCGGCGACGGTCCCGGAATATGCAACGGGCATGTCCCATCCGCCGAATTCGGCAAAGCTCGCCCCGAGTGCGACGTGCCGATCGGCGATGGGGCCGGCGAGGATATCGGTCATGGGGTCAACCTACCGCGGCCCCCGACACGTCGGTCAGCCCGCGCCGGGCATCCCGAAACCCTGCAGGCC
The DNA here is from genome assembly GCF_049844915.1 of Gordonia sp. DT30. Taxonomy (NCBI): domain Bacteria; kingdom Bacillati; phylum Actinomycetota; class Actinomycetes; order Mycobacteriales; family Gordoniaceae; genus Gordonia; species Gordonia sp. DT30. The sequence continues at coordinate 41,667 of NZ_JBNCLY010000015.1, read as the reverse complement.
CGGGTCCGTCGCGAGCGCCGCGGTGCGCAAGGTGATCCCATCGGCCTCGTTGCCGCCGACGGTGCGCACCTGATCACCGTCCACACTGACCACGATGTTCGTGTGCTGTCCGAGCGGACTCGGTTTGTCGTAGACCACGATGTCGCCGGGTTGCGGATGATGTGCCGGTCCCCGCCACCGCCCAGAGCTGTGCAGATAGTCCGTCAGCGTGGCCACGCCCGGGATCCGCCACGATCCGGAGTTCGGATTGTTGAGTGGCACACCGGATTCGCGCATCACCGTGCTCACGAAGTCCGCGCACCACGGCTCCTCGGCACCACCGGAGTACGTCGTCCCCGGCGCGTTGCGTGCGTACTGCGCCCGCACCACGTCGATGATGCGGCGACGCTGTGGCGAAAGACCCGTGGTGTCGACGGCCGGAAATGACGGCCGCGCCGAGGGCACCAGTCCACCGACCGCGCGTGACAACGGATCACCGCCGCCACCGAGTGCACGCATGCCGACGACCGCCGACACGCAGGCCACGATCAACACCACACCGATCACGATCGCCCCGCGCATCCGTGCACGGTCCGTTCGTCCCCCTGCCCGCCCGGCGGCGGGCACCGCCCCGGTCTCCTCGCGCGCTGCTCCCACACGTTCGCTCACCCCGGCGATGCTACGGCGGCGGCGTGTCCGGACCGCTGCCCGCGCCACGGACGTCGGACGCTGAGATGACGGGCGGCCGGCGAGCACCCTGTGGCAAGGTTGATCGGGTGAGCAAGAACGAGAGCGTCGACCGTACCCGCGGCCCCCAGATCACCCTGACCACCTCGATCGGCAAGGACGACCAGGCCCTCGTGCTGGGGCTTGTCGAGGCCAACGCCGGCCCCGACGGTTCCGGCAATGCCGACGCAGCCCCGGCCCTGCTCGGCGCGGACCTCCTCGACGACGCGGCCGCCGCCGCGATCACCTCGGCTCTCACCGCGGTCGGTGCCACCGGGTCGCACGGCGAGGTCACCCGCATCGCCGCCCCCGAGTCACTCGGGGTCACGGTCGTGGTGATCATCGGAGTCGGTGACGAGGCCGCACTCGACGATGCGGAAAAGGTGCGCCAGGCCGCCGGCATCGCCGCCCGGTCCCTCGACGGATATGACGTCGTGGCGACCAGCCTGGGGACGGCCGACCTCGGCGCCGCGGCCGAGGGCCTGTTCCTCGGCGCCTACCGCTTCGAAGAATTCCGGTCAGCACGGTCGGCGTCCAAAAAGCTGCCGCCCACGATTGTGCACATGCTCGTCGGGTCTGCCGACAAGGCCGCCAAAACCGAACTCGCACATGCCCTCGCGGTCGCCGATTCGGTGGCGATCGCCCGTGACTTCGTCAATACCCCGCCGAGCCATCTCTATCCCGAGGAGTTCGCCGAGCGCGCCCGCGAGCTCGGCTCCAAGGCAGGACTCAAGGTGGAGATCCTGGACTACGACGCGCTGCGCAAAGACGGCTACGGCGGGATCGTCGGTGTCGGCAAGGGCAGCTCACGTCTGCCCCGGCTGGTCCGGCTGACCCACACCGGCAAGAAGTCGGCCAAGAAGGTCGCGCTCGTCGGCAAGGGCATCACGTTCGACACCGGCGGCATCTCCATCAAACCGGCCGCCAACATGGACGCCATGACCTCGGACATGGGCGGCGCCGCGGCCGTCATCGCCGCCACGATCGCCGCGGCCCGACTCGATCTTCCGGTCACGGTGACCGCCACCGTGCCGATGGCCGAGAACATGCCGTCGGGTACCGCGCAGCGTCCCGGCGACGTCCTCACCCAGTACGGCGGGACGACGGTCGAAGTACTCAACACCGACGCCGAGGGGCGACTGGTCCTCGCCGATGCGATCGTGCGGGCCTGTGAGGACGAGCCCGACTATCTCATCGACACCGCGACCCTCACCGGCGCGCAGATGGTCGCGCTCGGCACCCGCACCCCAGGGGTGATGGGTACCGACGAATTCCGCGACCGGGTGTCGTCGTTGTCGCAAGAGGTCGGCGAGAACGCCTGGCCGATGCCGCTTCCCACCGAGTTGCGGGCCGATCTGTCGTCCCGGGTCGCCGATCTGGCCAATGTGACGCCGCACCGCTGGGGCGGCATGCTCGCCGCCGGACTGTTCCTCAAGGAATTCGTGCCCGCGGGCGTGCAATGGGCGCACATCGATATCGCCGGGCCGGCGTTCAATACCACCGGGCCTTGGGGGTACACCCCGAAAGGCGGTACGGGAGTACCGGTTCGGACGATCACGCGAGTTCTCGAGGACATCTCGGCCCAGAGCTGACGCGTGGTATTCGGCCCACACGCCACGTCCGCGGCTGCGGTGGCGGGTAAGGTCTAGCGATGGGCGCTCGGCCACCCGCCACACGCCCGGGAGACGCGGCACACACACCGCTTTCCATGCGAACCACGCACAGACCCACCACGTCGAGTTCAGGAGTCAACAGCAATGGCCTTCTCCGTCCAGATGCCCGCCCTCGGTGAGAGTGTCACCGAGGGGACAGTGACCCGGTGGTTGAAGGAAGAGGGCGACACCATCGAGGCCGACGAGCCCTTGCTCGAGGTGTCGACGGACAAGGTCGACACCGAGATCCCCGCCCCCACCTCCGGCGTGCTGACCAAGATCGTCGCCAAGGAAGACGACGTGGTGGAGATCGGCGGCGAACTCGCGCTGATCGGCGAGGCCGGCGAGAGCGCCTCAGACTCAGGCAACGCGGACTCGGGCAGGGCGGACGAGGCCGGCGGCGACGAGCCCACCGATGCCGGCGAACCCGAACAGGTCGACGAGGCCCCGTCGACCTCGGCCGAGGCACCGGCCCCGAAGCCGGTCGCGGCGACCGGTGGCAGTGGCGCGAGCGGAACCGACGTGCTGATGCCCGAACTCGGCGAGTCGGTGACCGAGGGCACCGTGACCAACTGGCTCAAGTCGGTCGGCGACGAGGTCGCCGAGGACGAGGCGCTCCTGGAGGTCTCCACCGACAAGGTCGACACCGAGATCCCGTCCCCGGTCGCCGGAACGCTGCTGGAGATCCTCGCGCAGGAAGACGACGTCATCGAGGTCGGCGGCAAGCTGGCCGTGATCGGCGACGCCGCGGCGGCCACCGCCGAGCCGCAGCGCGCGCCGGAGCCCGAACCAGAACCCGAGCCCGCAGAGCCCGAGCCGGCGAAGTCCGAATCTCCCGCACCCCAGGCTCCCGCACCCCAGGCTCCCGCACCGAAGACCGAGCCGGAGCGCGAACCCGTCAAGGCGGAGTCGGCGACTGCTGCGGCCGGCGACAACAATGATCTGCAGTCGACGCCGTATGTCACCCCGCTGGTGCGGAAGCTGGCTGCGGAGAACGACATCGACCTCGCCACGCTCAAGGGCACCGGAGTCGGCGGCCGCATCCGCAAGCAGGACGTGCTCGCCGCCGCCGAGTCGAAGAAGGCGCCCGCATCGGCACCCGCTCCGGCCGCAGCCGCACCGGCGCCGGCAGCATCGCAGGCGTCGTCGCCGGAAGTCCGCCCGGAACTCGCCGCCCTGCGCGGCACGACCCAGAAGATCAGCCGCATCCGGCAGATCACCGCCAAGAAGACCCGCGAGTCCCTGCAGAGCAGCGCACAACTGACGCAGGTGTTCGAGGTCGACATGACCAGGATCGTCACTCTTCGCAAGGCCGCGAAGGAGTCGTTCAAGGCGTCGGAGGGGGTCAACCTCACATTCTTGCCGTTCATCGCCAAGGCCGTCGTCGAGTCGCTCAAGGCGCACCCGAACGTCAACGCCTCGATCGACGAGGACGCCAAGGAGATCACCTACCACGACAAGGTGCATCTGGGGATCGCGGTCGACACCGAGCAGGGGCTGCTCTCCCCGGTGATCCACAACGCCGACGATCTGTCGATCGCCGGCTTGGCCCGCGCCATCGCCGACATCGCCGCCCGCGCCCGCAGCAATGGCCTCAAGCCCGACGAGTTGGCCGGTGGCACGTTCACCATCACCAACATCGGCAGTCAGGGCGCGCTGTTCGACACACCGATCCTGGTGCCGCCGCAGGCCGCCATGCTGGGCACCGGCGCGATCGTCAAGCGCCCGGTCGTCATCACCGGCGACGACGGTTCGGAATCGATCGCGGTGCGTTCGATGTCCTATCTGCCGCTCACCTACGACCACCGGCTGATCGACGGTGCCGATGCCGGACGCTTCCTGACGACCATCAAGAAGCGACTCGAGGCAGGCTCGTTCGCCGCTGATCTCGGCCTCTAGGTACCGATGCGGGTCGCCGTCGCCGGCTCACACGGGCTGATCGGATCCGCTCTGGTCACCGCCCTCGAGTCGTCGGGCCACGCCGTGCGTCGGCTTGTCCGTCGCGAGGCCGCGCTCCCCGACGAGTTCAGTTGGGACCCAGAGACCTTCGGGGTTCCCGGGGAGGCTCTCGACGGAGTCGACGCGGTGGTGAACCTCGGCGGAACCGGGATCGGCAACCGGCGTTGGAGCGGGCACTTCAAACAAGAGTTGCGCGATTCGCGGATCACACCGACCGAGGTCATCGCCGAGGCCGTCCGTGGGGCCGGTGTCCCCACCCTGGTGAGCGCGAGCGCCACCGGCTACTACGGGGACACCGGTACACGGACGGTCACCGAAGGTGATGGGCCCGGCTCGGGATTCCTGGCCGAGCTCGCCACCGATTGGGAGCGGGCCGCGACCGGCGATGCCGGCTCCGGCACCCGCGTCGTGCTGTTACGGACCGCACCCGTGCTCTCGCCGCACGGTGGCGTCCTCGCCCGGTTGCGTCCATTGTTCACACTCGGCCTCGGCGGCACCATAGGCAATGGGCGCCAATACTTTTCCTGGATCTCACTGGTCGACGAGGTACGCGCGATCGCGTTCCTGTTGGACTCGTCGATCAGCGGGCCGGTGAATCTGTGCGCGCCTGCGTCCATTCCGTTCGCCGGCTTCGTCGATGCGCTCGGGCGCGCCGTGCACCGGCCGACGCTGGTCGGCGTGCCGGCGTTCATCGCACGCAAGGCCGGTGGCGAGATGATCGAGGAGATGGTTTTGTACTCCCAGCGCGTTGCACCCGGTGTGCTCACCGACAACGGTTTCGATTTCGTCCACCCCACCATCGCGCAGGCCCTGGAGTACGCCAATGCCCGCTGACACCACCGCCGCCCCGCCGTCCCGGCGGAAGTCCTTGCGCGCCTCCCAGGCCCCGATCGAGGTGCGTCACCTCGGCGTCGTCGGGTATCGCGAGGCATACGAGCTGCAGCATCACCTGGCCGGTGAACGTGCCGACGGCACGCTCGACCACGACCTGCTGCTGCTACTCGAACACCCGTCGATCTACACCGCGGGCAAACGCACCGAGGACGCCGACCGACCCACCAACGGCGCCGAGGTCATCGACGTCGACCGCGGTGGCCGGATCACCTGGCACGGCCCGGGTCAGCTGGTGGGCTATCCGATCATCAAACTGGCCGAACCGCTCGACGTCGTCGAATACGTGCGGCGCCTGGAGTCCGCGCTGATCGGGGTGTGCGCAGCACACGGCGTAACCACCACCCGCGTCACCGGCCGCTCGGGTGTGTGGGTGGTCGACGACTCCCCCGCCCCCGGGGTCACAGCCGAACGCAAACTGGCCCAGATCGGCATCCGGGTGGCGCGCGGCGTCGCGCTGCACGGTTTCGCACTCAACGTCGACCCCGACATGAGTGCCTTCGACGCCATCGTTCCGTGCGGCATCGCCGATGCCGGGGTGACATCGATAAGCCGTGAGACCGGGACCTCGCCGGCCGTAGGCGAGGTCGCCGAGAAAGTCGCCGACGCCGTGTTCTCCGCCCTCGACCGGTCCGAACAGCCGGCACCACCGCCGGTCGGGCAGTCCGGCCCGCGCGTAGCATCGGTGCGGTGACCGTGTCAGAGACCCGCCCCGCGGCTACCGCTCAATCCGCCCCCACTCGATCCACTCCGGCCGAGCCCGCCCCCGCCGAGTCCGCCCCCAACGGGCGCAAGCTGTTGCGGCTGGAGGTTCGCAACGCGCAGACCCCGATCGAGCGCAAGCCCTCCTGGATCAAGACTCGCGCGACGATGGGCCCGGAGTACACCGAACTCAAGGGTCTTGTGAAACGTGAAGGGCTGCATACGGTCTGCGAGGAAGCCGGATGCCCCAACATCTACGAGTGCTGGGAAGACCGGGAAGCCACCTTCCTGATCGGCGGTGAGCAGTGCACGCGCCGATGCGACTTCTGCCAGATCGACACCGGCAAACCCGCCGAGCTCGATCGCGACGAACCCCGTCGCGTCGCCGAGAGCGTGCAGGCGATGGGACTGCGCTACTCCACGATCACCGGCGTCGCCCGCGACGATCTGCCCGACGAGGGTGCGTGGCTCTACGCCGAGACGGTACGCGCCATCCACGCACTCAATCCCGGCACAGGCGTGGAGAACCTCATCCCCGACTTCCACGCCAACCCCGATCTCCTCGCCGAGGTCTTCGAGGCACGCCCGGAGGTGCTCGCGCACAACCTGGAGACGGTGCCCCGCATCTTCAAGAGCATCCGCCCGGCGTTCCGGTACGAGCGGTCTCTCGATGTACTCACCCAGGCCCGCGACTTCGGACTGGTCACCAAGTCCAATCTGATCCTCGGGATGGGTGAGACCCCCGCAGAGGTGCAGTCGGCGATCGTCGATCTACACGAGGCGGGCTGCGACATCCTCACCATCACGCAGTACCTGCGGCCGTCGCCGCGGCATCATCCGGTGGCCCGGTGGGTCAAGCCCGAGGAGTTCGTCGATCACTCGGAGTTCGCCGAAGAGATCGGATTCGCCGGCGTGATGGCCGGCCCACTGGTGCGCTCGTCCTATCGCGCGGGCCGGCTGTACGCGCAGGCCATGGCCCGGCACGGCCGGCAGCTACCGGCGTCGCTGGCCCACCTCGTCGCCGAGGGATCGGCCACGCAGGAGGCCTCGAGCCTCATGGCCCGACTCGCGCGCTGACCGGTTTTTCCGCGCCGTAGACTGTCACCTATGGCAAAGGCGCAAGACAAAGACGCGAAGGCCGCCGCGAAGAAGGCCCGCAGGCAGGCCTCGAAGGAACGCTACAAGCAAATCTGGCAGGCGTTCCAGATGCAGCGCAAAGAAGACAAACGACTGATCCCGTACATGGTCGGCGTCTTCGCGCTGATCGTCGTGATCTTCGTGGTCATCGGCTTGTTCATCGGGTCGCCGTGGTTGCTGGTACCGATCGGCGTCGTGCTCGGCATCCTCGCGGCGTTCCTGCTGTTCGGACGGCGCGTCCAGCGATCGGTGTACACCAAGGCGGAGGGGCAGCCCGGCGCAGCCGGGTGGGCGCTGTCGAACATGCGCGGCCAATGGCGTGTGCAACAGGCGGTCACCGGCACCGCCCACCTCGACGCCGTGCACCGCGTAATCGGGAAGCCGGGGATCATCCTCGTCGGCGAGGGTTCGCCCACACGCACCAAAACTCTTCTCGGGCAAGAGAAGAAGAAGATCACCCGTGTCGTCGGCGACACCCCGATCTACCAGATCGTGGTCGGCAACGACGACGATCAGGTACCCCTATCGAAGCTCGAACGCCACCTCAACAAGCTGCCCGGCAACATCGACCGCAAGCGAATGGACACCCTCGAAGGACGCCTGTCGGCCCTCGGCGGCAAGCAGCCCGGACCGGGGATGCCGAAGGGGCCGATGCCCGGCAACGCCAAGATGCGCAGCATGCAGCGCACCGCTCGCCGACGCGGGGCCGGGACCTGACACGCGATTCCCGGACGGTCAGCGGCCCCGGACGGTCAGCGGCCCCGGACGGTCAGCGGCCCCGGACGGTCAGCGGCTGCGAACGATGGCCGTGCCGGTGGCGCGGTCGTGCAGCGCTCGGCCGTTGTAGTCGTTCATCAGCGCCGGCACCAGGAAGACGATCAGCACCTGTCGCATCAGCGCGCGGATCACGCCGACGGCCGCGACCGGCACCGTGCCCGCGACCTCGTCGGCGAGCCGGTCGGGGCCGTGATCGACACGGGCCACTCGCATGCCCACGGCGTACTGCCCGGGCGTGAATCCGAACATCGTCACCGTGAAGACGCCGATGACGAACCACACGGCCAGTACGGCGAAGCCGAGGTTGGGTGAGCCGAAGCCCACGAAGAACAGCGACAGTCCGCCACCGATGATCCAGTCGATGAGCAGGGCGATCGTGCGCGGCCACCCACCGACGAGCGAACCCGGCCCGGATTCGGGCAGTCCGAGGTCCGCGCCGCGGTATTCGAGGTCGACCGGCGTCGTGGACTGCACCCCGGACAGCCAGGACCCGGTGACCCTGCCCATCAGCGATCCCTCCCCGCATGGACGGTCTCGGCGCGAGCGGATTGCGGCAGGTCTTTCATGTCGTCCATGGTAGATCCCCCGTCACGAGCTCCCCGACGGCGCCGAGTCCAGCACGCCGACGTCGGGCCGAGCTGCGCCCTCAGACCCTTGCCGCACCACCGAACAGCGATCCGCATTCGCACATCGCGGCCCCATACGGAATAGTTGCCTTGGGCGTGGTAGCTCGCCGGCCGGGGTGTGTAACACAGGAGAAACACAGCCTTGACGTGCGGGCAACGTCGCGTCCATACGGTTTGCTGAGATCCGCCGCGGTTGTCTCGACGGCGGTCCAGGCGCGTCAGGTCATGCGTGTGCACACGTCGACCTGACCCCGATAACAGTTAAGGAGTCACCGCACGGTGTACAGCAGCAACGAAGAACTACTCGAGGGCATCAAGAAAGAGGGTGTCGAGTACGTCGACATCCGCTTCTGCGACCTGCCCGGTGTGATGCAGCACTTCTCGATCCCGGCCACGGCCTTCGACGAGTCGGTGTTCGAGGACGGCCTGGCGTTCGACGGCTCGTCGGTACGCGGCTTCCAGTCGATCGACGAGTCCGACATGATGCTGCTGCCCGATCCGGCCACCGCGCGGATCGACCCCTTCCGTCGAGCAAAGACGATGAACGTCAGCTTCTTCGTCCACGACCCGTTCACCCGCGAGGCCTACAGCCGCGATCCGCGCAATGTCGCCCGCAAGGCCGAGGACTACCTGGCCTCTACCGGTATCGCCGACACCTGCTTCTTCGGCGCCGAGGCCGAGTTCTACATCTTCGACTCGGTCGCTTTCGATTCGCAGATGAACGGCACCTTCTATGAGGTCGAGTCCGAATCCGGGTGGTGGAACAGCGGCTCACCCACCGACCCGGACGGTTCACCCAACCTCGGCTACAAGGTGCGCCCCAAGGGCGGCTACTTCCCGGTCGCCCCCTACGACCACTACGTCGACTTGCGCGACGAGATGTCGACCAACCTGACCAACGCCGGTTTCCAGCTCGAACGCGGCCATCACGAGGTCGGCACGGGCGGCCAGGCCGAGATCAACTACAAGTTCAACACGCTACTGCATGCCGCCGATGACGTTCTGCTCTTCAAATACATTATCAAGAACACCGCGTATGGCAACGGCAAGACCGTCACCTTCATGCCGAAGCCGCTGTTCGGCGACAACGGCTCGGGCATGCACGCCCACCAGTCGCTGTGGAAGGACGGCAAGCCGTTGTTCCACGACGAGGCCGGCTACGCGGGTCTGTCGGATCTGGCGCGCTACTACATCGGTGGCATCCTGCACCACGCTCCGTCGCTGCTGGCGTTCACCAACCCCACGGTGAACTCCTACAAGCGTCTGGTGCCCGGCTACGAGGCCCCGATCAACCTGGTCTACAGCCAGCGCAACCGCAGCGCCTGCGTGCGTATCCCGATCACCGGCAACAACCCCAAGGCCAAGCGCCTGGAGTTCCGTTGCCCCGACAGTTCGGGCAACCCGTACCTCGCGTTCGCGGCGATGATGATGGCCGGCCTCGATGGCATCAAGAACAAGATCGAGCCGCACGAGCCCGTCGACAAGGACCTCTACGAGCTTCCGCCGGAGGAGGCCAAGAACATCCCGCAGGCGCCGACCTCGCTGTCGGCCGTCATCGACAGGCTCGAAGAAGATCACGAATACCTCACCGCAGGTGGCGTGTTCACTGAGGATCTCATCGAGACCTGGATCGCTCTCAAGCGCGAGAACGAGATCGAGCCGGTCCAGATCCGTCCGCACCCGTACGAGTTCGCGCTCTACTACGACTGCTGAGTTCTGTTCCGCCAGAACTTCTTCGAGAGCAGCACAGCGACCCGCTCGACGATCGGATTCGATCGTCGGGCGGGTCGCTTGTCGTCTGCCGTACGCCCACTTCCGTCGTCGGTTTCCGTGGACAGCGGCGGAAGCGAACGTGAATGACACCACGCGGGGACCTTTTGCTCTCACACGATCACACCGGACGCCGTAATCTCTTTTACATGTCCCGTATGCTTTTCGTTGAAGATCTCGTCCCCGGCGATCGGATCGCCCTGGACGGAATCCGCGCCGTCGTCCGCAAACAGGTGCCACATGGCACCGAGGAGCGCCTCGTCGAACTGGTCCAGAGCACCGACGATCGCAGTGAGCTGATCCTGAAGACGGGTTCCAAGGTCGAGGTCATCTGACTCCTCCCCCACGTACCGCCGCGATAGGCCGGCCCTTCACGCGTGCACACGGGGCGCGTCGCCGTGCCGGCGGGCCGGATCGGCCCGCACGGGCGACCGCGCCGACCACGCAACGAGCAGCGCGGTGACCACCAGCACCCCCGCTCCGGTCCAGGCCGCCGCCGACATCCCATCGACGAATGCATGACGTGCGGCGTCGAGTATCCGCGCCGCCGCGTCGGGTGTCTCGGTGTGACTCACCGCGACCGCGCCGGCGAGGTTACGACCGGCCTCGGCCGGACCCGGCCCGGCCGGAAAGGCGATGCGGTACACCGCGTTGAGCACGCTGCCGAGTACCGCGATGCCCAGCGCGCCGCCGAGTTCGCCGGAGGTCTCCAACAGCCCGGAGGTGGCCCCAGCGCGATCCGCCGGGGCGATGCCCATGACGTGATCGGCGACCACCGAGGTGGTGGCCACGATCCCACCGGCCAGCAGCGTCGACGCGACGAGGACGATCCACAGCGAGTCCGGGCCGGTCAGTGAGCCGAGCAGCAGATAGCCGACGGCGCCGACGAGTAGTCCGGTCACCATCACCACCGGCCGGCCGAAACGCCCCGCCCCGACCGCGGCGAGCGGTGCGGCCACGCCGACGAACACCGACGGCACCACACTCCACAGGGCGGCCCGCAACGGGCTGTAACCGAGCACCGACTGCAGGTACTGCGTGACCATGATCGAGTTGCCCAGCAGCGCGAACATACAGATGAGATTGGTCCAGATGGAGACCGAGAACCGCCGGTCGGCCAGCAGGCCGAGATGGAGTACCGGATCGGCCAGCCGCCGCTGCCGCCGCACGAAGACGACTCCGAAGACCACCCCGATCATCCCGATCAGCAGTCGGCCCACCGCCCAGCCATCGGCGGCGAACTCCTTGATGGCGTAGATCAACGGCAGTATCGCACCGAGCACCAGCGCCGCACTGAGCGCGTCGACGCGCCGGTGCGCAACGGCGGTGTCCCCCGGCAGCAGAATCGGCGCCACCACCAGCAATGCGATCATCACCGGCACGTTGATCAGGAACACCGAGCCCCACCAGAAGTGCTCGAGCAGCAGCCCGGAGATGATCGGACCGAGGGCCACCCCACCGGCGAGCACGGCGTTCCACGCTGCGATCGCCTTCGCCCGATCGGCGTCGTCGTCGAAGATGTGGCGGATCAGCGCGAGTGTCGACGGCATCAGCGTCGCCCCCGCGACCGCCAGTATCGCGCGCGCTCCGATCAGCATCTCCGGGGTCGTCGAGAACGCCGCCAGAAGTGAGGCAGCACTGAAGCCCGACGCGCCCCACATCAGCAGTCGCCGGTGCCCGATGCGGTCGGCCACCGATCCCATCGTCAGCAACAGCCCGGCCAGCACGAAGCCGTAGACGTCGAATATCCAGAGTTGTTGGGCAGGTGAGGGTTCGAGGTCCGAAGCGATGAACGGCACCGCGAAGAACAGTACCGACACATCCATCGAGACGATCAGCATCGGCAGGCACAGCGCCGTCAACGCCACCCAAGGCGAGCCGTGAGGTACCGAACGGGAGAGAGACATCTCATCACCACCTATCTGTATGCTCCATATACTGTTTATGGATAATGCAGATGTTAGAGCCCATCTGTTTACAGCGCAAGCAGTTAGTAGGATGTCTGCCATGGAACCCGTACCGATCCCGAAGTCGACGGCGCTGCTCTGGGGGCGCGTCCCCGACGCCCCACGTCGCGGGCCGAAACCGACCCTCACCATTCATGACATCGCCCGCGCAGCCGTCGACATCGCCGATCAGCGCGGCTGGGAAGCGGTGTCGATGAAGGCCATTGCCCAGAGCGTGGGACTGACCGCGATGTCGCTCTACCGCTACGTCGACAGCAAGGACGACATCATCGACATCCTCGTCGACGAGGCCTACGGCGCCGCCGATCCGCAACTGGGTACCACCGGCACCTGGCGGGAGCAGATCACCGAGTGGGCCCGGACCGCCGCGGGCACGCTGCGCCGGCGGCCATGGCTGACCGAGATCCCGATGTCCCGGCCACCGACGGGCCCGAATGTGATGTCCTGGACCGAAGCGGGGGTGCGGGCCTTCGACACCACCGGTCTGAGCGGACCGCAGAAGATGAACGCTCTCTTGCTGGTCGACGGATTCGTTCGACAGCACATCCGGCAGTCGGCGCAGATGGGACTCCTACAGGGCGGCACGACAACCGACGCATCGCCCGGCCCGGGCTACGAGGCAACGGTGGCGAGCCTGATCGACCCGGACCGCTTTCCCGCGCTCACCTCCGCGATGAGGTCCATGGTCGACGACGACGGCGACTTCGACCGCGAGCAGTTCGACTTCGGGCTCACGATCATCCTCGACGGACTCGCCGGCATGATCGAGAGCGACTGAGCCCAACGGCCTTTCGCATATCGGAGGTACACGATCGAGCCGGCCGGAGCGGCGGCGGAACGTGCCGTCAGGCCGTCAGGCCGTCAGGCCGTCAGGCCGTCAGACCGTCAGACCGTCACCAGCGATACCACCACGCCTCGATGATCAGAGCCCGACACCGTGAACGTGCGGACCGAGGTGGCCACGAATCCGCGGACGATGACCCGGTCGATCGCCACCAGCGGCCGGCCGCCGATCCGGTCGGTAGGGAAGGTGGGCTGCCACCACGCGCCGGCCTGTGAGGTGGCGTCGGCAAAGCCCGCCGTGAGCAGTTGGCGATACTGCGCGTGGTCCCAGGTGGCGTTGAAGTCGCCGGCGACGATCGCCGGGCCGTCGCCGAGCCCCTGGAGCTGCTCTTTCAGCAGGTGCATGTCGTGGACCCAGTCACCGGCGTGCCCCGACATCGGAGCCGGCAGGTGGATCGCGAGCACCTGGGTGCGCGGACCACCGGGCACCGATGTCCGGGCACCCGGGTTGTTCATCACCATGTTCGGCATCCGGCGCTCCTCGTCGAGAGCGCTGCGGCCGAGTAACACGCCACCGGTGGCGGCCGGTCCCGGCAGTGCGTACACGAACGGAAAGCGGTGTCCCAGGGCGCTGTGGCGGACCCGCTCGAGAGCCAGCGGGGTGACCTCCTGCAGCGCGACGAGTTGTGCACCGGCGGCGGCCGCGGCGACGTCGGCGACGTCGGCGACGTCGGCGACGTCGGCGACGTCACCGGACCCGACTCGCAGATTCGCGGTCACCACCGTGAACCGATCACCGGCCTGCGGGGTCTGCGACACCCACAGTGGCCCTTGGGTGAAGCACACGCCCGCGATCACCAGCACCGATACGAAGAATGCGACCCAACGGCGCAGCACCACGAACAGCAGAGCCGCGAGCACACCGGGCAGAATCGCGAACGGTACCCCTGCCGTCGCATAGATCGCCACCGAGCCCCGCGACGCGGTGTAATGCAACCAGATGGCCAGGCCCGTCACCACGATCAACAGCCATGCCAGCGCGAGCGCGAGGAATCTCAGGACGCTGCGCACGTCATTCCCCCACGCATCATTCCCCGAACACCTTGCGCACCACGTTCTTCGCCCGTCGGGTGACGCGCAGGTAGTTCTCGAGGAATTCCGCTGCCTGGTCCTCCGGCCACCCCGCGGCAAAGGCTATCTGCCGCAATTGCTTTCCGGGAGCGGGCAATTGATCGACCGGCTTACCACGAACAAGTACCAGCGCGTTGCGCGCCTTGGTCGCCGTCAGCCACGCCTCCTTGAGGATGGCGACCTCGGTCTCGGGCAGCAGCTCCGCCGATCCGATCGCGTCGAGGACTTCCAGGGTCGAGGTGTTGTGCAGTGAGGTGTACTCGTGCGCGTAGCGCAGCTGCATCAGCTGAACGGTCCATTCGACGTCGGCGAGGCCGCCTCGCCCGAGTTTGGTATGCGTTGCCGGGTCTGCGCCGCGCGGCAGCCGTTCGGAGTCGACCCGCGCCTTGATGCGGCGGATCTCACGGACCGCCGCCGACGACACCCCCCCGGCCGGATACCGGGAGCGATCGGCCATGTGCAGGAACTCGACGCCCAGCTCCTCGTCACCGGCGACCTGGTGGGCACGCAACAGTGCCTGGACCTCCCAGGGCTGCGCCCACTGCTCGTAGTAGGCCGCATATGCCGCCAGGGTGCGCACGACGGGACCGTTGCGGCCCTCCGGACGCAACCCGGTGTCGACGACCAGCGGTGGGTCCTCACTGGGTGATCCGAGCATCGACCGCACCTTCTCGGCAATCGTCTGCGACCATCGGACCGCGGCGGCCTCGTCGGCACCCGGAAGCGGCTCGCAGACGAACAGCACGTCGGCGTCCGACCCGTAACCCAACTCCAGACCGCCCAGTCGGCCCATGCCGATCACCGCGATCCGCGCCGGGGCCGGCGCGCCACGCTCGGACTCGGAGGCATTGACCGCCACCGTCAACGCGGCATTGAGCACCGCTGCCCACACGTTCGACAACGCACAACACACCTGCGGCACATCCAGCATCCCGAGGATGTCGGCGGACGCGATCCGGGCGAGCTCGGCGCGGCGATGCGACCGGGCGATCGCCACCGCGCGGCGCAGATCGGTCTGCCGGACGGTGGAAGCGATCAGTCCCTTTGCGACGTCCTCCGGTCTGGCCTCGCACAGCTTCGGCCCGCTGGCGCCATCGGAGTACAGATGAATGACCTCCGGCGACCGCATGAGCAGATTCGCGATGAACTCGGAGGTCCCCAGCACCCGCATCAGTCGTTCGGCGACGACCCCGTCGTCGCGCAGCAGCCGCAGGAACCACTCGTTGTCCATCTCCTCGCACAGGCGTCGATAGTTGAGCAGGCCCGCATCGGGATCCGGTGTGTCACCGATGTATTCGAGTAGCTGCGGGAGGATCAGTAGCTGCACCTGACCACGCCGGCCCGGGGCCGACGCCAGTGCCCGGATATGGCTGAGGGCGCGCTCTGGCTGTGCGTAGCCGAGAGCGGCGAGCCGTCGCTCCGCCGAGGTGTCGGTGAGTGTGAGCTCCTCGGTGTTGAAGCGGGTCGCCGCCTCCAACAGGGGTCGGTAGAAGAGCTTCTGATGCAGTTTGCGCACCCGCAAGGCCTGATGTTTGATCTGGCGCCGCAGCACCGCCGTCGCGTCGAGATCGCCCTCGCGCCGGATATGGGCGGCGCGGGCCAGCCAGCGCATACCCTCGTCGTCGTCGAATTCGGGCAACAGATGCGTCCGCGAGAGTCGCTGCAACTGGAGCCGGTGCTCGAGCAGCCGCAGGAATTGATACGACGCGATCAGATTGGCCCCGTCATCGCGGCCGACGTAGCCGCCTGCGATCAGTGCGCTCAGTGCGTCGACGGTGGCGCATACGCGCAACGTCTCGTCGACGCGACCGTGCACCATCTGCAGCAGTTGGACCGCGAACTCGACGTCACGAAGGCTGCCGCTACCGAGTTTCAGATTGCGTTCCCGTTGGTCCTCGGGCACCAGTTCTTCCACCCGCCGCCGCATCGCCTGCACCTCGTGCACGAAGTCCTCGCGCTCGGCAGCCCGCCAGACCATCGGGTTGATGGCGTCGTGGTAGGCCCGCGCGAGTTCCATGTCACCGGTCATCGGGCGCGCCTTGAGCTGGGCCTGGAATTCCCACGTCTTGGCCCACCGGTTGAAGTAGGCGACATGCGACTCGAGCGTGCGGGTCAGCGCACCTGCCTTGCCCTCCGGCCGCAGTGCCGCGTCGACCTCGAAGAAGGCGAGCGTTCCGATGCGCATCATCTCGCCCGCGATCCGCGCGGCGACGCCGTCGGCCGGTTCGCTGACGAACACCACGTCCACATCGCTGACGTAATTGAGTTCGCGCGCACCACATTTGCCCATTGCGATCACACCGACGCGCACCGGCACCGGCTTGTCGCCACAGACCTCACGGAAGGCGACCGCGAGTGCGGCGGTCAGCGCCGCGTCGGCGAGGTCGGCGAGGTAGGCGCCCACCTCGGGCAGCCACATGACCCGCTCGTCCTCGACGGTGGGCGCGACGTCGTGGGCGGCGAGTTGCATGAGCAGATTGCGATAAGCCTGCCGCAACGCGACCACCGCACCCGGTCCCTGCAGACCGGCGCGGAAGATCTTGTTGCCCTTCTCCTGTTCGCCCGGCTCGGCGACGGCGTCGACAGACGCGAGCATCGTCGCGTAGAGCTCGTCGGTGTCTGGCAGGGTGTCGGGCTCGAGCAACCGCCACGTGGTGGGCTCGGCGGCGAGGTGATCGGCAAGCGCGTCGGACGAACCGAGCACACCGAAGAGCCGGCCACGAAACCCTTTGTCGGTGCGCAGAAGTGCGTCGACGGCCGACCATTGGTCACCGACGACGCCACGCAGACGCGTCATCGCCCGCAGTGCCAGGTCGGCGTTGGGAGCCCGCGACAGCGCCCAGAGCAGGTCGACCGAATCCTCGGTGTTCCACCCCAGTTCCGCCAGCTCCGCCGACGCCGACGCGTCGAGTAGCCCCAGACGTCCGGAACTGGGGATGCCACCTCGGCCGTAAAGCGATGTCACCCCACGAAAGTAGCGTCACACCCCGACATGTGCCGCGCCGGGCGCCGATCGGGAACCCGGCCGGCGGTCAGAGAGACAGATAGTTGGTGAGCTCGAAGGGCGTCACCAGGCTGCGGTAGTTGGTCCATTCGGTCCACTTGTTCCGCAGGAAGTAATCGAAGACGTGTTCGCCGAGGGCCTCGGCGACCAACTCGGAGCCCTCCATGGCACGCAGCGCCTCGGCCAGGCTGCCGGGCAACTCGGCGTAACCCATGGCCCGCCGTTCGGCCGACGTGAGCGACCAGACGTCGTCCTCGGCCTCGTCGGGCAGCTCGTAGTCATCGGTGATGCCCTTGAGTCCGGCGGCCAGCAGGACCGCGAACGTCAAGTACGGGTTGCACGCGGAATCGGGACTGCGGACCTCGACGCGTCGTGACGACGCCTTGTTGGGGGTGTAGAGCGGTAGCCGGATCAGCGCCGAGCGATTGGCGCCACCCCAGGTGGCCGCGGTCGGCGCCTCCCCACCGTGGATGAGCCGCTTGTAGCTGTTGACCCACTGGTTGGTGACGGCGCTGATCTCGTTGGCGTGATGCAGGATCCCGGCGATGAACTTCTTGCCGGTGTCCGAGAGCTGCATCGGGTCGTCGGGATTGTGGAAGGCGTTGGCCTCACCTTCGAACAGGCTCATGTGCGTGTGCATCGCCGACCCGGGGTGCTCGCTGAACGGCTTGGGCATGAACGTCGCCCAGGTGCCCTCGCCGATGGCAACCTCCTTGACGACATACCGGAAGGTCATCACGTTGTCGGCCATCGACAGCGCGTCGGCGTACCGGAGGTCGATCTCCTGCTGCCCCGGCGCACCTTCGTGATGGGAGAATTCCACCGAGATGCCCATCGATTCCAGCGCCTCGATCGCGTGCCGGCGGAAATTCGGTGCCGCGTCGTGGACGGCCTGATCGAAGTACCCGCCGGAATCGGCCGGTACCGGCACGCTGCCGTCCAGCTTTGCCTCCTTGAGGAGGAAGAACTCGATCTCGGGGTGGACGTAGCAGCTGAACCCGAGGTCGGCTGCCTTGTTCAACTGACGTCGCAATACGTGCCGCGAATCCGCCCAGCTCGGAGTGCCGTCGGGCATCGCGATGTCGCAGAACATCCGGGCGGAGTGATGGCGGCCCTGCGAGGTGGTCCAGGGCAGGATCTGGAAGGTGGACGGATCGGGCTTGGCCACGGTGTCGGCCTCCGAGACGCGGGAGAAGCCCTCGATCGCCGACCCGTCGAAACCGATACCCTCGGAGAACGCGCCCTCGAGTTCGGCCGGGGCGATCGCCACGGACTTCAGATATCCGAGGACATCGGTGAACCACAGGCGGACGAACCGGATGTCCCGCTCTTCGAGAGTCCGCAAGACGAATTCTTTTTGGCGATCCATGAACGCCGACATTAGGGATGCCCTGTTAAATCTGTGTTACATACACAAGTCGAACTTTGCACCCAGCGACTTTGCGCGCGTGATCTCAGATCGTGGCCACGACCTACCAGATACTGGGATGAGTTTTGCATTGTGACCAATGGCACAGCGTCCGCCGATGTCTCTCGCACCGGCGTCGGTGCGAGAATGGATTGTCCCAACCGCCCGGGTACCTGCCAGCCAGGACTCGAGGAAGAAAAGAGACAATGATGTCTGACACCCCTGTCTACGGTTCGCGCCCCGCCGCCGACGATTCCGATTCTGCCGCACCTCGCCGCGGCGTCACCCGCGTCCATCACCTCGCCCAGATGAAGGCCGAAGGCGAGAAGTGGTCGATGCTCACCGTGTACGACTACTCGACCGCCCGCATATTCGACGAAGCCGGCATCCCCGTGCTGCTCGTCGGCGATTCCGCCGCCAACGTGATGCTCGGCTACGACACCACCGTCCCGGTGACCGTCGACGAACTGATCCCGTTCGCCCGCGCCGTCGTGCGCGGTGCGCCGCATGCGCTCGTCGTCGCCGATCTGCCCTTCGGCAGCTACGAGGCCGGGCCGCAGCAGGCACTCGAGACCGCAGTGCGGTTCTTCAAGGAGACCGGCGCCCACGCGATCAAGCTCGAGGGCGGTGAACGCGTCGCCGATCAGATCGCCACCCTGACCGCCGCCGGCATCCCGGTGATCGCCCACATCGGTTTCACCCCGCAGAGCGTCAACGGACTCGGCGGATTCCGCATCCAGGGCCGCGGCGATGCCGCCGATCAACTCGTCGCCGACGCCATCGCGGTCCAGGAGGCCGGTGCGGTCGCGGTCGTCATGGAGATGGTCCCGGCAGAACTGGCCGGCCAGATCACCCGCAAGCTCACCATCCCCACCGTCGGCATCGGCGCGGGCAACGAGACCGACGCCCAGGTACTCGTGTGGCAGGACATGGCCGGCCTCACCCACGGCAAAACCGCGCGGTTCGTGAAACGCTTCGCCGATATCGGCAGCGAATTGCGCAGCGCGGCAGAGGAATACGCCGACGAAGTGCGTCGGGGCACGTTCCCCGGGCCCGAGCACAGCTACTGATCGGACGCCACGCCTCCACCGATCGGCGGTCGCCACGAATAGTGTTGTGCCATGCGCGACTTCTATCCCGAAATCGATCCGTACGCGTCCGGGCATCTGCCGACCACCGACGGTCAGCAGATCTACTGGGAGACCTCCGGTGATCCCGACGGCAAGCCGGTGGTGTTCGTCCACGGCGGCCCCGGCGGCGGCACCGCACCCGACCAGCGGCGCTTCTTCGACCCACAGCGCTACCGGATCGTGTTGTTCGATCAACGCGGATGCGGCAAGTCTTTGCCGCATATCGCCGACGGCGCCGACCTCACGGTCAACACCACCCCGGCACTCATCGCCGACATGGAGGCACTGCGCGAGCACCTGGGCGTCGATCGGTGGCAGGTGTTCGGCGGTTCCTGGGGCTCGACGCTGGGCCTTGCGTATGCTCAGGCCCATCCCGAGCGTGTCACCGAACTCGTGTTGCGCGGAATCTTTCTCCTGCGCCGCAGCGAGATCGATTGGTACTACAACGGTGGCGCCGCGCACCTCTACCCGGACTGCTGGGAGTCCTATCTGGCGCCCATCCCGGAGGCCGAGCGCAGCGGCGATCTCGTCGCCGCCTATCACCGACTGTTGACCGCCGATGATCCGGCGGTCGCGGCGCGGGCCGCGCGCGCATGGGCCGGGTGGGAGCAGGCCACGAGCTACCTCATCCCCAAGCCCGCGGAGGCCGCCGCGGCCAAGGAGGACGCCGGATCGCGGTTCGATCTCGCTTTCGCCTCGATCGAGAACCACTACTTCGTCCACCACGGCTTCCTCGACGACGGGCAACTGCTGCGCGACATCGGCCGGATCGCCGACATCCCCGGCGTCATCGTGCAAGGCCGCTACGACGTGGTGTGTCCCATGCGCAGCGCGTGGGATCTGCACCGGGCGTGGCCGACGGCGTCCCTGCACATCGTCGACGATGCCGGACATGCCTCCTTCGAGCCGGGTATCCGGCATCACCTGATCGAGGCGACCGACGGCTTCGCCGACCGTTGACCCATCGGCGTGCATACACTTCACGCGTACCGACATCCGACAGGAGGACCCGTGGCAACCGAGCAGGTCGAGGTGGAGCTCAAGTTCGACGTCGAAGCCGGTACCGCGGCGCCCGATCTGCGGGTACTGCCCGGAGTGGTCGGTGCGCGCGAACCGGAGACATTCACCCTCGACGCCACGTACTTCGACACCGACAGTCTCGATCTGGCGGGCAATCGGATCACTCTGCGCCGCCGCACCGGCGGGCACGACGCCGGTTGGCATCTCAAGCGTCCCAGCGACATTCCAGGTGCTCGGCGCGAGCTGCAGGTCGGCTTCGACGAGGCGCCGGCCGACGGCGACCTACCCGAGTCGCTGCTCATCCCGGTGCTGGCCATCACCCGGCACCGCAGCCTCATCCCGGTCGCGGTGATCTCCACCTCACGCACCATCACCACGTTGTCCGGCGTCGATGACGAACCGCTTGCCGAATTCGCCGAGGACCTCGTCACCGCGCGCTCACTACTCCCCGGTGGCGGGACACAGCAGTGGGCCGAGTGGGAGTTCGAACTCCTCTCCGGCGGCACCGGGCGACTACTGAAGGCGGCCCACAAGCTGCTGCGCGGCGCCGGTGGCAGCGAACCGTCGAGCGCGTCGAAACTGGCCCGGGCCATCGGGTCGACACCGACGATGACCGAACCGCGACTACCCAAGCGCCCCACCGCATTGGAGCTGGTGGTCACCGACCTCGCGATCCATCGCAACGATCTGGTCGCCTACGACCCCGAGGTGCGCATCGACGCCGACGATGCCGTGCACCAGATGCGGGTGGCCACCCGCAGATTTCGCAGCGTGCTGTCCGGATTTCCGACGGTTCTCGATTCCCACCACACCGCCCGAATCAACGACGAACTGCGCCTGCTCGCCCGAATCCTCGGCGACGCACGCGATTCCGAGGTTCAGTTGGCCATCGACACCGACTTGCTACGCGATGAGCACCCGTCGGAGGCGCTGGTGGCGGCGCTTGCCGGAACCGAGTCGGACACACATGATCGGGCACTGCGCGCCGCGCACACCGCGTTGAATTCCGAACGGTATTTCCGGTTACTCGACGACATCGACACGCTGATCGCCGACCCGCCGCCGGGACCCGACGCCGACGTCTCGGCGGTAGCTGCCGTGGACACTGCGATCAGCAAGAACCGCAAGAAGATCCGGCAGGCCCAAACCGAACTCGCCTCGTACCCCGAGGGTTCGCACGAGTGGGCCGAACAACTGCACGCCATCCGAAAGCGCGCCAAGAAGCTGCGCTACGCCACCGACGCGGGTGAACCCCTCGGGATCAAGCGGTATGGCAAGGTCGCCGGCGTCGCCAAGCAAATCCAGTCCGCGCTCGGCGATTACAACGACACCCGCATCAACCGGTCCCGGCTGGCCGAGCTCGCTGCCGGCACCGACCTGTCCGGGCGCGACATGTTCCTTCTCGGACGACTCGACGCACTGCAGGAGGCAGCAGGCAACCGCGCGGTCGCGGCCTACCGCAACGCGGCAAAAGGTCTGTGATCCAACAAGTTGGCAGCCCTCGCCGCTCCAGTGCGCGACCGCCCCATCGCGGGCGGCCGGCCCGCCGGATTCGGGTGAGGGCGAACGAGTCGGCGTGTAAGCCGGATCCTGTTCCGACCAGAGGTCGGCGGCGACCATCCATCTGGGCACACCGTCACCGGGTACCTCGAGCAGCCCACCCGCGGACTGGGGCGAGCAGCCCTCATGACGTCCGCGCACACGCACCCGAGGGGTTCGTGCTTCGGCCTTGCTCCGGGTGGGGTTTACCTAGCCGACGCGGTCACCCGCATCGCTGGTGCGCTCTTACCGCACCGTTTCACCCTTACCGGTCTGACGACCGGCGGTCTGTTTTCTGTGGCACTGTCCCGCGGGTCACCCCGGGTTGCCGTTGACAACCACCCTGCTCTGTGGAGTCCGGACTTTCCTCGGCGTGTGGCGTATCCAGTGACTGGCCGTTCCACGCGCCGCGGCCGCCCGGCCGACTCGTTCGCCGGTCCAGGATAGCCCGCGCCGTAGCGCACCCCGCTGCGCGGTCGGCGGTTCAGCGTAGGTGGGCGGTGTCGTTGACCGAGCGGACCACCGCACCACCGTCGGGAAAGAACTCCGCCACCGATACCGACGCCAGGTCCAGGTGCAACCGAAACAGCAGTTGTGGCCCCACATCGAGTGCATGTTGCAGCAGCGACTTGATCGGGGTGACATGGCTGACGACGACCACGGTCTGGCCCGGATACCGTGCCAGCAGACGGTCATTGGCCGCGATCACCCGCGCCGCGGTCTCGGTGAAGCTCTCCCCGCCGGGTGCGGGCACCGAGTGGTCGGCGAGCCAGCGGGCATGCAGCTGCGGGTCACGGGCCTTGGCCTCGGCAAAGGTCAGTCCCTCCCATGCGCCGAAGTCGTTCTCGATCAGGTCGTCGTCGACCAGGACCTCACCGCCATGGACCGCACCGCCGAGAAGTCCCTCGCCGAGACGGTCGGCGATCACCTGAGCCGTGTGCCGCGCACGCGCGAGCGGCGAACTGACGACCGCGGCAACCGGGCTCTCGAGCAAGACACGTTCGGCCGCGCCCTCCGCCTGTACCACCCCGAATTCGGTGAGCGGCGGATTCCCGCGCCCGGAGTACCGGCGCTCGACCGAGAGCGCTGTCTGGCCATGACGGACCAGCACCACGCGGGTAGGCGGGGCCATCTGTCCCTGCCACGAGGGCGCCGACGGCGTGGCGGTCGCCCCGGCGTCGCTCACTGCCCGGACTCGTGTGTACGGATGAGGATGGCGCCGCACTCCTCACACCGGACCACCTCATCGTCGTCGGCGGCGGCGATCGCCGCGAGCGTCCCGCGATCGATTTCCATTCGGCACGCGCCGCACCGCTGGGCACGTAGAAGTCCCGCGCCGATCTTGCCCTCGTCACGCTGCCGCTGGTAGATGGGCAGCAGCTGGTCGGGGACCTCGCCGATGATCTCCTCGCGCCGCCCGGTGAGCGCGTCCTGATCGGCGGTCAGCACCGCCACCGCTTCTTCCCGGAGCTCGCGCTGCGCCGACAGTTGGCCATCGAGGTGCGCGATGGTCGCCGAAGCGCGGTCCCGCTCGGCACCGAGCGCTTCCTGCCGTTCCATCAGCTCGAGCAGATCGTCCTCGAACGACTGACGGCGCCTGGCCAGGCCGGACACCTCATGCTGCAACTCGGACAACGCTTTCGGCGCCAGACCACCGGCGCTGAGCAGGGTCGAATCCTTCTGCTCGCGCTCGCGCATGCCGGTGATCTCGCCGTCCATGCGGCGGTATTCCCGATCGAGGTCCTCCGCGGCGATCTCCGCGCGCACGAGATCTGCCCGCGCGGACTCGATGCCTGCGGCGGTCTCGGCGATCGCGGCGTCCTCGGGCAGAGTGCGTACTCGGTGGTCGAGCCGCGCCAGCCGGGCGTCGACGTCGGCCAGCTCCAGCAGGAGTCGTTGCCGTCCGGCCTCGACCTTCATCGGGTGTCTCCTCGTGGAATGTGGGGGTATTCGGGTGAACGGTTCACGGTACGCGCAGCGTCATCCGGTCGCGTGGACGGTAAAGGGATCCGTCGGGTCGTCGTGGCAATCCACCGGCGAGCCGGTCGCGCCGGCGATGAGGTCGGCGGCCTGGCGGCACCACGGAAACTCCGTCGCCCAGTGCCCGGCATCGATCAGCACGGGTCCCCCGGCGCGCAACGCCTCGTCGACCGGATGATGACGCAGATCGCCCGTGAGGTAGGCGTCGACGCCGAGTCGGGCGACCGCGGCCAGCAGTGAGTCGCCCGCACCGCCACACACCGCGACCGTCTCGATCCGCCGATCCGCCGGTCCGGTGGCCCGCACGCCCCATGGGGTGCGCAGAACCACCGCGGCCCGCGCGGCGAACTCGCCGACCGTGACCGGTTCGGGTAGCACCCCGACGCGTCCGAGCCCCAGCGCCGAGGGCAGCGCGGCCTGTTCGAGGACGTCGAAGGCCGGCTCCTCGTAGGGATGCGCGCCGCGCAGGGCGGCCAGCACGCGGGTCCGTAGTCCCCGCTCGGCGACCATCTCCACCCTTGCCTCGTCGACGCGGGTCCGTTCACCGATCTGTCCGATCGCCGGACTCGCCCCGTCGATCGCCTCGAACTGCCCGGTGCCGACCACCG
The DNA here is from genome assembly GCF_049844915.1 of Gordonia sp. DT30. Taxonomy (NCBI): domain Bacteria; kingdom Bacillati; phylum Actinomycetota; class Actinomycetes; order Mycobacteriales; family Gordoniaceae; genus Gordonia; species Gordonia sp. DT30. Next base: position 16,878 of record NZ_JBNCLY010000015.1, on the reverse strand, counting down.
ACCACGCACAGTCGCGGTAGTCGCCGATGGCACCCGCGCCTGCCGCGAACATCGCCTCACTCACCTGCTCGGCGTTGCCCTCGGGGACCATCACCACCCACTTGTCGACCGGCCGCTGCGGCTGCGGGTCGATGGGGGTGACGTCGCGCAGACCCAGCGTCTCGGCGAGCGCATCCGACACCCCGGGATCGGCCTTGTCGGCGTTGGTGTGGGCGGTGTAGAGCGCGATGCCGCCGCGGATGAGCCGATGCACGATGCGTCCTTTGGGGGTGTCGGCGGCCACCGACTCCACTCCCCGCAGCAGCAGCGGATGATGCGCGACGATCAATCCGTAGCCACCGGCACCCGCGGCTTCGACCACATCATCGGTGACGTCGACGCAGACGAGGATGCGGCGGGCCGGTTCCTGCGGGTCGCCGCACACCAGGCCGACGGCATCCCAGCTCTCGGCCAGCCGGGGCGGATACGCGTCGTCGAGGACCGCGATCACGTCGGCGACGCTCACGTTCTCAGACACGGCCGACTCCTGTCCTGCCAACGGTGATCTCCTCCTGCGCACGTCCGAGCGCCCCGATGAGCCGGTCGACGTGTGCGGCCGGACGCACCGCCAGCCGCAGATGATCGTCGGTCAGCCCGACGAAGTTCGCGCAGCTGCGCACCGCGATCCCATGCGCGCGCAGCCGTTCGCGGATCGCCAGCGCGCCCGGCGTCTCGACGAGCACAAAGGGTGCCGACGCCGGTGCGCACACCGCCGGCCCGATGTCGGCGAGCCGGGACACCAGATACTCACGTTCGGCGGCCACGATATGGGCCTGGTCACGGCAGAAGCGTTCGCCGGACGGGCCGCAGCACGCAGCCAGTGCTGCGAGCGCGGGCGCCGACAGTGGCCAGGCGCGTCGCCCGGCCTCGAGTCGTGCGATGACCTCCGGTGCCGCCAACAGGTAGCCGGCGCGCAGACCGGCGAGCCCGAAAGTCTTGGTGACACTGCGTAAGACGACGAGATCGGCGGCACGATTGCCGCTGCACGACTCGGGCTCGCGGCGACCGGTCACCGGGTCGAGGGTCAGGTCGGCGAAGGCCTCGTCGACGACGACGATCCGCCCGGGGCGGCGCAACGATTCGATGGTCTGCGCCGGATGCAGCATCGACGTCGGGTTCGTAGGGTTGCCGAGGACGACGAGGTCGGCGTCGTCGGGGACCCGCCCGGCGAGCTCGGACAGCGAGGCGTCGGGAGCACCGACGACCTGGGTGATCCGAATCCCCGCGGCGCGCAGCACCAGTTCGGGCTCGGTGAACGACGGCTGCAGCAGTGCCGCATGTGCGACACCCAGCTTCGGAAGCAACTCGAAGCCATCGGATGCGCCGGCGAGGAGCATCACCTCGGCCGCGGTGCGACCGTGCAGATCCGCGATCACCTCGCCGGCGTGCGCGGTGTCGGCCGATGTCGGGTATCGGGCGAGGTCGTCGAGTGTGGCCTCGATCGCCGCCCGCACGAATGGGGGCGCCGCACCACGCACGTTGACGGCGAAATCGAGCATGCCCGCGGTGCTGTCCCGGTCGCCGTGCCGGTCGAGCGCATGCAGCCCCGATGTCATACCGGATGAGCCTACGTGCACCATGGTTTGGTGATGGCCCGACCAGACCCCGCCGATCCCGACACCGTCCTCCTCGTCGACCTCGACGGGACGATCACCGACAGTTTCACGGGGATAGCCAACAGCTTCCGGCATGCCCTGGCCGCAGTCGGTGCGCCGCCGGCCCCCGACGACGTGATCGCCGGGATCGCCGGACCGCCCATGATCGACACGCTGCGCCAATTGGGCCTCGACGAGGCCACCGCCGCCGCGGCCATGCGCGCCTACCGGGCCCGCTACACCGACGTCGGATGGCTGGAGAACTCGGTGTTCGACGGCATGAACACGGTGCTCGCCGACCTCGATGCCACCGGCCGCACGCTGGCCGTGGCGACATCGAAGAACGAGTCCACCGCACGCGCGATCCTCCAACACTTCGGCCTCGCCGAGCATTTCCGCGTCATCGCCGGGGCCAGCGATGACGGCACCCGCCGACACAAACCCGACGTGATCGCCCATGCGCTGGCACAATTGGGCATATCGCTCGACCCGAGCACACACCGACCCCTTCGCCCGGCGGTGATGATCGGCGACCGGTCCCACGATGTCGAGGGAGCTGCGCGCTTCGCAATCCCGACGATCCTGGTGGGATGGGGTTACGCTCTGCCCGGGGAGCGCGACGCCGCCTCATGGGGTGTCGATTCGATTGCTGATCTGCGCGAGGTGCTCGGTGTCTGATCCACTACACATCTGTTTCGTCTGCACCGGCAACATCTGCCGGTCGCCGATGGCGCAAAACATCTTCGCCAAGGCGCTCTGCGAGGCGGGGCTGGCCGATCGTGTCGAGGTGAGCAGTTCCGGGACGAGCGGCTGGCACGTCGGTGAAGCCGCCGACAACCGCGCACGGACCGAGCTGCTCGCCCACGGCTACTCCGACGCGCACGTCGCCGACCAGCTCGGACCCGACCACATCGACGCGGACCTCTTCGTCGTCGCCGACGCCGGTCACGTCAAAGAACTCGAACGCAAGCGGCTCGGCGACCGCACCCGGCTGCTGCGCAGCTTCGACCCCGACGCGGGCGACGCGCTCGACCTCGCCGACCCGTACTACGGCACTCCCGAGGATTTCACGATCACCCGCCGCCAGATCGAGGCGGCGGTACCGGGCCTGCTCGACTGGGTGCGCCACCATCTCGACGAGCCCGACGCCTGACCAGCCCTCCGACGCACCAGCGATCGTCGTGTCTCGGTAACGTTGTTGTATGCGCACGTTGCGAAACGTCATCCGACCGGGGTGGATCGCCCTGATCATCGTGGTGATCGCATTTGCTGCGGCGTGCTTCATGCTGTTGGCGCCGTGGCAGCTCGGCAAGAACTCGGCGACCTCCGAACGCAATCACCTCATCAAGTCCGCGGTCGCGACGGCACCGGTACCGATCGACAAGGTCGCGCCGCCCGGCTCGGGTTTCGCACCGTCGACAGAGTGGCGTGAGGTGTCGCTGACCGGCACGTTCCTCACCGACAAGCAGGCCCTCGTCCGTCTGCGGTCGGTCGAGGAGCGGCCGGCCATCGAAGTCCTGACGCCCTTCCGGATCGCCGGCAGCGACCGGGTGCTCGCCGTCGACCGTGGCTATGTGCGCCCGGACCAGAGCAACAACGCCCCGGTGATCCCGGCACCGCCGACCGGTGAGACGACCATCAATGCGCGGATCCGCGCCACCGAGGGCACCACCGCCGGGCGCGGCGCCCGTCCCGAGGACGGCGCGCTGACGATGTACACGATCGACCCGACCCAATTGTCGATGGCGACCAGCACTCCGATGGACGCGTTCTACCTGCAGCTCTCCCCCCAGCAACCGGGTTCGCTCGGCGAGATCCCACTGCCCCAGCTCGACTCCGGCCCATATCTGTCCTACGGCCTGCAGTGGCTTGCCTTCGGGATCATGGCACCACTGGGGGCCGGCTATTTTCTCTATTCCGAGATCCGGCAACGCCGGCGTGCGGCCGCCCAGAAGCGAGCCCACGCGGCCGAGGCGGCTGCGTCCGGTGGCGACGTGCCGCCGACGAATGGCGCGGACCTGTCCGGCGCCTCCGGCCGGCCGGCGAATCCCGCCGACGTCTCGTCGGCCATCTCTCGTTCTGAGCGACGTAAGCGGATGCGCGCCGACCTGCGGCAGGCAGCCGCCGGACGTTCCTCGAGAGGCGACTCGACCGACGACGTCACGCCGGTGGGCATCGGCGCCGGCCCGGACACCGAGCATGTCTCCACGACGGTCCGCGACAAACTCTCCGAACGCTACGGCAGCTGAGCGCCCAACCGTCGCGGCATTCCCGCTCACTCATTTCGTTCCCGCTCGACGATCTCGTCGAGCGGGAATCAAATGGTTGAGCGGGAACTCGATGCGAATCACCTACATGCGCCGGCTGCGCAGCCACGCGAGCACGACGGAAGCGGCCAGGGCCCCGATCTGTACCCGCCTCGACAATCGCAGGGCGGCACGCAGATCGGTCGTCGCCGGTGGGCGGCCCCGGCCGAGTGCCGGACGGTTCTCGGTGCGGTGTGGATACACGGTGACCCCACCGAGCCGCACGCCGAGCGCGCCGGCGAACGAGGCTTCCACCACGCCCGCATTCGGACTGGGATGCGCCGACGCGTCGGCGCGCCACGCACGGAGCGCTCCCCGGCGGTCGGGTCCCACGGCCACCACCACGAGTCCGGCGAGGCGTGCGGGCAGCAGATTCAGCGCATCATCGAATCGGGCCGCCGCCCAACCGAATCGGGCATAGCGGGTGGTGCGGTGGCCGATCATCGCGTCCAGAGTGTTGGCGGTTCGGTAGATCAGCAGCCCGGGCACCCCGGCGAGCGCACCCCACACCAGCGGACCGACGGCGGCATCGGAGGTGTTCTCGGCCACCGATTCCACAGCGGCGCGGCAGATTCCGGCCTCGTCGAGCACATTCGGGTCGCGTCCACACAAACTGGGGACGAGTTCGCGGGCGCCGGAGACGTCGTCGGCGTCGAGACGCCGGGCAACGGAGCCACCGACACCCATCAGGGTGGTGCCACCGAGTACCGCCCAGGTGACCGCGGCCGTCACCGCGATACGCCCGGGTCGGCGATCGGCGAACGGACGCACCGAGAGCATCCCGGCCGCCCCGGCCGCGGCCACGCACGTCGCGCAGTGAGCGAGACCCGCGGCTCGGCTGTCGGCATAGGTGCGGCGCTCCAGTGCGGCGGCGATGTTCCCGATCCCGGCGACGGGATGCCCTCGGCGCGGGTCGGCGAGGACGCGGTCGAGAAGGTAGCCGAGGACCAGTCCAACCGGCTCCGGACGGAAGGTGCCGGCCCACCCCGACCACGTCGGCCTCCCGGTGCTCGCATGCCGGACAGTCATCCGCCCACCCATCAGAACCCCGAGCTGATGACGGCGTGCTCGTCGCCACGAACCCGCAGCGCCTCCTCGTCGGCAAGGGGCTGCAGGTGATGGCGTGACCCGTACTCGCGGCGTACCGAGTCGATCAATTCCCGCGGGTAGGGCGGCAATTGGCCGTCGGCGTGCGGCAGGACGACGGTGTCGATCAGCTCCAGTCCGCGCGGATCGACCGGGCCGGGCGCCTCGGCCGGATCGTCCATCCGGGCCACCGGGGCAATCGACGGGCCGACGACCACCGCCCCGGCACTGCACCCGATGTAGGGCAACGAGTGGCGCACCCGGTCCGCGAGCACATCCCCGGCGCCGTCGCGGCGCAGTGCCCACAGCAGCGCAAAGGTGTTGCCGCCGGCGACGTAGAGGGCATCGACCCGATCGAGGTCCGCGGCGAACTCGTCGCGGTCCTGCCGGGCTGCCGACACGTCGACGATCGCACAGCCTGCGGCATCGAGCCGGTCGCGCTCGGCCCGCTCGCCGGGCTGCCCCGCATAGGGGATCCGCGCGTCGCCGAGATAGCCGATCGTCAACTGCCGCATCGCCTTTCCGGTCGTTTCCGCCACGAATGCGGGGACCGCACCGAAGCCCAGGGACAGCAGCAGCAAATCCATCCTGGCCACGCTACCCGTGGTCGCCGCCGGCCCGACCGGAGGACCGATAGACTCCTGCGGTGATGGCACGCCACCGCCCCGCGCCGGTCGCGGGAACCTATCCGATCGACACCGGCACGGCCGAGCTGGCGCCCGATACCACCTCGGGCGGATGGCTGCTGCAGATCAACGGCACGCACAGTTCGCATATCGATGACGACCCCCGCGTGCTGGACTTCGAATACCTGCGGCAGATGGCCGCGGTCATCGAGGACCACCATCCGACCGAGGACCGCCTGTCGGTTCTGCATCTGGGCGGCGCCGCGTGCGCGCTGCCCCGCTACCTCGCCGCGACGTACCCGGCGTCGCGGCATGTCGCCGTCGAGATCGACGCCGAACTCGCGCGTCTGGTCCGCGAGTGGTTCGACCTGCCCCGCGCGCCGCGTCTGCGCATCCGTGTGGGCGACGCGCGCGCGGTTCTCGAGTCGTTGCATCCGGGCTCGCGCGACGTGGTCGTGCGCGACGCCTTCGAATCCAACCGCACACCAACACATCTGACGACCGTGGAGTTCGTGCGCGCGGTGGCCGACGTCCTCGTTCCCGGCGGTCTGTATCTCGCCAACTGCGGCGACGGGCGCGACCTCGGGCTGGTACGCACCGACGCCGACGCCGTCGCGCAGGTCTTCGCCCACGTGCTGCTCATCGCCGACCCGGCCATGTTGAAGGGGCGTCGCACCGGCAACGTGGTGATCGTGGGCAGCGATCGTCGGTTGGAACCGTCGGCGGCGCTGGTCCGTCGACTGCTCAGCGACCCGTTGCCGGCGCGCACGATCGCTGGTGACGAGGCGCGTGCGTTCGGGCGGGGGCGGGCGCGACACGACTCGCCGGCACCCGGCACCGATCAGATCAGGTAGTCGATCCGGGCCAGGATCGCCTGTGCGAGTTCGTCGTCCCCGCGGATTGTCACCGCGGACGGGTCTGCGGTCCGCCGGCCTCCGGCCAGCCGCACGAGATCGACAGCGTGGAGCTCGAGGACGACGTCCGCAGCGGCGTCGCCGCCGTCGAAGGAATCGACGAGTCCGGCCCGCTCGGCCACCGCGATCCGCACCGTACGCGGCGCGGCCCCGGTGACCTCGAAGATCACCGCGCTGCCCATCGGCACCTGCGCGCGCTTGCCGACGACGTAGGGCAACGAGGCGGTGATCTCATCGAGCACCCAGGCGACCGGTTCGGCGGACGGCGTACCACCGATGCCTCCGTCGCGCAGATCCACCTCGTGAATCCAGCAGTCGAACAACCGGATTCGCATGAACCTGCCGTAGGTGTCCGGACCGGCCGGGGTCTGGGCGTCGACGTCGAAATCGGCTTGTGACATCCGTTGCAGCGCGGCGCTGCGCGTCGCGACGATCTCGTCGAAGGCGTCGAGCACGTTGCCGGCGGGGCGTCCGCGGAAGTGCTCGACCCACTTCTCGTTGAGTTCGCCGATCGGATTGCGCACGTGTGCCCGGTCGGCGATGTCGGCCGGGGCGTCGACGTCGCGGCCCTCGAGCATGGACTCGGTCCCGATGATGTGGGCGATGATGTCGGCGTTGGTCCAGCCCGGCAGGATCGACGCCGCAGTCGACCGGTCACCGAGTTCGGTCGCGAGGGTCCGTAAAGCGCCCCACTCATCGATCAGGACCGGAATCAGTGCGGACGGGTCGATCGACGTGGCGGGCATGGCATCTCCGATTTCTGAACGCGGGCGCTTCTTGCGGTCCGGGTAGGGCCGGGGCCGCGGGTCCGACGCTACCGCGTGGTGCACCGCCGGATGGATCATCTCGGGATCTGGCGACGATGGGCGCGAGACGATGCCGGACAGCGGCATTCGCGGAGGTCCGGCGGCGACCATGCCCTATCCTTGCACCCGTGCGCGTAGCGAATCGGTGGTCGTGGGGTGGCGTCGTTGCTGTGCTGGGTATCTTGGCGACCTGTCTCCTCGGGCCCGGAACGCCCGCCCGTGGCGCCCCATCACCCTCGCCGTCACCGGCTGCGGCCTGCGCCCCTCGCGCCGGCATGCCGGCGAACACGAGCCACACGACCCGGGTCGACGGCGTCGACCGGACTTACCGCGTCCACCTGCCGGCCGGCTACACCGGACGCTCCCCCATGCCGTTGATCCTCGCGTATCCCGGCCACACCGAGTCGCCGGTGAGTTTCGAGCGCTACACCGGCTTGTCGGGTCTGCCCGCGGTCGTGGCCTATCCCGACGGTCTGCTCGGCACCGACGGGGAGCTGTCCTGGCAGGGCGCCCCGTACTCGTCGCCCAAGGCCGACGACATCGCGTTCACCTCGGCGATCCTGCGTGAGGTGCGGGCCACCACGTGTGTGGACCGCAACCGGACCTTCGCCGTCGGGCGCTCCAACGGCGGCGGACTCGTGTCGATGCTGGCGTGCCGGCTGCCCGGCCAGTTCGCCGCCTACGCCATCGTCAACGGGGCGTTCTACGACCAGAGTCGCCCGTACTGCCCGTCGTCGAAAGCGCCGGCCTCGATCATCGACTTCCATGGCACCGCAGATCCCGTCATCCACTACAACGGTGGCACCCGACTCGGCGGACGTTACGCACCGCTCTTCGACGTCGTCGCGTCATGGGCGCGCCGCGACGGCTGTGTGTCCACGCCACTGCAGGTGCCGATCAATGCGGTTGTGACGCAGTTCGATTGGCCGTTGTGCAGTGCGCTGGGCAGCGAGGTCGCGCATTACCGCATCGCCGGCGGCGGGCACGTCTGGCCCGGTTCGACGACGCACGGCCGGCCGGGGGTCAGCGACACCGTGTCGGCGACACCACTGATCTGGCAGTTCTTCAGTCGGCATCCCCTCACCCTCTGAGTGCCGCAATCGGCCAACGCGGACACCAATGGTCCGCGATCTACGGCACGATGAGCTCATGCTCGAAACGTCGGCGCGCCTCCTGCAACTCCTGTCGCTGTTGCAGATGCGACGCGAGTGGTCCGGCCAGGAGTTGGCCGACCGGCTCGAGATCACCACCCGCACGGTGCGACGCGACGTCGACAAGTTGCGTGCACTCGGCTACCCGGTCGGCGCCAGCGTCGGTGTAGGCGGCGGATACCGGCTCGGCGCCGGCGCCGAGATGCCGCCGCTGCTTCTCGACGACCAAGAAGTCCTCGCGGTGGCGCTCGGGCTGGATGCGGTGACGACCGGCCCGGTATCGGACATGGCCGAGGCGTCGGCCGGTGCGTTGAGCAAGTTGCGGCAGGTGATGCCCTCGCGGCTGCGACACCGCCTCGACGCGCTGTCGCTGGAGGCCGTGCCGCGCACGCGCGGTCAGGCGTCGGTCTCGGCAGCGGTTCTCACCGACATCGCCGCCACCTGCCATCGCCAGGAGCGGCTGCGGTTCGAGTATCGGCGCGGTGACGGCACCGAGTCGCGCCGCGAGGCCGAACCGTACCGGCTGGTCCGCAACGGTATGCGCTGGTATCTCGTCGCCTTCGATCTCGGCCGCGACGACTGGCGCTCGTTCCGCGTGGACCGGATGGTGCCCAAGACGCCCACCGGCCCCCGGTTCGCGCCGCGCGACCTGCCCGCAGGCGGGGCGTCGCGATTCCTCGAACGCAGTATCGGCGAGGTGTATCGACAGGCCTCGGCACGAGTGCGCGTCCATGCCCCGCTCGAGGTGATCGCACCCATGGTGTCCGATGCGTGGGGCACGATCGAGTCCGGCGACGAGTCGAGTTGCGAACTGACGATGTACTCGACGTCGCTGACCTCGATCGCCCGGTGGCTCCACGCCTTCGACGCCGACTTTTCTGTCCTGTCCCCCGATGAGCTGCGCGGCGAACTGACCGCGGTGGCCGACCATCACGAGCATCTCGCCGCCCGGTATCGCCGCGCCTGCGGCCCGTGACCTGACGTCGCCGCCGCCGCCGCCGACACGCTGACATGTGCACACACCGGAGCACGTCCCACTCGGTTTGGGCGATCACACCGTGAGCCGCTACATTCGTGTGTTGGTGCGGGCAGTTGCCCGCCCAGCGCGCGTATAGCTCAGCGGTAGAGCTCTGGTCTTACACACCAGCGGTCAGGGGTTCGAATCCCTTTGCGCGCACCAGGTAGACCGCGCGGCGCTGCCGTGAACGGTGCTGGGTCGCGGGCCGGCGGCCCGTATGAAGTTCTCAAGGAACAGTTGCGGTCCCGGCGGGCCGGGTGCAAGGGTCAGAAAGTCATTGTGGGTGAGCCTGTTTCAGGCAAGCACGGTCATGCAGCCGGTCTCAGGCAGCGCTGTCGAGTCGTAGGGTGCGTCGGTTGTAGGCCGGTAGTGGCCGCCGGCGCGGGTCGACCGTAGCCGGCGGTGTCAGCCACGGATGCCCATCGAAGCCCATCACCACATCCCAGCCGCGATCGTGAACGTCGTGGTGGCAGCTCGTGCACAGTAGGCAGCCGTTGTCCAGGTCGGTGGGGCCGCCATCCACCCAACTCACGAGGTGATGCGCCTGCGTTCGCGACGCCGGCGCACCACATTTCACGCAGCATTCATCCCTGAGCAGCAACGCTTTTCGCTGCGACGGCGTGAACAACCGCTTCCCACGCCCGACGTTCAACGGCACCTGCTCGCCGTCGACGATGACGACGGTGATCGCCGCATCACACCCCAACGCCTTCGCCGTCGCGGGTGTCACCGATCCCATGAACTCGAGTGCCGATAGTTTCGGGGCATCGGCCGGGATGGTCAACAGGACGCCGCCGGTCGGCTTGCACGACACGGTCTCGTCGGCAAGATCCTTCTGAGCGAGTTCCAGGATGGATTCGAGAGCATCAGCACGTCGGCGCTCGGCCGGCCGTGGATCATGCGAGCCGTCGGGTTGAGGCTTCGGCGCCGACAACGCTTCCACCAGGCTGTGCAGTTTCTCCCCGGCTACTGCATCGAGGTTGGCGCGCACATCGAGTCGGCCGTCATCGGTTTTGTGGTAGCCGAGTTCGTTGATCGCTTTGTCTTCCGCGGCAGGCTTGCCGTCATCGGTGTCGGCGGCGAGTTCATTTGCGATGGTGCGGGCGTGATCGGTGATCTGCGCGGGCGTCATGCCTGCCGACGACCACGACATCAGTGACATCAGTTGCGCCGACCGCATGTCGGCGTCGACGGGTTCCGGTGACCGAGACGCGATGTGCGACAGCCCCCGCACGATTGCGTCGGCGTGTTCGGAGGAGATGGAACCGTCAGCGGCGTGGCGCAGGAGTGAGTCGATGTCGGTAGCGGTACCGATCCGCACAAATCGCGAGGCGACCGCGGGTGCGCACCCCATCACGACCAGCAGTTCCCGCAACCGACGGCCCTTGCCGTCGGCGACACCGAGTCGGTCGAGGTCACCGGTCAACGTGGCCGCGTGGTGGTCGGCGAGGTTGCGGATCAGCAGAATCTGCTGAAGCGCGGCGTGTGCTTGCGGCCCGGTCATGTCCGAGCCGGTGCGCAGTTCGGCGAGCAGGTCGACAACACCGGCCAGAATTGCTGCGGTATAAGTGATTTCAGCGGTGCTTTCGACAGTTGCGTCGGCGATCAAAATGCCCCCTTGGTGATCGATTCGATGTCTCCAATCTACGCGAACCCACCGACAAGATCCCGCGCTCCTGACTGGAGCTGTGCATCGAATGCCATTTGTGGACAACATCTTCCGCAGTTCCGATGGGCGCTCGATTCTGTCGGTATGGCGTGGTAACGAGCGACCGGACCCGTGGCTGAAGTGAGATCGACGACCGGCACGACACATCCGCCGTCGCATGTGAATTCGCAGCGGGCGCAAGCGTCTCGCCGGCCGCTCGCCCTCGACCATCGCCATCTCTGCGGGCATGAGCTCAGCCGACCGCTCGTCGAGCTTGAAGCACGGGATCCACCACATCGAGGCCCAAGTTCTCGGCCACCACCTTCATCGTCATGTCATGGCTCGCCACCGCGACGGATTCCCCGATCAGAAGTGCCGTCGTCAGGTGCAGGGCGTCCAGCGTCTTGATGTGCCTCTCGATCGACTCCGCGACGGTGCGGACCTCCCGGGTGATGTCGACATGCCCGACACAGCCGAGCAACGCTGCGCCGTCACGCACCGGCCTGCTATCCCGGCGCAGCACGCTTGTCACCTCAGTGTGCAGCAGACGCGACGACACGCACGTCAATTCTGTGCTGCTCATCCACGTTTGTAGGGCCGCTCGCTCGGGCACGTCGAGAATGGTCCGGAGCGCGACGGAAGAGTCCAGGTAAACGGTCCCCACCGACCTCCGCCTCCATTCTCCCGCGCATCTAGTAATGTCTCCGCCAGATAGTTTCAGCGACTAACGGCATTTCGGACATTTCGGGTACGGATGCCGCAAACGTATGGGGGACCCGATGGCACCACCGCAGTCCGCGCAACGGCTTCACGTCAACCCTGCCCACCTGCACAATGCGGGCAAGGCACTGGCATCCTGCGCACAGAGCATCGCCGGTAGCGAAATCCCGGACTTCGCCCACGCATCGGGGTCGTTGTCGCAGATGCGAACCGGCCAAGCGCTGTCCGGTGTGACCAGCGCCCTACACGCCGCCATCGGTGTGCTGGGCGGTCGGTATACGGAACTGTCAGATCTCCTACACAACTCGGCGTCGGCTTTTGTGAACCAAGACAACGCCGACTCGCGGAGTATGCGTCTCGCTGCCAACGAGTTGCTCTCCGTCGGAGATCTCAATCAACCGCTCGTCCGGCGATGACACCGGCCGCTCACTGACGAAGAAGACCTCAGCGACAGAAGACGAACGAGCAAAAACATGTCTTACGTACCGAAATCAGCGGTATACGGCTCGAATGCCCACCCCATGGTCGACACCGCAAACGCGGGCATCCCGCCCCTGCAATCCAGCGTGGATCGGCAGGCCACGAGCATGCATTCGACGATCTGTGGACTCGATTGGCAGGGACAGTCCGCGTCGGCTGCGTTCACCCGCGCCGATCGCGAACTCACCGAACAACGCCGCTTTGAAAACGATGGCTTACGCAGTCTTCTCAACGCCGCCGGCCAGATGGGAGAGGCCTTGGCCGAACAAATCGACACCCTCAAAACACAGGGACACGCACTGGAAGGTGACGACTTCCGGGTGGACGAGGACTGGTCGGTCCATGAGACGCTGAATTTCGCGGATGCCGAGCGGACCGCGTCAGAGGCCGATGACACGGCGTTGCTGCACGCACTCACGGCCATGGCGTCACAACGCGCGCAACGAGCAGCCAACGCGACCGCGTACCTCCAAAGCCTCGCGACGACGCTCTTCACCACCGACAACGACACCGCAAATGCCATCAAGTCGGCCATGGAAGCGATCACAACCCTCGCTCCGGCGAGTGCGGGACTCAACGCCGAGATGGCCGACCGCGATCTGTCGAACGGCCACCTCGGGCCGCAGGCGATCTCTGACCTGCAAGCAGCCCTGCACCTGACGCCCCAGCAACTCGAGGCGATCAAGAACGGGCAAGATGTCGATATCCCACAGGGTCAATACGACTATCTGCAGCGTCTGATGCGGAAAATGGATGGCAGGTCGCTCACCGATCTCAATTCGGAAATCGACAAGCAGCTGGGCCCTCGTGGTGGCCAGTACAAGTCTCTCCTGGGAGACGCGTTCGAAGTGATGAGTGGATCACATACTCACACAGTCGCGGGCGGACGGGGAGGGATGCAGCAGCTCCCAACTGAGCTTCGAGGCATGCTCACCGACGGATACCCATTCGAAAACCAGCAGGGAAGTTACGGTGTACTCCAGGTCAAACATCTCGGGGACTGGCAGGTGCTGAATTCGTTTCTGCAGAACGGCAATCCCGCGCTACGCGCCGGCACCGACCTCGACCGCGGGCTCCTCAGACAGGCGTCCATAATCGGCGGCACCATCACTCATGGTGGCGGCAAGGAACAGTGGAACACTGATGTCCCGGACTATGACGAGGTCCAGGGAGTATTGAGCAATATGCTGCACAACGCCGCACCCGACCACGAGGCGGTGGCAGATTTCTTGACCGGACGCGACATGGCAGGTGTCGACCCGAACTACAAAGAACACACAGGTCAACAGGCCTTCCTGAGTCTGGTGACTCACCACTGGGACAACCACGCCGGCGGTCTCGACGATGTGCTCAACGGGATCGGGCAGGGAGCCCATGCAGGCGGCTTCCAAGGAACACTCGGAGCCGAGTCGGCCGATGTCGTCGCACATGTACTCGGCGACCCGGCAAACAGCGCAAGGCTTCTCGGCAGCACCCCCATGGGCGAATACAACCCTGAAGTCGCCCAGACGCTCACCAAGAACCTGATCCCCTACCTCGGCAACCTGGGCGGCGTAGAGACTCCGGGTATCGACGCCCACGCCCTGCACGCGTTCAACACGACGGACGAGTTCACCAACATGATCAAGGTTCTCGACACCGACCCCGTCTCCGCCCGAGCCATCAACATCGCCGGTGCAGCCTGGACCAATCACCTGGCATACGAGTACGGACTCCACGGCGACGAGTCGTACGCACGAGCGGCCGGAGTGTTCAACCACGTCTTCGACGACGCGAACACCCAAGAGGCTGCGGCAATAGTCCATGGAAACGAAGTGATGGCCGCCATGAAGGAAGAAGACCGACAGCGGGAATGGGACACGGTCCAGGCAATTCTGGGCACCGGATTTGCCGGCGTACCCTCCTATCACGGTGTCGGGCTGTTGCAGGCAATGAACATCCTCGCGCCGGCCGGAAAGGCTGAACTGCTGGATCCCTCAAGCGTCTCGAATTATGACGACCAGTGGTCACGGGGGATCAAAGACGCCAACTGGCAGTATGACAGTCTAGCTGGGCCGGACGCAAGGGCAGCAGCCATCGTCCAGGGCTATGCAGACACACACCCGGAGTTCGTTCAACAGAACTCCCCATACTTCAATGGAGGCCGCCTCGATATAGATGCTGTCAACAGCGATTCCGGCACCTTCAGAGACCTGTACAAGGTTGTTCGGCAGCAGTACGACAATGGCTTCAATGACTCGAACGAAGGCTTCCCAGCAGGAAGAGATTCGACAAATCATCGAATTATTCCATTTATCGATGGCGACACTCCCGACCCCCGAAGGCCACCACACTGATGCGCCGAACCACCCTAATACTAACGATCTGCTTCCTGGCGGGCTGTCTAACGCTGGCGGCCTGCACTAGCACGACCAAGATGCCGCCCAAGCCCGCGCCGACCTCGACATATACGCCCCCCTGGTTCCTTCACTTCACCACCTACTGGATACCCACTCCCGCGCTCGATCTCATGAGCCCCGACGCCACCTTTATCCGCGCGGTAAGCGACTCGAACGATATCGCAATGGAATCTGGATCACAGGGCGCACGAGCCGCATACCCGGGCTTCGTCCATGCCAGCGAGCTCCATAGCCCACCACCGCACGTAGGAGGCGGCACCGACGATCCCAAGCATCCGGAGCCACTCAGCAGGGGCACACTTTTCATTGGCGCTTTCCACAGAGACGGGAATATTGGGACTGCGACAATTTGCCATCCCGGCCTCGACTGGACTAGCGAAGTCCTCACTTACCGGCGCGTTGGGTCTCCACCACCGGCCAACCAGCACGGCCCACACTGGTACCCCATCCACAACGTCTTCGGCGACTGGCAAGTCCTCAACGACACCGTTCCCCACTCCGATCAGCCACCCAGCCTCGCGGTACGCCAATGCGCAGCCGCTCACATCGCCAAGCCAAACAACCCACCCAACAGCCCCGGCTGGTCCTGGGAACCCGACCCCGGCGCATGACACACCAAACACGCCGAGCGCGAACTTTTCTCACGGCATCAGCGCTCACGATGCTGATACTCGCGCTCGCCGCATGCACAACACCCAGCACGCCACCAGCTCCGCCGCGCTCCCCGTCGGTATACGCACCACCATGGTTTCTGCACATCACTATGTATTGGGTTCCCACCCCCGCACTGGATCTCATGAGCCCCGACGCCACTTTCATCCGAGCCGTGTCTGAATCCGACGGAATAGCTTGGCTCAGCGCAGCCCACGCCGCAGTGGCATATCCCGGCTACGTTCACGCCAGGGAACTGCATCCCCTGAAATTCGAAGCTAGAAAGGATCCCAACTTAGCCCGTCCGCTGGCTCAAAGCTCGCATTTCATCGGCGCCTTCCATAGTGACGGAAATACAGCGACAGCCACGATTTGCGAAACGGGTCCCGGCTGGAGCGGCGAAGTCCTCACCTACCGGCGCACCGGGGCCCCGCCGCCGCCCAACCAGCACGGCCCACACTGGTACCCCATCCACAACGTCTTCGGCGACTGGCAAGTCCTCAACGACACCGATCCCGATTTCGACCAGCCACCCAGCCTCGCGGTACGCCAATGCGCCGCCGCGCACATCCCCGAACAAACCAACGCACCCAACAGCCCCGGCTGGTCCTGGAATCCGAACCCCGGCGCATGACACATCAAACACGCCGAGCGCGAACACTTCTCACAGCATCAACACTCACGATGCTGCTACTCGCGCTCGCCGCATGCACAACACCCAACACCACGCCAACTCCCTCGGTCTACGCGCCTCCATGGTTTCTCCATCTAACAACATACTGGATACCCACTATCGCTATTGATCTCACGAGCCCTGACGCAACGTTCATACGAGCCGTGTACGAATCAGAGTCGATCGCTCAGCTCAGCTCAGCGCACGCCGCAGCCGGCTATCCTGGGTACGCACACGCCACCGAATTGCACCCACCGGCCTTCGGACTGGGCGAAGACCCTACTCACGCCTACCAGCCAAGCCGCGACTCGGCATTCATTGCCTCGTTCCATATTCAAGGTACGGTTGCCAGCGCCACGATCTGCCAACCAGGCCCCAACTGGAGCGGCGACGTCCTCACCTACCGGCGCACCGGAACCCCGCCCCCGGCCAACCAACACGGCCCGCACTGGTATCCGATCCACAACGTCTTCGGCGACTGGCAGGTGCTTGACGACCTCCATCCCGACCCCAACCAGCCACCCAGTATCGCCGTACGCCAATGCGCATCCGCCCGCATCCCCGAACAAACCAACCCACCCAACAGCCCCGGCTGGTCCTGGAATCCGAACCCCGGCGCATGACACACCAAACACGCCGAGCGCGAACACTTCTCACAGCATCAATACTCACCATGCTGACACTCGCGGTAGCCGCATGCACAACACCCAACACCACGCCAACTCCCTCGGTCTACGCGCCTCCATGGTTCCTCCACTTCACCACC